>NEUZ01000015.1 GCA_002304435.1 Opitutia bacterium Tous-C8FEB | reverse complement strand
GGTCGCCGCCACCACCCCGGCCGCCCCGGCGCCCGCCTCCGCCCCCGCTCCCGGCGCCCCGGTGGCCCAAGAGGAATTCGGGTTCGGTGAGATCGAGACCCGCGGGCAGTTCGAGCGGACGGAGCGCAACCTCTTCGACGGCCAGGACCTCGACGTGCCCACCTACCTCCGCCGCGGGATTAAGGTCAGCCTCTGAGCGCGTCGCCCCCAGAATTTCTGGCAACCCGCGGCGCCACGTGACGTCTGGTCCCTCCGCGCTTGCCACTCCCGGCCCCGCGCCGATTCCCTCCGTCCCGCCGATGACCCTGCCCAATCTCCTGACGCTCTCGCGCATCCCGCTGATGTTCGCGGTCGTCGGGCTGATGTACGCCCGCTTCCCCTGGTCCGCCACCCTCGCGTTCTGGCTGTTCATCATCGCCGCCCTCACCGACTGGCTCGACGGCAAGATCGCCCGCGCCCGCGGCATCGTCTCGGCCTTCGGCCGGTTTATGGACAGCGTGATCGATAAGGTGCTGGTCATCGGGGTGATGATCGCGCTGGTGAACGGGGACTACTTCGCGGGCTACAACCTCGCCGCGATGCTCCTGCTCCTCTGCATCCTCTGCCGGGAATTCGCCGTCTCCGGCCTGCGGATGGTCGCCGCCACCAAGGGCCAGGTCGTCGAGGCCGACACCGGCGGCAAAGTGAAGACCTTTGTGCAACTCAACGCCATCGGCTGGCTGATGGGTTCCCGGATGCTCTCGCAGGACTTCGGGGAGGTCTACGGCGGGCAGGACCGTCACTGGCTCACGGGGGTCTGGCTGCTCGGGATCCTGCTGTTCATCCTCTCCGCGGTCCTCACGGTGACGTCGGGGATCACCTACTTCCGGCGCCACGGCCACGTGTTGACCGACTAATCCCGCGATGGCGGCGAAACCCTTCCGTTGGCTCCGGATGTTGCCGGACGCCCTGGTGCTCGGCCCGGCCACCCTCGGTCCGCTTGGCCGGCGCCTGCCCGCGCCCGGGACCTGGGGCTCGCTCGCCGGCCTCCTGACCTACGCGGTGCTCTTCCGCGGCGCCGGCGCCGGGGCCCTGCTGGCCGGCACGGCCGTGGCTGCCGTGGTCGCCGCCCTGCTTTGCGGCGAGGCCGAAGCCCGGCTGGGACGTTCGGACCCCGGCTGCGTGGTACTAGACGAGGTGATCGCGTTGCCCCTCTGCTTCCTCGGCTGGGGCGAGTTGACCGCCGCGCACCCCGCTTGGCAGGTCCTGCTGGCTGGCTTCGCACTGTTTCGTTTCTACGACATCCTGAAGCCGCTGGGTATCAGCCGGCTCCAGGACCTGCCGGGCGGGTGGGGCGTGGTGGCTGACGACCTCGGCGCCGCCCTCGCGACCGCCGTCACCCTGCACGTGGCGAACTGGGCCTGGCTCGCCCTGCGGTAGCCGGTCCCCGGCGGGTCCGCCCGCCTAATCCACGGGCTCCAAATGTTCCACGGGCAAGGTCACGAGTACCCCCTGCTGCAACACATCCACCGCCACGATGATGCCCCGCGGCGCGTCCGGATTCTCCACGATCCCGGTCAATCCGTACAAGGGCCCCGCCTTGATCCGCGCCCGCCGTCCCTTGCGCAGCAGCGGCCGCACGCTCAGGTCGAGGCCTGAGGCGATCAATTTGCGCACCTCGTCCATCTGCCGCAGGAACCGCTCCTGCTCTGGCACCGCGATCGCCCGCGCCAGCAGTTCCTGCTGGTAGATCCGCGGCTTCAGCTCCGGCGGCACCGCGGCGAACACGTACCCCGTGAACAGCGGCTTGGTGAAGGTCCGGTTCCGCGTGCCGTACCGGCGGGTGCTGCTCACCAGCGGCAGGTAATGCTCGAACGCCTCCGCCCGCATCAGCGCGGCGAACTTCTTCTCACACCGGGGGCGGGTGTGGCACACCAGCCAAGGAACTGGCTCGCTCATCCGCGCTGGAGCAGGAACCTCACGGCGGCGTGGTAACCCTCGAAGCCGAGCCCCGTGATCACGCCGAGGCACAGCGGTGCGGTCAGGGAGCGGTGCCGAAACTCCTCGCGCTGGTAGAGGTTGGAAAGGTGCACCTCCACCGCCGACAGCTTCGCGCCCGCCAGCGCGTCCCGCAGCGCGACGCTGGTGTGGGTGAACGCTCCGCCGTTGAGCACGAGGCCGTCCACCTTCGCGTCCGCCCACGCCGCGATCCGGTCGATCAGGGCCCCCTCGTGGTTCGACTGGAAAAACTCCAGCCGGACGCGCGCCTCGAACTCCGCCCGCAGGGCGCGCTCGAGGTCGGCCAGGGTCGCGCGGCCGTAGATCTCCGGCTCCCGCTTGCCGAGTCGGTCGAGGTTGGGGCCGTTGAGGATGGCGAACGTCTTCATCGCGGCAGCAGAAGGCAGGTTGGGGGCGGGGAAAAGTCCCAAATGGCCTACAGGGGATTGTCCGTGCCGATGAACTCCCACGGCAGCCGGAAGCGCCGCGACAGGTCCGCGGCCAGCGCCCGTACGCCGTGGACCTCGGTCGCATAGTGCCCGCAGCAGTACAGGTTGAGCCCCTCCTCCTGCGCCCGGTTGAACCACTCCTCCCGCAACTCGCCAGTCACGAGGGTGTCCGCCCCCGCCTTCCCCAGCTCGGGCACCGCGCTGTTGCCGGAACCGCTGCAAAAGGCCACGGCCCCGACGCGCGCCGGGCCGCATTCGATGGCCACCACGCGGGGATACGCCGCCTCCAGCCGCCGGCGCAATTCCGCCCGCTCCAGCTTGGCGTCTGCCACGCACCCGATCGCCTCGCCGTCCCGCACCAGGAAGGGCCGCTTCGGCCGCAGGCCGACCTGCCGCGCCAGCAGGGCATTATTGCCTAGCCGTGGATGCGCGTCCAACGGCAGGTGGCTCGAATACAGGGCGCAGCCCCCCTCGACCAGCGTCGCGACGCGCTCGTAGGCCGCCCCGGTCAACGGCCGCGCCGGATCCCAGAACAACCCGTGGTGCACGATGAGGAAATCCACGCCAGCCGCGACCGCCTGCCGGAACGGCTCGCGGCCTGCGTCCACTGCCGCGCCGATCCGGGTCACGCGGCCCCGGTTCGCTACTTGGAGGCCGTTCCACGCCCCGGGGGCGTCGGTGAAGGCGCTTCGGCGCGTCCGCCGATCGCAGTAGGCCACGAGTTCCTCGAGTCTCGCCATCGGGGCAGGGTGGGGGCGCGCGGGCCCGCCGGTCAACCCCGCGCGCGGCGCCGCCCCCACCGCGGGATTGCCCCCCGAGCCCGCCCCGCCCAAGGTGCCTCTTTCCCCGCGATGCCCTCCGACTCCTCCCCCGCGACTCCCGCCCCGGTCGACCTGATCGCGGAGGCCGCCGCGCGCTTCCCGCACCGCCCCAGCTGGGACGAGTACTTTATGGCCACGGCCGTGCTGATGGCCTCCCGCTCCAACTGTGCGCGGCTCCAAGTAGGGTGCGTGATCGTCACCGGCGGCGAGCACCGGCACCGGCTGGTCGCCGCCGGCTACAACGGCTTCCTCCCCGGCACGCCCCACGTTTCCCGCGTTCGCGACGGCCACGAGCAGGCCACGGTCCACGCCGAGCAGAACGCGGTCGCCGACGCCGCCCGCCGCGGCAGCCCTGTCGTCGGCTGCGTGGCGTACGTCACCCACTACCCCTGCATTAACTGCGCCAAGATCCTCGCTTCGGCGGGGATCACCGAGATCAAGTACCGGCTGGATTACCAGAACGACCCGCTGGTCGCCCCGCTGCTGGCGGACGCCGGGGTGCGGATCCTGCGCCTCTGAGCCCGATGGCCGGCCGCCGCCAGCTTCCCCCCGTTTCCGTCGCCGGCTCCCTCCTGCTGGCCCACCCGGGCCTGCGCGACGACAACTTCCGCCGGACGGTCGTGCTGATGTCCTTCCACGACACGGAGGGCGCCCGCGGGCTGGTCCTCAATCGTCCGCTCGGCCGACGCCTCGGCGAACTCAAGGGCGAGTTCGCGCTCGGGCCCCTCGCGGCCGTCCCGCTCTACACCGGTGGCCCGGTCGAGCCCGGGCAACTCCTCCTCGCGGGCTGGCAGGTCGCGCCCGACGGCGTCCGCCTCCACTTCGGCCTCGAACTGGACCGCGCGGCCCAACTGGTCGGGGAGGAGGGCGCCCACGTCCGCGGCTTCCTCGGCTACTCCGGCTGGTCCGCCGGGCAGCTGGAGGGGGAACTCCGCGCGCAGTCCTGGGTGGTCGCCCTGCTCGCCGAGGATCTGCTGGCGCTGCCCCACGATGCCTCGCTCTGGCGCACGCTGCTCGGCCGCGAGGGGGACGAATGGCGCTTGCTCGCGGGCGAGCCCGAGGACCCGGAACGCAACTGACGCCGGCCAACTATTCCGTTGACACTCCCCCCGGCCGCGGGGTGTTCTCTGCCCTTTTATGAAAGTCGTTTCCTCCATCAAGTCCGCCAAAAAGCGTCACCCCGCCTGCCAGGTGGTCCGCCGCCGGGGCAAGATCTACGTGATCAACAAGGTCGAGCCCCGCTACAAGGCCCGCCAAGGCTAACCCTCCAGCCCCCTCTTTTCCGCGATGAAAGCCGAAGGCCATCCCACCCTCAACAACGTCTGCTTCCTCGATATCGGCACCGGCCGCCGATTCCTGACCCGCTCCACGATGAAGTCGGCCCGCAAGGAGCAGATCGACGGCGAGGAGTACTTCGTGGTCGCGCGCGACGTCACGAGCGACTCTCACCCCGCCTACACTGGCGAGAAGCGCTTGGTCGACACTGCCGGCCGCGTCGAGAAGTTCACCTCGAAGTTTAAGCGCGGCGCCGGGAAGAAGTAAGCCCCGGTCCCAGCCCCTGGTTTCCCTCCCGCCCGGCGATGCCCTCGCCGGGCTCTTGCTTTATGCGCCTCCATCCCTTCCAAGGCCTCGTCCCCGACCCCGCCCTCGCCCCCGAGGTCGCCTGCGTGCCCTACGACGTGGTCAACACCGCCGAGGCCGCCGCCCTCGCCGCCGGCCGACCCCATAGCCTCCTTCACGTGGACCGCGCCGAGATCGGCCTCCCCCCGGAGACCGACCCGTACTCCGACGCGGTCTACGCCCGCGCCCGCGCCAATTTCGAGGCCCTCCAGCGCCAAGGGGTCCTGCGCCGCGAGACCGAGCCCAGCCTTTACCTGTACCAGCAGCGGATGGGCGACCACGTCCAGCGCGGCCTCGTCGCCGGCTGCCACGTGGACGATTACGACGCCGGGCTCATCAAGCGCCACGAGAAGACCCGCAAGGACAAGGAGGACGACCGCACGCGCCTGATCGACACCCTCAGTGCCGATACCGGCCCCGTGTTCCTCACCTACCGCGATCAGCCGTCCCTCACCGCCCTGGCTGACGTCCTCGTGCGCACGCCGCCGCAGCACGATTTCACCGCGCCCGACGGCATCCGCCACACGGTTTGGCGGATCCCGGGCGGCGCGGAGTGGATCCGCGCCTTTGCCGCGGTCCCGGTGACTTATATCGCGGACGGTCATCACCGCGCGGCCAGCGCCGCTCGGGTAGCGCGCCTGCGGCGCGAGCGCAATCCGGCCCACCGCGGCGACGAGGAGTACAACTGGTTCCTCTGCGTGCTCTTCCCGGCCAGTGAGCTAAAGATTCTCCCTTACAACCGGATCGTCGTCGACCTGCACGGGCTCGCCCCGGAGGCCTTCCTCGCGGAGGTGCGCGCCCGCTTTGGCCTGCGCGAGGGCGCGGCGCCCGCCCCGGCCGCCGTCGGCCAGGTCAGTATGTACCTCGGCGGCAAATGGTACGGCCTTAACTGCACGCCAGCTCCGGACGCGGACCCGGTCGCGCGCCTCGACGTCAGCGTGCTGCAGGACCGTCTCCTCGGCCCGGTGCTGGGCATCGCGGATGTCCGCACCAGCAAGCGCATTGACTTCGTCGGCGGCATCCGCGGCACCGCGGAGCTGGCCAAGCGAGTTGATGCGGAAGGTGGCGTGGCGTTCTCGATGTACCCGGTGACGCTCACGCAGCTGATGGATATTGCCGACGCGGGTCAGATTATGCCGCCGAAGAGTACCTGGTTCGAGCCCAAGCTACGTTCCGGGCTCTTCATCCACACCTTCTGAGTACCGCGGCCGGGGTGGACCCGGCGCGGTTCAGGCGTGCTGCAGTTCCGGCCGCAGCACGCCGATGCAGGGCAGGTTGCGGTAGCGCTCGGCGAAATCGAGGCCGTAGCCCACCACGAATTCATCGGGGATGGTAAAGCCGACGAAGTCCGCCTCGATGGTCACTTGGCGGCGCGCTTTCTTGTCCAGCAGCACGCAGGTGCGGAGGCTGGCCGGGCGGTGGCGGCGGATGAGCTTCGTCACGAATTGCAGCGTCTTGCCGGTGTCGAGGATATCGTCGATCACCAGCACGTGCCGACGGCGGATGTCGAGGGTGAGGCTGGAGATGAGCTGGGGTGTGCCGATCGAGGTCGTTTGGGCGCCGTAGCTGGAGACGCGGATGCAGTCGAGGCGGACCGGGTTGTCGATTTCGCGCATCAAGTCGCTGGTGAACATCACCGCCCCGTTGATGAGGGAGATGAGGGTGAATTCCTCCTCGCCGTAGACCGCCTTGATTTCGGCGGCGAGCGTGCGGACCCGGCGCCGGATCTGGGCCCCCGAGAGGAGGACGCGGGCGAGGGAGCGGGGGACGGGCGGCTTCGGCTTCACGGCGGTGGAGCCAGACAGGCGGCGGGCAGGCGGGCAACTTGATCCGGTGCCGGTTTCCGCCCTTGACCGACTCGGCGGGCGAGACAGCGTGCTGGCGTCCTTGCCCGATGGTGTAACGGCAGCACAGGCGACTTTGACTCGCCTAGTCATGGTTCGAATCCATGTCGGGCAGCCATTCGACGCGGCCCTTTCGGGCCTTGCTCATGGCAGGCCGCCTGCGCGCCGCGACGAAGGGCCTGAGCTCGTCGAATGGGGACTACGCAAATTGGGGTTTCGGTACGATGGCGGCGGAAGCGGAAGCTGGGCCATCTGCGGGCGTGAGCTTTCCCTCTATCACACCGCCGCCACGCCTCCCCGGGTTTGTCTGGGTCTACCTCCTCGAACACGCGGACCACTCCTACTACATCGGGCAATCCTGGGACGTGGCCGAGCGACTGATCCACCACCGTAACGGGGACGGCGGCAAACACCCGGCGGATCACCGGGAACCCAGACTCGTGTACTGCGAAGGGCCCTTCCCGCTGGCGATAGGGATCGCGCGCGAGCGGCAACTCAAACGCTGGTCCCGCGCCAAGAAGGAGGCCCTGATACGCGGCGATCTCACCACCCTACGTGCCCTCAGCCAGTCCCGCGAAAACGTCCAAGCCGGCGCCCCGTGGGGATCCTGATCTGGCCAGTTCAGGCCCTGGCCGGCCGCGGCTCCCGCAAAGCGTGTAAAGCCACCCTGAAGGTCCCCATCGGGTCCGGCGCGAGCCCGCCTAGGTACGCGAAGGGATCTGTCTTGTCGCGGACTTGACAAAAATCGGGGGGCGCTGGCTTTTGCCCCTCCCGGGCCATTTTAAGCCATTTGGGCCGTTGGGTGCCCGTCTGCTACTCGTGTGGCGAGAAAGCGCCTCTGCTGGCCTCCGGGAGCCTGTTGCTAGACAAGGGCGCGGGACCGCGGAAGCTTGCAGTCCTGCCGCTGGGCTTGAACTCAAGCGCATTATTGTAGCCGGGGCTCCCATCCCTACGGGGTCAGGCCGTGAGTCGCTAGTCTGCGGCGGGGATGCGGGTGAGCGTCCGGCCAGCAGGCGCCTGCATTCGGCACAGGCCCGTAGAATCGGCCTACGACTAGCGATTCACGGCCTGACGCCGTATTGGCGCGGCGCTTCAGGGGCGCTGCAGGTTGGCCCAGCGGGTGCCGCAAAAGAACTGCCAGCCCGTCTTCCCCTGCGGATCGCGGGCCACTACCTCCCAGAGCACGCGCGCGGGCGTCGTATGCGTGTACTCGCGCCCCCGACTCCAACTGGCCCCCCCGGCGCGGTTCAGGGCGCCATAGAAGACGAGCACATTACCGGTTCTCGGCAGCTGCTCGGCATTACCCATCGCCTCGCTCAGGACGGTGTCGGGCCCCGGGCCCTGCGCCGACGCCCACACCTGCCGCACGGTGCGACGCTCGGGATCCAGCTGGTACTCGACGGCCCGGCTGAAGGTCTCCGCGCGCGGCTTCGGCGGGGTGAACGGCATCGTGCCGTAGTTGCCGTTGTCGAAGACGATCAGCGTGCCCCGGGAGGTCGGGAACGGGGAGTGCTGGTGCTGGAACCATTGCAGGTCTCCCTCCGCTCGGAACAGAAGCGGACGGTACTTCTCCGCCCAGCCATCCGGCTTGCCCAAGATCCATTTTACCTGACCGGAAACGCGATCGATCTTCACGATGGCCGCCAAGTAGCGGAAACTGACCAGCAGCGAGTCGTCGGTCGGGTCGTAGACGAGGTTGTTGGCGTGGGACCAGTCCAGGGTGCCGGGAAATCCCCGACGCTCCCAGTACCCGCTGAAGGTTTCGTACCCGATGCGGTACGGATCGAGGTGGTCGAAGGCGTTCCATTTGCGGACGACCCGGCCCTCGCGGCTAAACTCGATGACCTCGTCCCCCATCACCTGCTGGGTCTGCCGGGGCGCGCTGGCGTCGGTCTCGCTGGTGTAATAGTTGGGCAAGGCCCGTCGGTCGGTGCCGAGCACGACGAGATTGCCGCCCGGCAGCAGGTCGATCTCGTGGTGGAACGTCATCGTCGGCACGCTGATGCCCGGGCCGGCCCCCTTGGGTCGCCCGGCGGCGTGCCAGCGCGCGACCTCGTTGCCGAGCAGGTCGATCTCGAGGATTTCGTACTCCAGCGTGCAGAGGAACAGGTTGCCGTTGGGCCCGCGCTCGAAGTCGCTGATCCGTGCACTGGCCTCATAGTACCAGACGGGCACGCCTTCGGCATCGATGGCCACGATCATACCCCAGCCGGTGTTGAACGGATCGGTCGGCCGCCCCGGACCCTGGCGGCGCACGCTGAGCAGCGTGTAGCCCGGCTCCAGTTTAGCCGAGGAATCCCGCGTGACGGTGAACGGGGGAAAGGCGTCCGGTGCCGCGGGCAGCGGCGGCGCCTGGAACAAGAGCGTGGCGGGCGCCGCGGTTTCACGACCAGCGCGGTCACGCACGACGACACGGATCTCGTGGCGGCGGCCGGGACGGAAGCCGACCAGCGCCAGCCCCCGCTGCGGCGCCGAGGCCTCGTCGAAGGTAAGCTCCCACGTGCGGCCGGCGTCGTCCGCGATGCGCACCTGCGTCGCGGTCGGGACATCCGTCGCAAAGGTCAGCACCGCCGACAGCGGCGCGCGCGGGTTGGGGTTCGGCGTCACGGCCGGGGGCTGGGTGAACTTCGCTTGTGCGGCGAGGGACGCGGCGGCGGCAAAGAACAGGGCGGCTAGGGGCAGCAGGGGTGGGCGCACAAGCGGGGAAGCGACAGCAGCGGAAACTCCGGGTCAACTTTCAAGGAGCTATGTCCTTTAAGTTCAGCCCAAGGCGGCGCGGCCGAGCCAAGGTCCGCCCACGGGCCGGGCTTCCCTTCCGGCGGGTCACGACCTATGCCCAGCTGCCACCGCCGTGTCCCAACCCGCCCTGCAGCCCCGCCTCCCTGCCGCCCCGCGTGCGATCGCTAAGGGCAGCTCGCTCGCCGCGCTCCTCGACGCCGAGGCCATCGACTGCCTCGCGCATAACCTCGCGCTCGCGTACCCGCGGTTCGATCGCGCCGGCTTTGGCCGCACCGCCCGCGCGGGGCTCGGCCCGCTCGCGATCCTCCAGCGCGGACGCCATCTCGCCCGCGCGCTGCGCGCCCACCTGCCGGCGCGCTACGAGGACGCCCTCGACGTGATCCTCCGTTCCCTGACCCCGCCGCACACCCGGACGGAAGGATTGGGCCTCGGGGTGTTTTTCTATCTGCCGCACGTCAGCTTCGTCGCCGCCTACGGCCTCGATCCGGCGGGCAACGGCGGCCGCGATCCGTTCGAGGCCTCGATGCGCGCCCAATACGAGCTCACGCGGCGGTTCACCGCGGAATTTTCCCTCCGGATCTTCCTGCGACAGGAGCAATCGCGCACGCTCGCCCGCCTGCTGCAGTGGACGCGGGATCCCGATCCCCACGTGCGCCGCCTGTGCTCGGAGGGCTCGCGTCCGCGGCTCCCCTGGGCGGAGCGCATCCCCGCCTTTGTGACCGATCCGCGTCCCACCCTGCCGCTCCTGGAGGCGTTGAAGGACGATCCGGATCTCTACGTGCGCCGGAGCGTGGCGAATCACCTAGGCGACATCGCCAAGGACCATCCTGACCTGGCGTTCGAGGTTTGCGCGCGCTGGGTCGTCGGGGCGTCGGAGGAACGCAAGTGGCTCATCCGGCACGCGGTCCGCCATCCAGCGAAGCACGGCGTAAAGGCGGCGCTGCGCTTGCGGGGACTGGCCGCGCCGGCCCGGATACCGTAGCTCCGGACGGTCACTAGCGATTCACGGCCTGACCCTGTAGGGCCAACAATTCGGTTGGCCCTCGCTCCAACCCGTGACCCTGGGAGCGGGAGGGGCTGTCCAGGGAAGGGAGCTGAGGAGCTTTAAAGTAATTCAAATCAGCGAGTTGTAGTAAATGACTATCAAAGTGACCATTTGACTATTAACGCTCAAACTTCCAACTTCCAACAATGAGTACGACGCAGATTTCTGTTTCGGCCTTCAAGGCGCGGTGCACCGCCCTGCTCCGCGAACTCGATACCCATCCGCAGCGCATCGAAGTCACTAACCGGGGGCGCGTCATCGCCGTGGTGTCCCCGCCGGCCCTAGAGCGCACCGCTCGCCCCGCCGACTGGCTCGGTTCCCTGCGTGGCTCCGTGCTGCGCTACGAGGCGCCTTTCTCCCCGGCCGCCGATCCCGCCGAATGGGGCGCCGCGCGTGACTGAGCCGCCCCAATGCGCTACCTGCTGGACACCCACACCCTGATCTGGGCGCTCGAAGCCCCCGAGCGGCTCCCGGCGCAGGTTCAGGCCATTCTGGGCGACCCGGCCAACCTGCCTTTCGGGGTCGCCTCCATCACCCCTTGGGAGATCGCCCTGCTCAGCACCCGCGGCCGCCTCCAACTCGGGCGCCCGGTCTCCGACTGGCTCGCCGCTGCCCTCCATCCCGACTTCGTCTCCCTCCTACCGCTGCTGCCTGCCATCGCGGTGGACAGCTGCACCCTGCCGGGCAGCTTCCACGCCGACCCCGCTGACCGGATGATCGTCGCCACGGCCCGCCACCACGGGCTGACGCTCCTCACCGCGGACGCCGCCATCCAGGCCTACCCGCACCTGCGGACCCTCTGGGATTAAGCCGCGCCGGAGGCGCCAAACACGTTCGGGGCCCCAAACGAGTAGCGCTGCCGATTAGCTGGCCGTAGAGCCGCGGCGGCCCGTCATCCCTGCCAGTTCCGCACTAGCTCCGTTTCAAGTTCCCGATCCTCTGCCAAGCTTTACCCTTCGGTACTCCCTGAGTTATCCTTCGGTCATCCTTCGGTCATCCTTCGGTCTCTCAGAGGAAGCTCATTGGCGTTCCCTAGGTAAAACCGAACAATAACCGAAGGATAACCGAAGGGTTCAGGTAGGATCCAGCTAGGATCAAGGCGGGATCAAGGGACGAGTACAGCGACGAGCAGGAGCGCGTTAACCCAGCGCATCCAAGCGACTTAAGGGGATTTGACGCCGCGGAAAAGGCGCGCTCCGCGTGCCCTGCGGGCCAGTTTAGTCCGACAACTCGTCCTGCTCTTCGGTGGTTGAGGCGGCTAGCTGTCCCTTAACCTTATTTAGGTTAGGCGCTTGTGCGACTTAGGCCTTCGCGATCGCGTCCCCGGGCAGCTGCACGCGCAGGCACGCTCCACCCTCGGGGGCGGCGGTGGCCCGTACGGTGCCCCCGTGGGCCTCGACAATCGCCTTCACCATACTCAGGCCCAACCCGAGCCCGCGCTGGGAACGGCTGGCGTCGGAACGGTACAGGCGACGGAACACCGCTTCTCGCTCCGCCTCGGGAATGCCCGGACCATCGTCCCGGACCTCCAACGCCGCGCCCTCCGGCGCGGGCCGCACTGCGAGGACCACATTGCCGCCCTCGGGGGTGTACTTGAGGGCGTTATCGAGGAGGTTGTTCACGGCCTGCCCCAGACGCACCGCATCCACCCGCGCCGGCACGGGTACGGCCTGCTCGATCCGCACGCGGATGCGCCGTTCCTCGGCCACCTCCCGGTAAAGGTCGACGGCGCGATACACCAATTCGCCGAGGTCGATCGTTTCCCGGTGGAGCCGCAAGACGCCGGCCTCGGCGGCGGAAACGTCCAGCAGCACCTCCAGCAGGTGGAGCAACCGGTCGGTCTCCTCAATGCAGCTGGCGAGCGCCGCACGGGCCTCCGCGGGATCGCCGCCGTCCTGCAGGGCCAGTTCCGCCGCGCCGCGGAGCCGGGTCAGGGGCGTGCGGAGATCGTGGGCGAGGTTATCGAGCATCTCACTCAGCCCGCGGACGTGGACCGCGTTGCGCTCGAGGAGGGTGTTCAACTGCCGCACGAGCGCGGCCAGTTCGCCGCGGCCTGCGCCACCCGGCACGCGAGCGGCGAGGTCGCCCGTCGCGAGGATGCGGCCGGCGGTCTCCGCCACGGCGCGGAGCGGGCCCGTGGCGCGCCACGCGACGAGGGTGCCGAGCAGAAAGGACAGGAGCAGGCCCCCGCCGCCGGCGAGCGCGAAGGCGCGGCGCAACGGCGCGAAGAGCACCGTCTGGCTCTCGATCAGGATGCCCGCCTGCAGGAAGTTGCGGTCGGGTAGCGTCACGCCGGCGATGGCATAGTCGCGCAGGGCGTCCTGCGGGATGCGCACGGTGTAAGTCGGGCGGGTGACGATCAGGCCCGGAAAGGGGAGCCGTTCCACCTGGGTTTCGATCCAGTCGGGCGGCACCGAGACCAGGACGAGGGAATTATCCGGGCGCAGGACTCGGACGAAGAAGGCGCGGCCCCCGGCGGCAGCCTCCCGGTCGAGGCGGGCGCGGAGCAGGGCGGGGCCACCGCGGGCGTAGAGCTCGGCGAGCTCGGTGGCGCGGCGCTCCACGGTGGCCTGTTCCCGGTCGTTGAGCGCCTCCGTGAGCGTCCAGTAGAGGAACCCGAAGAGCAGGGCGGAGCCGACCGCGAACACGCCCGCGTAGAGCAGGGCAAGGCGCAGGGCCAGCGAACGCCGGAAACGTTGGAGAGGGCCGGTGGCCACGGGTCAGCCCTTGCTGGGGCGCAGCACATAGCCGACGCCGCGTACGGTCTCGATGCGCCGGTGGTCGGGATCGATCTTCGCCCGCAGCCGCGACATCACCACGTCGACGACGTTGGTCTGCGGGTCGAAGCTGTAGTCCCAGACGTGCTCGAGGATCATCGTCTTGCTGACGGGCCGCCCCGCGTGGCGCAGCAGGAACGCGAGCAGCGCGAACTCCCGCGGTTGCAGGTCGACGGGTGCGCCGGCGCAGGTCACCGCGCGCGAGACGAGGTCCAAGCTCACGTCACCGGCGGTGAGCCGGGTCGCCTCGGGCGCGGCGGTCGCGCGGCGAATCAGCGCCTGCACGCGCGCGAGCAGCTCGGAGAAGGCGAAGGGCTTCGTCAGGTAGTCGTCGCCCCCGGCCTGCAGGCCCCGCACGCGGTCCTCGACGGAGCCCTTGGCGCTGAGGAACAGCACGGGTAACTCGCGGCGGGCGGCCCGGGCGCGCTTGACGAGGCTGATGCCGTCCAGCCGCGGCAGCATTACATCGACGATCGCGGCGTCGTAGGCCGTGGAATCCAGTAGGGCCAGCGCGGTATCGCCATCGGGGGCGTGGTCCACCGCGTAGCCCGCCTGCTTCAGGCCGCGGGTCACGAAGGACGCGATCTTGGCATCATCCTCGACGACGAGCACGCGCATAGGGACAGGTTTCGCGGGAGGGGCGGGGGAGGCAAGTGCGGGCGCGGGAAGGGACGAAGCCCCGGCCGATCCCGGCCGGGGCCTCGCGGCGTATCACCCCTGAACCACCAAAGGGAACGGGCTCACTGGGCGGCCTCGCGCTCATCGACCACCACGTAGCGGCTGTTGCCCCGCGAATAGAGGCGGAGCAGGGTCCGGGCGTCGCTGCCGGCCACGATCACCGCCGCGGCATCCTCCGCGGAACGGACGGGCTGCCGGTTGATCTCGAGCACCAGGTCCCCGGGGCGGATGCCGGCCTTGGCGGCGGCGGACTCGGGCGCAACCCCGGTGACGAGCGCGCCCTCGACGCGCGCGGGGACGTTGAGCCGGCGGCGCTGTTCGGGCGAGAGGTCACCGAAGGTCACTCCCGCCAGCGCGCCCGTGTCGGCGCTGGCCTCGGGCGCCCCGTCGGGGCCGGCGGCCGCGAGGAGGGCGGGACGTTCGGCGGCGGTCGCCCGGAGCGTCTTCTGCTCCCCGTCCCGCAGGATGCGGAGCTCAAGCTTCGTGCCGGGGGCGATCGCGCCGACGCGGAAGGTCAGGCGGTGGGCGTCCTCGACGGGCTCTCCGTTGACCGACACGATGACGTCCCCGGTGCGCAGGCCAGCCTTGACGGCGGGACTCTGCGGGCGGACCTCGGCGACGAGGGCGCCGCGGCGGTCGTCCAGCTTCAGCGTCTCGGCGAGGGCGGGCGTCAGGTCCTGGGCGGAGACCCCGAGGTAGCCGCGCACCACTTTGCCGTGGGCGACGAGACCGTTGACCACCTGGCTGACCAAGTTGGCGGGGACGGCGAGGCCGACGCCCTGGAACCCGCCGGTGCGGCTGAGGATCGCGGTGTTGATGCCGATCAGGCGGCCCTCGATGTCGACCAGGGCCCCGCCGGAATTGCCCGGGTTAATGGCGGCGTCGGTCTGCACGAAGTCCTCGTATTCGAGGCCGAGGCCGGCGCGGCGGCCCAGCGCGCTGACGATGCCGGTGGTGACCGTCTCGCCGATGCCGAAGGGATTGCCGATCGCGAGCACGCGATCCCCGACCTCGACGCGGTCGCTGTCCGCGACGGTCGCGGCGGGCAGGTCGCTGGCTTCCACCTTGAGCACGGCGATGTCCGTCTGCGGATCGCGGCCGACGACGCGGGCCTTGAAGTCACGGCCGTCGTCCATCTGCACCGAGACCTCATCGGCGCCCTGAATGACGTGGTTGTTGGTCACGATGTAGCCGTCCGAGGAGAGGATCACGCCGGAGCCGAGGCCGGCCTGCGGGGGCTGCTCGAGGCGGGGCGCGCCCGGGCCGAAGAAGGGGCGCATCAGCGGGTGATCGAAACCGGGTGGGAGCGCGGTGGCGGTGGCGGTGCGGCGGGCCTTGGTCGCGGTGGTGATCTTGACCACGCTGGGGGCGACGCGCTTGACCACGGGGGAGAAGCTCGCGGCTTCTCCGCCGGTGCGGTTGATCGGACGTTCGTCACGCCGGAGTTCGACGCGGTCCTGGGGGGCGGCGGCGAGCAGAGATTGCGCGCCGGCGGCCGCTGCGCCCGCGAGGGCGAGGAGGCACGCGGTCCGGAGGACCGGCCGGCGGTTGAAGGGGAGCGAGGGATAGGAATGCATCGTGGTGAACAGTGCGGCCACGATGCCACAGCTCCCTTGCGGGCTCCTTGCGGGAAGCTTACAAAGTTGAAGGGTCGGGGCCGCCGCTGGCGTCCGGCCGAAGGCCGCGCGGGCAGAAAAAAGACCGCGGCCGGGGGGCCGCGGTCGGAAGGCTGAGGCGGGCCAGAGGCCGCGCGTCAGCGGAGCTTGGCGAAGGTCGCTTGGAGCAGCGCGAGGTCGGTGGCGCCCTTGGTCTTCTCGCGGGTTTTCGCAATGAGCTCGGCCTCGAGGGCATTCTTGGTGCGGCGGGTCTTGTTCTCGTAGAACACGCCGAACTTCCCGGGCCAGGCTTGGCCGGCCAGTTGGAAGGCGGCCAACTCGTCGCTCACATCGTGGCGGGCGGCGTCTTCGGGCGAGCCGTCGTTTTTCTTCTCGTCGATGAGCACCCAATGGCCGCCCTTGCGGGGGATGGCGGCGTCGAAGGCGCCCTCGAAGAACTCCACGCACTCCGAGAGGATTTCGACCACCGAGAAGCCATCGTGGCGGGCGGCGCGCAGCATCATCTCGGTCATATGGTTGACCTGGGTGGCGTGGCTGCGGGCGACGAAGGTGGCGCCGCTGTTGAGGAGCGTGCGCATCGGGTTGATCGGCTGGTCGAGGGCGCCCCAGGGGTCGGTCTTGGACTTGAAGCCGATGGGCGACGTGGGGGAGGTTTGCTTCTTGGTGAGGCCGTAGACCGAGTTGTCCATAATCACGTAGGTGATCCGGACGTTCTTGCGGGCGGTGTGGGTGAGGTGGTTGCCGCCGATGGAGAACCCGTCGCCGTCGCCGCCGAAGACGAAGACGTGGAGGTCATCCCCGCCGAGGCTGATGCCGGCGGCGAAGGGGAGGGCGCGGCCGTGGATGAAGTGCCCGCCGTGGGTGTTGACGAAGTAGGGGAAGCGGGACGAGCAGCCGATACCGGCGAACGTCACGATCTTCTCGTGCGGGTACTGGAGTTTCTCGAGCACCCGGTAGAACGACGCGAGGACGGCGAAGTCCCCGCACCCGGGGCACCACGTGGGATGGTCGGCGGTGAGGACCTTCTTGGTGAGGGGGGCTCCGGCCGGGGGCGGAGGAGTGGCGACAGCGGTGGACATGGGTCGGGAAGGGTTGGGGTTCAGCGGGTGGCCAGCGGGCTGGGCCGGGCCTGGCTGACCAGGCTCTCGAGGGTGGCGTTGCCGAGGTGGCGGGCGACGCCGGCGACCAACTCGCTCACCTTGAACGTGAGGCCGTCGGTCTTGCAGGTGCTGACGATTGACGGCAGCGCGTAGCGGGCCCGGAGGAGGGTGGCGAATTGGCCGAAGCCGTAGACGCCCTCGTCGTTGAGCTCGGCCACGACCACCTTGCGGTAGCGGGCGAGGACCTCGTCGAGGCCGGGGGGCAGGGGGTGGACGTGGCGGATGTGGAGGTGGCCGGCGGAGACGCCGGCGGCGCGGATGCGCTCGAGCGCCTCGCGGGCGGGGCCGTAGTTGGAGCCCCAGGTGACGATGAGGGCTTCGCCCGAGGCGTCGCCGCTCAGTTCCGGCGCGGGGAGGGTGGCGGCGAGGGCCTTAATCTTCTCGCGGCGCTTGGCGTTCATCTGGGCGTGCAGCTTGGGGCTGCCGGTGGGGTGGCCGAACTCGTCGTGCTCGAGGCCCGTGACCACCGGGTACTTCCCGGAGGCGATGCGGGTGCCGGCCGGCGCGTGGCGGGTCTGGCGGTCGAGCGGGTACGGCTTGAAGTCGGCGGGCCGCTCGGTGCGGTCCGGCCCCGGGGGCACCATCAGCGCCTTCAGGTCGGGCTCGTCGAAGGCCTCGATGCGGGAGGAGAGTGCCTGGTCGGTGAGCAGCAGCACCGGGGTCGAGTAGGCGCGGGCGATGCGGACGGCCTCCATCGCGAGGTAGAAGCAGTCCTCGACGTTCTTCGGGGCGAGGACGACGCGCGGGGTATCGCCGTGGCTGCCGTAGATGGCCTGCATCAGGTCGGACTGCTCGACGTTGGTCGGCATCCCGGTGGAGGGGCCGCCGCGCTGGACGTTCACGACCACGATGGGCATCTCGGCCATCGTGGCCCAACTGAGGGCTTCCATCTTGAGCGAGAGGCCCGGGCCGGCACTGCCGGTGATGGCGACGTTACCGGTGTAGGAGAAGCCGAGCGCGGTGGAGATCGAGGCGATCTCATCCTCGCACTGCACGAAGACGCCGCCGTACTTCGGCAGCTCGGTGCGGAGGGTCTCCATAATGCTCGACCACGGGGTGATCGGGTAACCGGCGCCGTGGCGCACGCCGGCGGCGAGGAACCCGTAGGCGATGGCCGAGTTGCCATCGAGGGTGACCTGCGGGCGGCCCGAGACGGCGGTGGCGCGGTCGATGGCCTCGAAGCGGTAGAAGAGGTCGCGCAGGTTGTTCTGCGGCCAGGCGTAGCCCGCGTCGAAGGCGAGGAGCGCGTTGCGCACAATGTCCTCGTTCTTGCCGCCGAAACGCTCGCGGATCAGCTGGGTGAGCTTCGCCACCTCAAGGTCGAAGATGCGCGCGATCAGGCCGAGGACGTAGATGTTCTTGCCCTTGTCCTTCGCGGTGCCGCCGACCGCCTCGATGGTACCGGTGGTGATCGGGCAGGCGACGTTGGTGAACCGGTGGTCGCCCTCGACGGGCTTCACGTGGTCCGCATCGTAGAGGAGGACGCCGCCCGGCCGCAGGGAGCCGATGTGCGCGTCGTAGCTGTGCTGGTAGAACGCCACCAGCATATCCGCGCGGTCACCGGCGGAGAGGATGTCCCCGGTGCCCATCCGCACCTGGAAGATCGAGGGTCCCCCGGAGATCGTCGAGGGGATGGTCATATACGTCATCACGTCCTGGTCGCTGCGGCCGGCGAGGCGGGCGAGGAAGCCGCCGATCGCCTGGATCCCGTCTTGGGAATTGCCGGCGAGGCGGATGACGACGTCCTTGATGGAGCGGGGGGCAGCGGAGGCGCTGGCGCCGCCCGAGGTTTCGGGAGGATTCGGGCTGACCATGAGGCCCTGAGGGTGGCCGCGCCAAAATGCTGAGTCAACGGGCCGCAAGTCCGTGCCCGGGGGATTAGGGATTTTAAGCGTCCGCTACTCGGGCCAGTAGCGGAATTTATAGCTAGGCAGCCGGGGCGAAGAGGACGCAGACGCAGCAGGGGACGGTCGCGGCGTGGGCGGTCGGCGTGAGGGTTCCCAGTCTGGGATCGACGGCAAAGACGGTCACCTCCGGCGAATCCTGATGCCCGCAGACGAGCCAGCGGCCGTCCGGGGAGAGGGCGAAGTTGCGCGGGGTACGGCCGCCGCTCGGGAGGTTTTGGCGCCACCGCAGGGCCCCGGTTGCCGGGTCCTCCTCGAAGACGGTGAGGCTGTCGTGGCCCCGGTTGGAGGTGTAGACGAAGGGGGCCGCGGGGTGGACCCGGATCTCGGCGGCGGTGTTGGAGGTGGCGCAACCCGCGGGCAGGGCGGAGACGGTGCCCAGCGGCTGGAGGTGGCCGTCGCTCGCGCGGTAGGCGTAGGTGGACACGGTGCTGTCCAGCTCGTTCAGGACGTGCAGGTAACGGCCGTCGCGGCTGAAGCCGGTGTGGCGCGGGCCGGCGCCGGGCTGCGTGGCGGTGACGGCGACCGGTTCCGGGCGGAGGGCGTCACCAGCGGGCGTCAGGGCGTAGGTGAGGATCTGGTCGAGGCCTAGGTCCGCGACGAGGGCGTGACGTCCGTCCGGAGAGAAGAGGACCGAGTGGGGATGCGGGCGGTCCTGGCGGGTGGGGTGCACGCTCCGGCCGGCGTGGGGAAACCGCTGGGCCGGGCCGACGGTGCCGTCGGGGTGCAGGGGGAAGGCCGCGAGGTAACCGCCGTGATAATGGGCGGCGAGGGCGAGCTGGCCGGAGGGGGCGACCGCGAGGTGGCTAGGGCCGGCGGCGGCTCCCGGGGCAGGGAACGCGCCGAGGGGGTGCAGTTCACCGGGCGCCGGACCGTGCTGGAAGACGATGATCTGGCTGGGCGACGGGTGGGTGGCGAGCAGGCGGGTGCCGTCCGGGGTCCAGGCGAGCCAACCCGGGTCGGGAGAGGCCGCGGCGAGTTCCGCGGGCCCCAGCGCACCGGTCGCGGCGTCGAGGCGGAGGCGGTACAGGCCGCGGCTGGCGCCGGAGCGGGTGTAGGTGCCGAGGAAGAGGAGCCAGGATTTCACGGCGCGCGGGTCGGCCGGGCGGCCGCGGGCTGGTCGGGGGCGAGGGCCTCCTTGAAGTGCCGGCGGCAGAGGGCCACGTAGCGGTCGTTGCCGCCGATCTCCACCTGCGCGCCCTCGCGGACGGCCCGGCCCGCGGGATCAACGCGCAGGTTCATCGTCGCCTTGCGGCCGCAGTGGCAGATCGCCTTGAGCTCGGTGAGGTCGTCGGCGACGCCGAGGAGCGCCGCGCTGCCCGGGAAGAGCCGGCCCTGGAAATCGGTGCGCAGGCCGTAGCAGAGCACCGGCACGCCGAGGTGGTCCGCGACATCGGTGAGCTGCCAGACCTGCGCCGGGGAGAGGAACTGGGCCTCGTCCACCAGCACGCAGGCGACGGCGCTTTGGCCGTGTTCCGCGCGGATCACCGCGAGGAGGTCGTCGCCGGGCTGAATGGGCCGGGCGTCCGCGGCGAGCCCGATGCGGGAGTGGATCCGCCCGGCGCCTGCTCGGTCGTCGATGGCCGGCACGAGCAGCAGCGGCCGCAGGCCCCGTTCCCGGTAATTATGCCCGGCCTGCAGCAGCACCGTGCTCTTCCCGGCGTTCATCGCCGCGTAATAAAAGTAGACCTTTGCCATCGGTCGTCAGGCTGGGGCCGTGGCGGAGGTCCGGGCGGGGGCGCGGGTCACAGCGTTTTCAGGTACGCGACGATATCGGCCACGTCCTGCGCGGACAGGCCCAGTTGCTCGGCGCTGAGCATCAGCGAGCGGCCGAGCGGCTTGCGCGGGGAGCCCTTGATGCGTGCGGCCGGCACGAGCTGGGTCAATCCGCCCATCGACTGGATCACGACCGGATCGCCGGTGGTGAGCAGGCGGCCGTGGATCTGGGTGCCATCGGTGAGGTCCACCGCGACTCCGTCGTAGCCGTGGGCGATTTCCGCGGACGGCTCGAGAATGGCCTGAATCACGACCTCGGTGGACTGACCGCGCGCGAAGCCATCGAGGCCCGGGCCGTACTCGTGGCCCTGGCCGCCGATGCGGTGGCAGAGCAGGCAGGACTGGGCGGAGCGGGCGCCCCGCGTGGCGTCGCCGGCGAGCCGGGCGACCGCCGCGGCGGGCGGAAGGGTCGTCGGAGCGGGCTCGGGCACGATACTCGGGGAGAGTGAGACCTGTTCGGGGTCGTACAGTCCGCGGGATTTCAGGGCGGCGTTCACGCCGGCCGTGGGCCAGCGGGAGTCCTTGTAGTTGAGCAGCCACCACAGCGCTTGGTCGCGGACCATCCCGGTGGAGCGCGCGGCGACGTCGACGAGGGCTTGGGCCGCCTCCGGCGCGGCATTGAAGCCGAGGGCGGTGACCGCGGCGAGGCGGTCCGGCTGGGGCAGCGCCTCCGCGACCGCGCGGGCGGCGAAGGCCTTTTCGGCGCCCGGGGGACCGAGGCGCCAGAGCAGGTTGGCGTACTGCGCGGGCCAGCGGGCGGGATCGCGGTCCGGTGCGAGAGGGGCGAGGGCCGCGGCGATCGCGGCTTCCTTGCCGGTGCAGCCGGTGCCCCACGCCTCCAGGTAGGCCCGGTCCCGGCCGTCGTAGCCCCGGGCAAGGGTGACCAGCAGGTCCTTGGCTTCAGCCACGGGCACGTCGCGCAGCGCGATGGCGACCTCCCGACGGACGGCGGCCGAGGAGTCCTCGGCGAGGCCGCGCGCGTGGACGAGGACCCGGTGGTTCACCCGGCGCAGGGCGCGGAAGGCGGCGATCCGCTGCATCGGGTCGGGATGCCGCAGCTGACTCTCGACGCGGGCGAGGCCGGGTTCACCGAGGTGGGCCAGCAGGAAGACGGCGCGGCCCTGAATGTACGGATTCGGATCCTCGAGGAGTTTGGCCACGGCGCCCACGGCCTGCGGCCCGGCGGCGCGGAGGCTCTGGAAACCCAGCGCGCGGACGTGGACGGCGGAATTGCGGAGGGCCGCGATTTGGCCGGCGGTGGTCGTGAGGTCGAGCCGCGGGACGTTCAGGCGGCGGCCCTTGGGGGCGATCCGGTAGATCGCGCCGGCAAAGCTGGCGTCGAGGGCGGCGTGGCCGCCGGTGCGAGGATCGAACCAATCGGCGACATAGACCGCGCCATCGGGCCCGATGGCCACATCGGAGGGGCGGAACCAGGTCTTGAGGTCGTCCGCCCGCAGGCGGCCGCGCTGGCCGTCGATGCCGGCGAATTCCCCGGTGGGGTTGGACGTGAGGAAGGCGAAGCGCTCGAGGCGGTAGCCGGCGCCGTCGGCGGCGGGATGGTAGCCGAAGACCACGTTGCGGGAGGTCTCGCAGCTGAGGAGGGTGCCGCGCCAGCGGGCGCCGAGCTCATCGCCCTCGTGGAAGACGATGCCGGTGGGCGCGCCGTTGCCGTAGACGTCCCCGGCGGGGACCACCCCGGGGTCGTCCTGCCGCCACTCGGCGATCGCGGTCGTCTGGCCGGGGCGGCGGTCGGCGCCCCAGGCGCGTTTCCCGTCGCGCGAAGCGAAGCCGAAGTTCCCGTATTCCTGGAGGAAGGCGGTGCGGGCGGCGGGCGGGTCGTCGTTGTCGTTGTGGAACACATCCCCGAGGGAGGTCACGGCCTGCTCGTAGGAATTGCGGTAATTGAAGCCGATGGGCTCCACCTGGGTGCCGTCGGGGTTCATCCGGAACGTGGCGCCGCCAATGTAGACGTGGCCGTCGTCGCTCTTCTCGCCCGCGAACTCGGGCGGGCGGCGGGTGGTGATGGGGATGCCGCCGCCGCTGCGCCCGCCGTCGTAGGGGCTGCCGATGCGGAAGGTGCGGCCGGAGCGGTCCGTGAAGTACGAGCCGCAGTTACCGTGGTTGAAGTACCACTTGCCGTCGGGGCCCATCGTGACCGAGTGCAGCGAGTGGTCGTGGTTGCGGCCGTCGAAGCCGGTGAGCAGCACCTCGCGCTTGTCCACCGCGGGGTCGAACTTGGCGTCCCGGTTGACGTCGGTGTACACGATCAGGTCGGGCGTGCAGGAGACGATAATCTGGTTGTCGATCACCGCGATGCCCATCGGGGCGAGCAGCTCGGGCTCCTGTACAAACACGCTCGTACGGTCCGCGACGCCGTCCCCGTCGGAGTCCTCGAGGACCAGAATGCGGTCGCCGGCGGGGTCCTTACCGGCGTGGCGGCGGTAGTTGTAGGCCTCGGCCACCCAGATGCGGCCCTGCGCGTCGATGTCGATGTTCGCCGGGTTGCGCAGCTGCGGGGTGCGGGCCCAGAGGGTGACCTCGAGGTCGTCAGGCGCGGCGAGCATCGCCGGCGGGATGAAAGGGGCGGGCGGCTCGATGGGGGCCGCGGGCATCTTCGGCCGCGGCTCGCCGGTCTTAGGCTGGGCCGCAGGGAGGAGGGGCAGGAGCAGGAGTCCGGCGGCGGCGAGCGCCGCGCGCGCGGGGGCGAGGGGGGCAAAGGGCATTGCGGCAGAGAAAAGGCGGCCGCGCGTGCCTTGGCAATCCGGGAGGGGCGCGGTGCGCGGTTGGTCCGGCGCGCCGCGCCCGGAGTCAGGGCAGGACGGCGGGGTCGAGCCCGATGGTGCCGGCGAGAGTGGCGGCGCCAGCGGGCTCGCGCGCGGCAGCCGCGGCGGCGCGCGCCGTCGCGAGTCGCTCGCGGATGCCGAGTTGCCCCGCGACGTCCGTGTAGTTCGGGCGCGAGAGAAAGCGTTCGAGGTAGGTGGCGGCCTGTTCCCAGTAGGCGACGTCGCGCCGCCGCTGCGCCTCGAGGCGGGCCGCGTACCAGTCGCTGGCGAGCAGGGACTCCCGAGTGAACAGTGCACGGAACTCAGGGGCGTCCGCACCGCGGCCTTCCCACTGGCCGTCCCGCATCAGGTGCAACAAGGCCCGGAGGGGTGGCACGGCCTGCGCGACCGAACCGTCCGCGAAATAGCTCTCCGCGGCGGCGCGCATCGCTTTTACGATGTTCTCCATCCCGTCGGCGAAGACCGCCGGGTCCTGCCGTTCCGGCCGGAGCAGTTCCTCGTCAAAAAGGGTGCTGGGGTTGCCGAGGACGCGTCCGCAGAAGGTCTGCACGAAGCGTGAGGTGATGCGCCAGCCGAGGCGGCTGGCGAGGACTGGTTGGCCGGCGTGCGTCCAGTCGGTGCAGCGCTCGAGGAAGCCGCCGTCGATCAGGTGGCGGGGCGAACGCTCCTCAGCGCTCATCCGCGCCCAAATCTCGGGGACGAGCAGGCTGATGTCGTGGTCGACGCGGAAGTGCGGCCCGATCCAGCCGGCGGCGGAAGAGAAGACCGCGAGGTCGGTCAGGATGTAGCCGACGAGCGCAGCGTTGAGGTCGTGGATTGGCGGGAGGGCGTTGAAAGGGCCCTTAGTGAGCGCGCCCTCGGAGCCGGCGCCGGTGGTCGAGGGGGACTTGCCGGTGAGGCTAGCGATGAAGTCCATAAACGCCTCGGGCAACTCCTGGTAATGGAGCGGGCCGAAGACGCACATCGGACGGATGCCGGGCTCGGGTGGGTTGAGGCGGCGACCCGCCAGGACGGCGCCGACCGGGAACAGGGCGGGGGTGGTGGGCGGCAGGCGCCGGTAGAGCTGCGCGCCGATCTGGGCGAGGTAGGAGGCGCGGGGGTCCTCGAGGTCCGGGCGGCGCTGGAGGTAACGGGGATTCTTGGTGGCCTTCCCGTCGACGATTCGCGGATGCGCGGGCGAGGCGAGGTAGGCCGGTCGCTCCGCGGCAGCGAAGTTCGCGAGCAGGACTCGAATCGGCTCGGTGAAGGCATCGAAACCGATTGCGTCCTCGACCAGGTGCCGGACGGCGGCGCGGTCGAGGGGCTCGTAGTTGGAGAGGAAGTTGCCCGGGCGGGAGAAATCGCGCTCGGTGGTCCGGTCGTAGCCGCGGTGGATCGCGTCGTCCGGCCGTTGAAAGAGGGCGGACTCGCAGTTGGCGACGAACTTCACGGGGCGTCCCGCGCGCGCGGCGGCGGCGGGCAGGCCGGCGAGCTGGTCGCCGGGGAGAATGATCGCGGCCGAGATGTCGTCCTCGGCCTGAATTTTGAGCGCGGGATGGAAGTCCTTGCGCAGGCTGAAGGTTCGCCAGCCCCCTTCGGGGGTGAAGCCGACGCGGAGGAAGTGGGTCATCGCCTTCTCGCCGCCGAACTTCAGCTCGTTGCCGGGGCGCCCGTTGATCGTGTCGACCGTGAAGTGGCGGCGCCAGTCGTCGCCCCACTCCGGCTTGTACACGCGCTTAATGAGGAGCACGAGGTCGAGGATGTGGCGGGGGATTTCCCCGAGCCAGGCGTTGTAGGCTTCGGTGTAGTCCGGGCTGCGGCTGAGGAGCTTGACGACGGAGCCGAGCGAGCGCTCCGGGCTGAGCAGCGGGCGTCCGCGGGGCTTGTTGCGCGCCGGATCGCGGAAGCGCTGCCCATACTCGTGGCGCAAAATGGCGTCGATCGCGTCGAAGTCGCGGGCGAGGTCCCCGACAAAGTTGGGGGCGGTGAAGATGGCGTCGGCGATGGATTTGGAGATCTCCGACTTGCCGCCTCCGGACACGGTGCAGGGCTTGTGGCAGAGCAGGCCTTCGGCGGTCGTGCCGCGCAGGCGCCAGCGGCGGCCGTCCTCGGGCTTTACCATCTCGACCTTGTACCCGGAGGGCAGGACGTAGGTGTGGCGGGGCAGGAGCTTGAGCGTGGCGGTGCCACCGGCGGCGTCGCGCCAGGTGATCGCTTGGGTGCGAAGGTCGAAGGCCGCGTCCTCGGGCACGTAGCAGATGTCCGGGTGGAGGCGGTCGCGGGCCCAGCCGCCGGGCTGCGGCTCCGCGCGGTCCCCTAGGGTGCGGAGGGCGTCGGCGAAAGTGTGGTCGACGACCGTGAGGTGGCGGCTGAGCTGGAAGTCCGCGCCGAGGTCGTAGCTGGGGAAGGCGAGGGCGCCGCCCGCGTGCTCCTCCTCGCAGCGGCCGAGGAGGTTGGCGGCGAAGCTGATCTGGGCCTTCACCTCCTTCTTGCAGTACCCGAAGTAGTTGTCGGCGATCAGGGTCAGCATCACCCCGCGGCGGTCGCGGGCCGTGAGTTTGAATGCGACGCCGTCGTTGTACTTCTCCTCGGGGTCCTTCCAGCACATTCCGTCGCGGCGCTGGCGGGCGGTGGCATCCGCGAAGGCGGGGAGGCCGAGCTCGCGCTTGGTCAGGCGGGTCAGGTGCGTGGCCAGGATCACGCCGCCCGTGTGGCCGGTCCAGTGTTCCGGATCGAGGGCGGCGTCGTTGGCCGGTAGGTGGGGGTCTCCCGCGTTGCCGAAGATGCGCTCGATAAAGTCGAGGTTGGCCACCAGCGCGCCGGGGACGAAGAAGCGCGTCTCCATTGCGCGGGCGGGGGTGGCGCCGGGGACGGCTGGGCAGACGAGGGGGCGGAGCAGGAGGGTGACGAAGCACTCAGCGGCGGTGGGTGCGGCGGCGGTGAACGGCAGTCGGAGGAGCTCGGGGGGCGGCTGGAGGGCGTGGCGCAGCAGGCGGCCGAAGACGGCGGGCGGGACGACCTTCTTGTCGTCGGGCACGGGAAACCCGAGGTCCGCCACGTGGAAGATACCCTGCGTGGTGCGGCGGTCGCTGCGGGGGTTGTGCAGGACGCCCTGGCTGACCCGGTAGGAGGAGAGGATATCGCTGCGGTACTCGTCCGCCCCGGGCGGCAGCGAGAGGACCCGGGCGAGGCCAGCGCGGTCGAGGACTAGCGTGGTGTGGGGCAGGCGGGGGACGTCGCCGGCGAGCTCTGGCCCGGCTTCCAAGTGGTCGTAGAGGAAGTTCTGCAGCCGCTGGTCGATCGGGCAGAGGTGGCGGGTCAGCGCGCGGTCCTTTTCGCGGCTGACCGCGAGGAAGTGGTCCACCAGTGGCGCGAGGCCTTCGGCACCCTGCGGGAGGGGCACTCCGGGTTGCCCGATCTCGCGCAGCTTGAGGTTGAGGTACGTGACGAGTCCGGCGTCCGCGGCGGCGGTGGCGGAGGCGGTGAGGGAGGCGTGGGTGGTGTGCGGCATACGGCGGGGGATCCGCCGACCTGTATGCAGGAATCGCACCAACCCCGCGGCGGGAGCCGGGGCGGGTGGCCGCGCCTCAGGGCGCGACGGACTCGACGAAGGAGAAGCGACCCTGCTTCACCGTGATCACGACGGCGGCCTTGGTGGCGTTGCGCTGGGCGTCGAGGGTGGTCTTGCCGGTGGCGCCAGAGACGTCGCGGGTGGCGGAGAGGGCGTCCCGCAGCTTCGGCCCCTCGGTGCCGCCGGCGCGGCGGATCCCGTCGGCGAGGACCAGCACGGCGTCGTGGCCGAGGGCGGCCATCGCGTCGGGCGCGTCGCCGTTCCAGCGGCGCTTGAAGCGTTCCACGAAGCCCTGAACGGCGGGCGAGCGGTCCTCGGAGGAGTAGTGGGTCGAGTAGTACGTGCCTTCGACCGCCGCGCCGCCGATCTCCAGCAGCTGGGGGGCCTCCCAGCCGTCGCCGCCGAAGAGGGGCAGATTGAGGCCGAGCTCACGGGCCTGTTTGCAGATGAGGGCCGCTTCGGTGTAGTAGCCGGGGATGAAGATGCCCTCGACGCCGGCCGCCTTGATCGCGGTGAGCTGGGCCTTGAAGTCCTTGTCGCCCTCCGAGTACTTCTGCTCCAGCGCGACGGTGCCGCCAGCGGTGGTGAAGTGCTCGCGGAAGTACTTGGCCAGTCCGACGCTGTAGGCGGAGGAGACGGAGGTAAGCAGCGCGACCCGCTGCAGCTTGAGGCTTTGGCGCGCGAACTTGGCCATCACCACGCCTTGGAAGGGGTCGATGAAGCAGACGCGGAAGACGTAGTTGCCGATCTCGGTGACCTTGGGGTTGGTCGAGGAGGGGGAGATCATCGGAACGCGGCTCTGCTGCGCGATCGGCGCGGCCTCGAGGGAGCGACTCGAGGCGACCTCGCCGATCAGGGCGACGACCTTGTCCCGCGCGATCAGCTTCTTCGCGATGGTGGCGGACTCGCCGGCCTTGGACTGGTTGTCCTCGATCACCAGCTCGAAGCGCCGGCCGAGTACACCGCCAGCGGCATTGAGCTCCTCGACCGCGAGTTCGACGCCCTTGCGCGTGGCCTGACCGAAGGCGGCCTCCTTGCCGGTGAGCGAGGCGAACAGCCCGACCTTGATCGGCGCGGGTTCACCCGCGGCGGCGGTCGAGGCGGTGAGGAGGAGGGCGAGAGCAGCGAGGGCGAGGCGCATAAACGGGAAGTAACGGCGGGCCCGGGCGCATTTCAACCCCGCAGTCGCCGGGCGGCCCGGCTTTAGGCTTCCCGCGGGGGGCGGCGCGCCTACAACTCGGCCCGTGAACACGTTCGACCGCCACCTGCTCCGCGAGTGGCTCCAGATCCTCGGTCTGGTGCTGCTGGCCACCGGCGGGCTGCTGGTCGTGCAGGTGCTCTTCAGCGATCTCCGCGACCTGAATCAGGTGGGCGCGGGGCCGACGGAGCTCGCCCGGTACGTCGCGGTGCGGCTCCCGAGCTTCTTTTCGGTGGTGCTGCCGCTCTCCCTGCTGGTCTCGCTGCTGTTCGTCCTTGGGAAATTGCACCGCGCCAACGAGCTCACGGCGCTGCGGGCGGCCGGCGTGGGCTTCGCGCGGATGACGGCGCCCGTCTGGCTGGTCGGGCTTGCCTGCTGCGGGCTCTCCTGGTGGCTCAACACCGCGGTCGTGCCGTGGTCGGTCGAGGAATCCCGTGCGCTCCGGGAAGAACTCGAGTTTCGGCACCAGACGGCGCGGGCGCTGCCGGCGGATCGAGTGGGCGCGGTCTTCAGCGTGGCCTTCGACCATCCGGAGGCCCGTCGCGTCTGGTTCTTCAACCGCTACAGCAAGGCGCGGGAGCGCGGCTACGGCGTCTCGGTCTCGGAGCTGGACCCGGACCGCCGCGAGCGGCGCCGGCTGGTTGCGGCCGAGGCGTGGCGCGATCCCGTGGCGGGCGGCTGGGTTTTCCGCGACGGGCGGGAACTCGTGTTCGCGCCCGACACCGGGGAGCTGATGGCGGCCACGCCGTTCCGCGAGCGGCGCGAGCTTGGTTACGACGAGGATCCGGAATTGATGCTGCTGATTGACCGGCGGGCCTCGCGCCTGTCGTTCCACGAGCTCGGGCAACTCGTCGACCACCTGGCCCGGGAGGGCAGCCCGAAGCTGCCCGCGTATGCCGTCCGCTACTACGGGCTGCTGGCGGACGTCGTGGGGCCGTTGATCGTCATCGCGATCGCCATCCCGTTCGCCGTCTCTGGGGTCCGCGTTAACCCCGCGGTGGGCGTGTCCAAGTCCATCGGGCTCTTCTTTCTGTACTACGTTCTGACCACGGCCGCCACGACTCTCGCGACGAGGGGGGCGGTCGCCCCGGTGGTCGCGGCGTGGCTGCCTAACGCCGGGATGACGGCGATCGCCGGCTGGCTGTTTCTCCGCCTACGGTGATCCTGCCGGCAGGCGCGCTCAGAAGTGGCGCAGCAGGAGATCGGGCAGGAGGCCGAGCGCTATGAGCAGCGCGACCGTCGCGAGGAGGCTCAGCGCGGCTCCCGTGGGGACGCGGATCGATGGAACCCCGGGCGCGGGTCCGCGGACCAACGCCTCCTTCAGCACGACCAGGTAGTAGTACAGGGCGACGGCGCTCAGCGCGATCGCGAGCAGCGCGATGCCGCCCGTCAGGGAAGTGGGGCCGCCCGCCTTCAGGGCCTCGGCGAAGAGCAGGAATTTCCCGAGGAAGCCGGCGAGGGGCGGGATGCCGGCGAGCGAGAGCAGGCAGGCGGCGAGCGCCCCCGCCAGCAGCGGCGAGCGTCGGTACAGCCCCGCGAGGTCCGTGTGTGCCTGGGCGCCGCCCTGGCCGTCGAGCACCGCGAGCACGACGAACGCGCCAACCGTGGCCAGCCCGTAGGTGACCGCGTAATAGACCGCGGGGCCGGGCCCTGCCCGCCCGCTGACCAGCACGCCGAGGAGCAGCACGCCAGCGTGGGCGACCGCGGAGTAGGCCAGCAGCCGGCGAACGTTGCCCTGGCCGAGCGCGGCGACGTTGCCCACGATCAGCGAGAGCACCGCCAGCACGGCCACGGCGCCGGTCCAAGGCGCCGGCTCGCCGTCCGCCCCGGGACCGGGAAGGCCGGACCCGAGCAGGCGCAGGAAGAAGGCGAGCCCCGCCAGCTTGGCCGCGGAGGCGACCAGGGCCGCCGCGGGGGCGGGAGCGCCCTGGTAGACATCGGGCGCCCAGAGGTGGAACGGGGCGGCCGCGGCCTTGAACCCAAAGCCGACCAGCACCATCACGATCGCGACCAGCAGCAGCGGGGAGGCGGGCTGCGCGGCGAGCCCGCGGGCAATGCCCGGCAGGTCGAGGGCGCCGGAGAGCCCGTACAGGAGGCTGAAACCGAAGAGCAGGAAGGCGGCGGCCACGGCGCCGAACAGGAAGTATTTGAGGGCCGCCTCCGCGGATTCGGGCCGCGCCTTGTCGAAGCCCGCGAGCAGGTAGAGGGCGATGCTCCCCAATTCGAGCGCGACGAACCCGAGCAGGAGCGACGTGGTCCCGGCCATCAGGGTGAAGCCGGCGGTCGCGAACAGCAGCAGGGCGACGTATTCCGCCGCGTGCGGCAGGCGCAGGGTCCCGGGAGTGGCGGCCAGGGCGAGGAGGGCGAGGCCGAGCACGCCCGCGCGGGTGATCCTTGCGAGCGGGTCCAGTAGCATCGTCCCGGCCGCGAGGGGCCCCGCGGGTGCGGCGGCGAAGCTCGCAGCGAGGGCCGCCGCAAGCGCGAGGAGGCCGAGCAGCGCGGCGTTCCGAGCGCGGCGCTCCGGCGTCCGGCCCCGGCCCGTCGCGAGGTCGAGTCCCAGCACGAGCAGGGCGCCCGCGACGAGGCAGGCCTCGGGCCGGAAGGCGTGCAGGAGCTCCGCGTAGTCGATGGTCACGGCGTGTGGCCCCGCAGGATCGGTTGCAGGGCGGTCGACTGCAGGGCCGGAAGGATCCACCCGAGCAGCGCATCCGGCTTGAGACCGGCATACACCGTCGCCGCCAGCAGGAGCGCGGCCCCCGCCCTTTCCGGCCAAGTGATCGGCTCGGGATCAGGCACCGGGGGAGCCTCGGCCGCCGTGGCCTGCTCGGACGGCCCGAAGAAGGAGACTTGGAGCACGCGGAGGGTGAAGGCGGCCGCGACCACGATGCCCGCCGCGGCGCCGAGCGCCCACAGCGGCGCGGTCCGCCAGGTGCCGATCAGGATCGAGAGCTCTGCGGGGAAGCCGCTGAAGCCCGGCATTCCCATCGAGGCGAGCGCGGCGAGCACGAACACGAGGGCCGGGAACGGCAGGTGGCGGTGCAGGCCCAGCGCCTGCAGGCGGTCGAGCCGGCGGGTGTGGGTGCGATCGTACACCATCCGCCCCACGACCGCGAAGAGCAGGCCGGCGATCACCCCGTGCGAGAACATCTGGAGCACCGCGCCCGCCAGCGCCTGAGGGGTCGCCGCGGCGAGCCCCAACAGCACGAAGCCCATATGGCTGACGCTCGAGTAACCGATGACGAACTTGAAGTCCTCCTGCACGAGCGCGACGAACCCCGCGTAAAGGATGCCCGCGAGCGCGAGCCCGCCGAGCACGGGCTGCCACGCGGCGAAGCCGGCCGGGCAGAGTGGGAGCGCGAGGCGCAGGCAGCCGTACGCCCCCAGCTTCATCACCACCCCGGCGAGCAGCATCGAGACGCCGGTCGGGGCGGCCACGTGGCCGGTCGGCGCCCAGGTGTGGAACGGGAAGAGGCCCGCCAGCACCGCGAACCCCACGAACAGGAGGCCGAAGAGTGGCACCTGCTGCGCGGCGGGGAGGGCGGACGCGGCGCGGGCCAGTTCTGCGAAGCCGAAGCCCCGCCCGCCGCCCGCGGCGTGGGCCCAGAGCAGCCCGGCGAGCACAAGCGCGCTGCCCGCGAACGAGTACAGGACGAGCTTCATCGCCGCGTACTCGCGGTTCGTCGAACCCCAGCCCGCGATCAGGAAGTACTTCGGCACGATCGCGATCTCGTAGAAGACGAAGAGCAGAAACGCGTCGGCGCTGAGGAACACCCCGTAGACCCCGCCGATCAGCAGGAAGTACAGGGCGAAGAACTCCGCGACGCGCTCGCGCACGTTCCAAGAAAAGAGGACGCCCGCCGTCGCCGCGAGGCCCGTGAGCAGCACGAGCACCATGCTGATCC
>NEUZ01000014.1 GCA_002304435.1 Opitutia bacterium Tous-C8FEB | reverse complement strand
GGGATCCCGGAGGTCGCTGGTACCGCGAAGGGTCACGGCGAGGGCGGGGCGAAGTTCGCCGCCGCGGCGCGGGCCGGCCTCGGCCTGCCGGCGGAGGAGCACTTCCACGTCAGCGAGGACGTGCGGGCGTATTTCCAGGGTCACCGCGAGCGGCTGATCCGCTCCTGCAACAAGTGGTACCGCAAGTTCAAGGCCTGGCGCGAGGCCAACCCGGACCGGGCCGCGTTGCTCGACGGCGCCGCCCCCGAGAAGTGCCCTTCCGCAGAGGAGCTTCTGGCGGCCGTGCCCGCTTTCGCCGCCGACGCCAAGTTGGCGACTCGGGCTGCCGGCCGCGACGTGCTGCAGCCGCTGGCGGCGCGGCTGCCGCTGTTGATCGGCGGCAGCGCCGATCTCTACGGATCCACACTGAACTACATCGCGGCCTCGGGCGACTCCGAGCCGGGAAATCGCGGTGGGCGCAACGTGCGCTTCGGCATCCGGGAGCACGCGATGGCGGCGATCGCCAACGGCGTCGCCTACGACGGACTGTTCCGCCCGAGCATCGCTACGTTCCTCGTGTTCGCCGATTACGCCCGGCCCGCGATGCGGTTGGCGGCGCTGGCGCGGTTGCCGGTAGTCTACCTTTACACGCACGATTCGATTGGGGTGGGGGAGGACGGCCCTACCCACCAGCCGGTGGAAACGATCGCCGGGCTCCGGGTCATTCCGGGGCTCGACCTGATCCGCCCCGCCGATCCCGAGGAAACCGCCGGCGCCTATGCGGCCGCGCTTTCCCGGGTTGACGGTCCCACCGTGCTAGCGTTGACCCGCCAAGTTCTCCCCACGCTCGCGGCGATCCCGGCCGAGACCCGGCGCCAAGGGGCGCTGCGGGGCGCCTACGTGGCCGTCCGCGAGCAGGCGCCGCTCGAATGCATCCTACTGGCCACCGGCAGCGAGGTGCAATTGGCCCTCGAGGCCGCGCGGATCTTGGGGCCGGGCGCCCGGGTGGTTTCAATGCCGTGCACGCAGCGCTTTGACCGCCAGGCAGCAGATTATCGCGAGTCGGTGCTCCCCTCGGCCTGCCGCCGACGGGTTGCAGTCGAGGCCGGCGTCACGGGCGGTTGGTACCGCTACGTGGGGCTCGACGGCCGGGTGGTGGGTATCGACCGGTTCGGCCTGAGCGCGCCGGCGCCGGTGGCCTTCCGGGAGCTCGGCCTGACCGTCGATGCCGTCGTGGCCGCCGCGCGCGCAGGCTGAGCCCGGCGGGTCCGAGATTGCAGGTTGCGCCCGGGCCAACCGCGGTCAGCCTCGGTCATCCTCTTTCCCATGCTAAAGAAGTTTCTCCTCCTGCTCACGGCATTCGTGATGGTTACACTCGTGCTGGGCGCGGCCAAGGCGAACCAGATCAAGAAGCTGGCTGCGGCTCCGCGCACGATGCCCCCAGCCGGCGTCGCGGCGACGGCGGCCCGGAGTGAGGAATGGCGCTCGACCCTGCACGCGATCGGCACGCTGGCCCCGGTCGCGGGAATGACCATCGCCGCGGACGCCGACGGGATCGTGGTGCGGGTCGCCGCCGAGAACGGGGCGGCCGTGAGGGCCGGCGATCTCCTGGTTGAGCTGGACAGCTCGGTCGAGGTCGCGCAGCGGGAGTCGGCGCGGGCTCGGGCGGAACTCGCTCGCGTGAACATCACGCGCCAAGAGGAGCTTTGGCAGCGCAAGGCGATCGCGAAGGTCGAGTACGACACGGCGGTGGCCGCCCGCAAGCAGGCGGAGGCGGACGTGGCGGCTCTCGACGCGGTGATCGCGAAGAAGCAGGTCCGGGCTCCCTTCGCGGGGCGGGCTGGGCTCCGCCTGGTCAATCCCGGTCAGTACGTGGGCCGCGGGGCGCCCCTGCTCCCGCTCCAGCAGCTGGACCCGATGTACGTGAACTTCAGCATCCCGCAGCGGCATCTGCCCGACCTCGCGCTCGGCCGCAAGGTGGCCCTGCGGGTCGACGCCTTCCCGGAAGCCGCCTATGCGGGCGAGATCACGGCGATCAACGCCACGGTGGACGCGGCCACGCGCAATATCACGGTGCAGGCCACGGTGGCCAATCCGGGGGAGAAGCTGCGGGCGGGGATGTTCGTGCGGGTCGAGGTCGAGTTGCCCGAGTCGATGCCGGTCATCGTGGTGCCCGCCACCGCGGTGGCCTATGCGCCCTACGGCAACTCCATCTTCATCGTGGAGAAGATGAAGGGCCCGGATGGCCAGGAGTACCTCGGGGTGCGACAGCAGTTCGTCGAGGTCTCCACCCACCGCGGCGATCTGGTCGCGATCAAGGGTGCGGTGAAGCCCGGCGAGCAGGTGGTGACCGCAGGCGTGTTCAAGCTCCGCAACGGCGCCCCGGTGCAGGTCAACAACGCGGGCCAACCGGCGGCCAGCGCCAACCCGCGTCCGACCAACTCCTGAGGCCCGCGCCCGCCCGCCGATGCAAGAGCGCAGCTTCACCGATCTGTTCGTCCGCAAGCCGGTGGTGGCCCTCGTGGTCAACATCACCCTGCTCGTGCTCGGGGTCGTCTCCTTTTACCAGCTGAATACGCGGCAGTACCCGCGGAGCGACAGTGCGGTGGTCAAGATCAGCACGGTCTACTTCGGCGCCAGCGCCGAGACGGTGCGCGGCTACATCACGACCCAACTTGAGCGCGTCGTCGCCAGCGCCGACGGCATCGACTACATCGAGTCGGAGAGCCGGGCGGGCTTTAGCCTGATCAGCGTCTACCTGCGCCTGAACTATGATACCAATGCCGCGCTGGCGCAGATCGGCGCGAAGATCAACCAGGTGCGGAGCGAGCTCCCCCCGGAAGCCGAGTCGCCGACGATCAGCGTTGAGACCAGCGATAACCAGTTCGCGTCGATGTACATCAGCTTCTACGGAGACCAGCTCGCGCCCAATCAGGTCACCGACTACCTCAACCGGATGGTCCAGCCCGCCCTCTCCTCGGTGAAGGGGGTGCAGCGGGCGGACATTTTGGGCGGCCGGGTTTTTGCGATGCGCGTCTGGCTCAAGCCCGATGCCCTCGCGGCCCATGGGCTCAGCCCGGCGGAGGTGCGGCAGGCGCTCGCCACCAACAACGCGCTGGCAGCGGTGGGCTCCACCAAGGGCACGATGCTCACGATGAGCCTAGTCGCGAACACGGATCTCCGCAGCGCGGCTGAGTTCCGCGAGCTCGTGGTGGCGCGTCGGGGCGATACGATCGTGCGGCTGTCCGATGTGGCCGAAGTGGTTCTTGGCGCCGAGACCTACGACGATGAAGTCCGCTTCGCCGGCGAGAGCGCCACGTTTATGGGGATTTGGGTGCTCCCCACTGAGAGCACGGTGGAGGTGGTCAAGCGGGTGAGGGCGCTACTGCCGACGATCGAGCGCGACCTGCCGGGCGGACTCCGGATGCGCGTGGGCTACGATGCCACGAAGTATATCGACGACTCCCTCCGCGAGATCCTCCGTACCCTAGCCGAAACGCTCGTGATCGTCGCCTTGGTCATCTTTCTCTTCCTCGGCTCGCTCCGCTCGGTGATTATCCCGCTAGTGGCAATGCCGCTCTCCCTGCTCGGCGCCCTAACGATGATGCTGGCCTTCGGCTTCACCATCAACCTGCTCACCCTGCTCGCGGTGGTCCTCGCGGTCGGTATCGTGGTCGATGATGCCATTGTAGTGGTCGAGAACGTGGAGCGCCATATCCGCGCCGGCCAGACGCCCTTCGACGCCGCGCTGCTGGGGGCCCGCGAACTCGTCGGTCCCGTGATCTCGATGACGATCACGCTGGCGGCGGTCTATGCCCCCATCGCGTTCCAAGGAGGGCTGACCGGGGCGCTCTTCCGCGAGTTCGCCCTAACCCTCGCCGGCGCGGTGGCCATCTCCGGCTTCGTGGCCCTCACGCTTTCTCCGATGATGAGCGCCCAGCTGCTGCGCGGCGGCGCGCACGAGGAGCGGGGACTGGTCGGCCTGTCCAACCGCCTGTTCGACCGGCTTAGGGATTCCTACGAGGGTGTCGTCGGCGCGATGCTCTCCCTACGCGCCGATCGGCGTCCGGCTTGGGTTCTCGCGGGCTGGTCCCTGATCGCCTGGCTGCCGCTGTGGCCCCTAGCCGTGGGCGTGGTGTGGCTCCTCTTCGGAGCCGATGGGGTGAAGGCGGCCGCGGTGCCCGCGGCACTCGGCCTGCTGGGGGCCAGTGTGCTCGGGGCCATTTTAGTCTTCGCCTTCGACCTAGCGCTAGGGCGGCGGTACCGCACGGTGCAGTTCGTGCTGGCCGGGTCACTGCTGCTCACGGTTTTGCTCCTGCCCTTCTTCCAATTCGCGCAGAGCGAGCTCGCGCCGAAGGAAGACCAAGGTGTCGTCTTCAGCATTCTCGCCCCGTCGCCCACGGCCACGATCGAGCAGAACTCAATTTATGCCCGCGAGGTGCAGAAGATCTACGAGTCCGTGCCTGAGTACGATGCTTCGTTCCAGGTGACCTCCGCCAATTTCGGCATCTCCGGGATGATCCTGAAGCCGTGGTCGGAGCGCCGCCGGACCTCCGTCGCAATCGGGGACTCTCTGCAAGCGCCCGCGGCGGCCGTGGCCGGGGTGAACGTGATCGTCAACACCCCGGATCCGCTTCCGGCTGGCGGGCAGTTCCCGATCGAGTTCGTGTTGCGGTCGACCGCGGAGCACCGCGAGATGCTGGAGGTCGCCCAGCAACTGGTGATCCACGCGAACACCCAGGCTCCAGGCGCGGGCGGGCCGCCGGTGTTCTATTTCGCGGACAAGGACCTCAAGTTCGACCTGCCGCAGGCGGAGATTGAGATCGACCGGGAGAAGGTCGCGGCGATGGGCCTCAGTCTGGTCGATGTCGCGCGCGACCTTGGCTCGATGTTAGGCGGCGGCTACGTCAACCGCTTCGTTAACGACGGCCGTAGCTACCGGGTCATCCCCCAGGTCGAGCGCGGCCAGCGGCTGAACGCGGAGCAGTTGCTGAATTACCACATCCGTGGGCCGCAGGGGCAGTTGATCTCGCTGGGCACGATTGCCTCGATCCGCGAGACGGTGCAGCCCCGCACCCTCAACCGCTTCCAGCAGCTCAACTCGGTCAAGATCACCGGGGTGGGACCGAGTATCGATGCGGCGCTGCGGAAGCTGGAGGCGAAGGCGGCCGAGATCCTGCCGGCCGGCTACACGATCGATTACGGCGGGCAGTCGCGGCAGCTCCGGACCGAGGGCAAGGCGCTGGGCAAGGCGGCGCTGCTGGCGGTGCTGCTCATCTTCCTAGTGCTCGCGGCGCAGTTCAACAGCTTCCGCGACCCCTTTATCATTCTGCTGGGCTCGGTGCCCCTGGCGATCGTTGCCGCGATGCTGCCGGTCTTCCTCGGCGCGAGCACGCTCAATATCTACTCCCAGATCGGCCTGATCACCCTCGTGGGTCTGATCGCGAAGAACGGGATCCTCATCGTCGAGTTCGCCAACGGTCTCCAGCGCGAGGGCGTCGCGAAGCTCGAGGCGATCCGCCGGGCGGCCGCCACGCGCCTGCGGCCCGTGTTGATGACGTCCGCCGCCACCGTGTTCGGGCACCTGATGCTGATCTTCGTCACCGGCCCCGGCGCGGCCTCGCGCAACAGCATTGGCTGGGTGCTGGTGGTCGGGATGGCGGTGGGTACCGTCTTCACCCTCTTCGTCGTTCCCGCCTTCTACGCGCTGATCGCCCGGGAGCTCGCCCCCCGTCCGGTCGCGCCCGTCCCCTCCGCATGACCTCGTCCCGCCTCCCGCTGTTCCGGGCCCTGCGCCGCGCTGCGGCGGCCCTCGTCACCGCGTCGGTCTGGGCCGCGCCGGCCCTGCCGCCGGGCCCGCTTGATCTGGCGGCCGCGCTGCGGTTCGCGCTCGATCACAATCTCGCGATCCAGCAGGCGCGGGAGCGAATCCGCCAACAGGACGGCGTGGTGCTCGAGGTTGGGGCGAACCGCCTGCCCTCAGTCGGCGCGTCGGCGCTTTACCAGCGCAACGACCCCGACGTCTCCCAGGGCTTCCCCGCCTCCGGGCAGGCGTGGCAGCTCAGCGTCACCGCCACGCAGGTGGTGTACTCCGCGGGCGCGGTTCCCGCCGCGGTGCAGGCCTCCAGGCTCACCCGCGACGCGGCCACGCTCGAGCTCCAGGCCGTGATCAATGCGGCACTGCTGCAGGTGCGCTCCGCGTTCCTTGAGGTCCTGCTCGCGCGGGAGCAGATCAAAGTGCAGGAGTCTAATTTGGAGCTCTTACGCGAGCAGCTGCGGACGGTGTCCGATCGCTACCAGGCCGGTACAGTGTCGAGTTTTGAGAAGCTCCGCGCGGAGGTGGCGGTCGCCAACGCCCAAGTGCCGCTGATCACCGCGCGGAACGCGCTGCGCCTCGCCGGCGAGAATCTACGCCTCGCCCTCGGCCTAGTGTCCGCACCGGGATCGGCCCGTCCGGAGTTTGAGGTCTCCGGCACCCTTACGTTCACGCCGCAGACTTTCGACCGGGCCGCCGCGCTCGACGCCGCCCGCGCCCAGCGCCCCGACCTGCAACGGCTCGCCAAGCTGGCCAGTGCACGCGAGGAGGGCATCACCACCGCCCGGGCAGGCCTCTACCCTAACGTCGCCGCCTTCGGGGGCTGGACGCTGCGCAAGGGGCCGACGTCCCAGTTCGGCGATTCCAATCACGGCTGGCTCCTCGGGGTGCAGTCGCGGTGGGACATCTTCGACGGTCGCGCCACGCGGGGACGCGAAGCTCAGGCCCGCTCGGCGTTAAACCAGACCCGTTTGCTGCTCGCGGAGGCGGAGCTTTCGGTCGACGTGGAAGTCAGCCGCGCCCACTCGGGCTGGCAGCAGGCCTCAGAGTTGGCGGACGCCTCGGCGCGCGTGGTCGAGCAGGCCAACGAGGCGGTCCGCCTTGCCAATGCCCGGTACGAGGCGGGCTCTGGCACGCAACTGGACGTGCTCTCCGCACAGGTTGAGCTGACCACGGCCCGCACCAACCAGATCCAAGCCTTCTACCAGTACAACGTCGCGGTGGCGGCCCTGCGGAAGGCGATGGGGCAGGTAGATGAGCTGATCGCGCGGCCTTGAGCCGGGCTGGACGCCGCGCCGTCCACGGGACAGTTTGGGCGGAGGGAACCTTTGGCCTCCCCCGCCTGTCCCGCTCTTCCGTCCCCGCCCGATGAGAAACGCGCGTTTCCCCCTTCTGCTGATCGCGGCGCTTGCTCTGGTGGCGTTGGGGGCGGCGCTAATGCCCGCGGTCCAGTCCGGCATCGTCCGGCACCTGTTGCGGCGCGCGCTCGACCCGGCGCTAGAGATCGGATCCGCCCGAATCGGTTGGGGCGGAGACGTGAGGGTGCGGGAGCTGCGGTGGCGGACTCCGGCCCTGCGGCTGGCGGTCGCGGAAGCCGAGGTTCGCCTGCGGCCGGCCAGCCTGCTGGGCAAGGCGAAGCCGGAATTCCGGACGGTCCTCCTGCGCGGCTGTGTCGTGGAGTCCTCGGCTCCGGACAGAATGGCGGAGACTTGGCGGGAGCAGCTCCGGGTGGGTTTGTCGGTTGCGCTGGCCCCGGCGCGCCTCGAGGCGGACGGGGAGATCCGGTTGCCCGCGGCGACCGGCGTGATCGCGTTTCGGACGGTAGGGGAGGGGGCGGCTGCCGGGGCCGACCGAGTTTTGCGCGGCGAGTTCAATTTCCGGCCGTCGGGGCCGTCCCTGCCGGTTGTGGAAGGGGTGCTGCGGGTGGAGGTGCCGGGCGGTGGGGTGGAAACACCGCTGCGGGTGGAGGGGGTGGCGGCGGTGCGCGGGGAGGGCTGGCCTCGGGACTTGACGGTGGCCGGGGAGTTAACGGAACCACCAGCCGCGGGCGGGGCCGCCTGGGCGCTCTGGGTCCGCGCCGCGGACCGGGAAATCGCACGGTTCACCGGGACGTCCCCGGCCGCGGGGGCTGATTGGCGGGTCCGCTGGTGGGCGGATTTCCGCGGCGACGAGGTGGCACGGTTTTTCCCCGACCCGCGCTGGTCCGGCGACCGCATCGTGGGCGAAGGGGAACTGGGTTGGTTGCCCGGATCCGGGTTGGTCGCGGTGCGGGGGAAGGCCGAAGTGGAACTGGGAGCCGCCGCCCGGGCGCATCCGGTTCTCGCGCGTCTCGGCGTCACCGGCGGGGATGCGGAGTTCGATTTCCGTGCCGGCGCGCGGGTGTGGGCGTTCGAAAATCTCGCCGTGCGCCTTCGGGCCGGGGGCGCGGGGCCGGTGCTACGGCTCACCGCCCGCCAGCCTTGGGCGGTGGACTGGAGCGCGCGCTCGTTCCAAGCGAGGGAACCGGAGGCGGACTTGATCGGATTGGAGGTGCTCGACTTCACGCTGCCGCCGCTCCCACTCCAGGGGATTACGGTGGGCGGCGGGCCGGTGCAGGGACGCCTGATCGGCCGGGTTAGCGCGGGTGGTCTGACGCTCCGCACGGAGGAGAGTCTGCAGGCCACGGGACTATTTGTTGGGGCCGACGAAGGGCGCCGGGTGGAGAATCTGGCCGCGACTCTGCAAGGAGGGCTGCGGATCGCCCCCGAGGGGTGGAGTGCGGAAGTGGACGAGATGAGGCTCCGCGGGAGCGGGGGGGAGATTGCTGTCCTCGAGGCCAAGGGCGGGCGCCTGACCGGCGAGCGGGAGTCCTGGAAGGTGGCGGGCCGGGGCCGGATCGAGCTCGCGGGGGCGGCCACCCTCCTTTCTGGCGGGCGCGGTGGCGGTCTGACGGCGGGGGTAATCGAAGTGGATGCGGGCGTGACGGGCGGCGCGATGACAGCGCTCCACGCGCACGTGCGGGCCTCCGGCCTGCGGGCCACGACGGAGCTGCCGGACCTGCGGCTCGACGCCCGGGTCGACCGGGAATCCTCGGGGCGGTTGAAGTTCCACGCGCCACTGGAGATCGGGTCTGGTCCGAACCCCTCCCGCGTTTTGCTCGCGGGGGCGTTGGAACCGGCCGACCGCGGAGGCGGACGTTTCGAGCTCGACGTGACGGGTCCCCGGCTGGACCTCCCGGCGCTGGGTCGAGTCCGAGCGCTATTTGCCGGCGGAGATTCCGATCCGGGGACCGGGTTGCCCTGGGCCGGCTGGTCGGGCACCCTGACGGCGCGGATTGACGAGCTGGTGGCCGGCGAGGGCGCATCCTGGCGGCAGACGCGGGCGCGCCTCCGTTTCGACGACTCGATGGTGCAGGCGGACGAGCTCGAGTCCGTCCTAGAAGGCGGCGCGAACCTGCGGGCGAGCGGGAGCTTGAGCCATTCCGCCGATGAAACGGGACCCTATCGCCTCCAGTCGGCCGTGGTGCTGCGCGATTGGAATCCCGGTGGCCACGAGGGCGAGCTAGGCTGGTTTTCTGGCAAACTTGACCTCGCGGGTTCCCTGCGGTCTCGCGCTGGGGATCTGGCGGCCTTGTGGGCGGCGGTGGAGGGGGAGGTGCATCTGGTCTCGCGCGGCGGGGCGCTGCGGGTGTTTCCGGTCAACCTGCCCCCGGTGCCGGCGGGGTCCGGCCGCGTGGCCGAGATCCTAGCGGCGGCGGGCGGTGCGCTGGAGTCCCTGGGGGTGCGCCGCGATCCGCCGTTGTCGCGCGGCCGGGCGGTGGCGGAGCTTTCGGCCACGCTGCATCCGCTCGCGTTCGACCAGCTGAGCGTGGTCGCGGCCCGGGATGCCGCGGGAAACCTCAGCCTGCGTCACCTCGTGGTGCTCACTCCGGAACTGCGGCTGACGGGCGGGGGCAATCTCCTGCGGCGCCCGGGGAGCGACTTCCTCGAGGGATCCCTGGCCCTCGAACTGCAACTGCGTGCGCGCGGGCGGCCGGCCGAGTTGCTGCGAGGGCTCGGCGCCCTCGACGAGGTGCCCGACGAATGGGGCTATGCCGCGGCGGGGCTACCCCTGCGGGTGCGCGGTACCCTGGCGCGGCCGGACGCCAGTGATCTCAGCGTGCGCCTCGCCGCTTTGGCCCTAGAGCGTAATCCGGTCTCGGAGCGCGCGGCCGACTGGTTTAACCGGATCCGCCGGCCAAAGTAACCGGCGCGTTGCCAAGGCGGGAACGTTGCCCAAACTGCTGGGTGTGATTGCGTCCATCGCCTTTCATCGTTTCAAGGCCCTGCGGCAGACGCGCATCGAGTTACAGCCCTTCAACCTGATCATCGGCCCCAACGGCAGCGGGAAAACGAGTCTCATCGAGTCGATTCTAACCCTGCGGCGATTGGCGGCGCTGCCGTTGGCCGGGGCCGAATCGGTGCAGCGGGGCGAAGGGCCGGAGATCTGTTTTGGTTTCGCGGCCCCGCACGCGGGGATCAGCGCGACCCTAGGCTGCGCGGGGGAGGGCCAATGCGACTTCTTGCGGGTGGAGCCGCCGGGCGCGCCGGCGTGGCCCGTGCTCCGCGCCGGCCTGGCGACCGTCCGGGGCTACGCGCTGGAGCACGAGGCGATGACGCGGCCCTGCCCTGCGGCTGATGGGGCGGAACTCACCGCGGACGGCGCCAACCTGGCGGCGGTGCTCGTGCAGCTCAGGGAGCACTCGCCGGCCGTGTACGCGGCGCTGGAGGCGGAACTCCTCCGCCTGCTGCCGGAATTCTCCGCGCTGGAGGCAGGTCCGGGCCTGAGCGGTGGGCTCACCTTCGGCCTGCGATTGGCGGAGGGGGGCGAATTGCTCGGCGCGGAGGAATTGTCCCAAGGCACGCTTTATGTCGTCGCGCTCCTTGCGCTCGCCTTTGACCCGGATCCGCCGCGCATTCTTTGCCTGGAGGAGGTGGACCGCGGGGTGCATCCCCGGATGTTCCGCGAGGTACGCGATGTCCTCTATCGGCTCAGCTATCCGCCGGCGGAGGCGGGCCGCGCGGGGGTGCAGGTGATCGCCACGACCCATTCCCCGTATTTCATCGATCTGTTTCGGGATCACCCGGAGGAAGTGATTATTTCCCAGAAGACCGGCCGCGCGGCCACCCTCGAGCGCCTGGCAGACCGGCCCGATCTGCCCGAGTTGCTGCGGGAGGGATCGCTCGGCGAGATGTGGTACAGCGGGATCCTCGGCGGGGTGCCGGAGGAGCGATGAACGTCGCCTTGCTGAGCGAGTCTCCGGCGGACGAGGCGGCGTTGCGGGAACTGGTCACGGGGGTGTTGCGGGTACGACCCCGCTTCATCGCCCCCGGATTCCGGGCGCGGGGCTGGCCCAATGTCGCCCAAGTGCTCCCGTCGGTCATCCGCCACCTCCATTTCAACACCGATGCGGACGCCCTCGTCGTGGCGGTGGACGCGGATGACTCCGTCGTGCACGGGGCGGCGCACGAACGCCCGGGGTATTTCCATCCGCATTGCCGGATGTGCCAGCTGCGGGCAGTGCACCGGCAGACGACCAAGAAGTTGCCGCCGGCGCGGGGCCGGGAACGCCTGCTGCGGGCCGTGGGGGTGGCGGTGCCGGCAATCGAAGCGTGGTATCTGTGCGGCCGAGATCCGGCGGTCACCGAGGCGGCGTGGGTCGAGGGCAACGCACGGGGCGCTCGCCCCTACAGCCGGGCCGAGCTGAAGCAGCGGGTTTACGCGACGGACCGGCCGAGTCTCGCGCACGAGATCGACTGTGCCCTGCGGGAGGTGGAACGGCACCGGGCGGATTCCCGCCGGCTGGAACACGAGTTTCCCGGGTTTGCGGCGCTGGCGGCTGATCTCCGCGCGGCGCGCGACCGCCCGCCGAACTTTTTACCTCAGCCGCTTTGAGCCCGCCCTGAGAAAAGGCTTCCCAGTCGCGAAGCTTTCCCCAACAAGCCCCGCAGCCCCATCCGCCCCGCCGCCCGCCGATGTTCCGCCGTCGATCCTTCCTGCCGCTGTACCTTGAACTGTTCGCGCACCTCGTGGCGCGGCTGCTTTACCGGGTCCGGACCTCCGGGCTGGAAGATTTTCCCACCCGAGGAGGAGTCCTGCTGATCGCGAACCACCTCTCGTATGTCGACGTGGTGGTGCTGCAGCTCGCCTGCCCGCGGCCGATCCGCTTTGTTGCGCACCACTGGCTCCGGCGCAACGGGTTCCTGAACTGGTGCTTTGAGCGCTCGGGTAGCATCGGCATCTCCGCCGCCCAGCCGCGCTCGGGAATGCACGGCGCCGTCGAGGCGCTCCGGCGCGGTGAGGTGGTCTGCCTTTGTCCGGAGGGTCACATCTCCCGGACCGGGCAGTTGATGCGGTTGCATCGTGGTTTCGAGGTCATCGCCGGGCGGGCGGGCGTATCCGTGGTCGCGGCAGCGGTCGACGGTCTCTGGGGATCGATCTTCTCCTTCGCCGGCAATAAGTGCCTTTGGAAATCGCCCCGCCTCCTGCCGACGCCCGTCCACGTGGCGTTCGGCCGTCCGCAGCCCGCGGCCGAGGCTAGGGTGGAGTGGGCGCGGCGTGAGCTTCTCGATCTGGGCGAACGTGCGTTTCAAGAGCGACCGACGCTCCGGCGGCACTTGGGCCGCGAGTCGGTTCGTGCCCTCACGAAGCAGCCGGGTCGGATTCTGGTCATTGACCGCACGGCCGACCGCCGAGCCCTCTCCAGCGCCCAGATCTTCGCTGCTGCCGCCCTCCTCTCCCGGCGCCTCCGGGCAAGGGTCCCCGGCCGGCGGGTTGGCATCGTCCTGCCGCCCGGCGCTGGCGGCTTCATCGCCAACCTCGCGGTGGTGATGGCCGGCAAGGTACCGGTGAACCTCAACTTCACCGCGGGGCGCGACGCGGTCCTCGCGAGCCTGCGGATCGCCGGGATCGAGACGGTGCTGTCCGCGAAGGCGATGCAGGAGAAAGTGCCCGCGTTCCCGTGGCCGGCGGGAACGCTCGACCTCCGGGCCGAGATCGAGGCTGCAGGCGGGCGTCGTGCGATGCTGCCGTGGCTGCTCGCCGCGTGGCTATTGCCAAACCAAGTCTGCGCCAACCTGCTCGGCCTGCCGCGAATTGGCGACCGTGAGGAGGCCGGCCTGCTCTTCACCAGCGGCAGTTCGGGCGAGCCCAAGGGCGTCGTGCTCACGCACCGCAACCTCCTCGCTAACTGCGACCAGATCTCTTCGCTCTCGATTCTCCCCGCGAGGTGCTCGGTGCTCGGCTGCCTCCCGATTTTCCACAGCTTCGGTTTCACCGTTACGCTCTGGTACCCGATCCTCCGCGGCAGCCGCGTCGTCACGGTGCCTAGCCCGCTCGACACCCGGCGGATCATCGACGCGATCGCGGCCGAGCAGGTGCGGGTGATGGTCGGGGCGCCCACCTTTATCCGCCCGATTCTGAAGAAAGCGCAGCCGGCAGAACTGCGCTCCCTCGACCTCGTCGTCACTGGGGCCGAGCGCCTCCCGGAAGACCTCCAAGCCGATTTCCTGCGGCAGTACCACATCGATATCCAGCAGGGTTACGGTCTCACCGAGACCTCCCCGGCCACGAACATAACCCAGCCGGACCCGCCGATCGTTTTCGCCACCAACGAGCCGCAAGCGGGGAAACGCGCGGGCTCGGTGGGCCGCCTCCTGCCCGGTCTCACCGCTCGCATCGTTGATCCTGAGACGATGGAGGAGCGCCCGGAGACTTCGACGGGCTTGATCCTTTTGCGTGGCGCCAACGTTTTCGCGGGCTACCTCGACGATCCTGGCAAGACCCGGCAGGCGTTTTGCCGTGGTTGGTTCGTCACCGGCGACCTGGGACGTTTTGACGAGGATGGCTTTCTTTATATCGAGGGTCGTCTGTCGCGCTTCTCTAAGATTGCCGGAGAAATGGTGCCCCACGGGACGGTGGAGATGCGCATCGTCGAAGCCTTCGGCTGGGATCAGTCGGAACAACCGGTGGTGTACGTCACCGGCATTCCGGATCAAGCGAAGGGCGAGGCGCTCGTCTTGCTGACCACCCAAGCGGTGACGCCCGAGCAGCTGCGCGCGCGGCTGGCCGAGCGGGGGCTACCGAATCTCTGGGTGCCCAAAATCGTTCACCGCGTGGAGCGGATTCCGATGCTTGGGACGGGCAAGACCGATCTCAAGCAGTGCCGCGAGCTTGCGCTGCACGCGGTCAAGGCGGGCTAGACTCCGCCGCGCGCAGACTTCCGGAGGTTTCGCCGGAGGGTAGATCGAAGAGTTTCCGCCGGCGTCGGCCGCTCGCGCCCGTGTTGGGGCGACGTTCGGCCGGCGTTTTGTACGGACGGTGGCGGTAGCCGACGCGTCCGGGGTCGGCGGCGCACTGGAGCTGGAAGGCCTGCAATCGATCGAACACCGCGGGCAACTGGGCCGGCAGCGGGTAGTCATCGAGGCCGGCCGCGGAGAGCGCGGTGAGCAGTTCGTGCGTCGCCTCCAAGGTCGAGAGGCAGGCCGGATGCGGCTGCTGTTTGATCACGTAGCGGCTGGGCGCGGCGGGCGTGAACATCAGTCGGGGCAGTGCCTGCAGCACGGGACTCAGGCGGAGCATTTTCCGGCCCAGAGCCCAGGTGGCGTCGAGAATGAACACCACGAGGGTGCGCGTGGTGAGGCTGGTGCGCAGTTCAGCGAGCGCTGGCGTGCCGGTTGCGGCCGCGGTCGACAGGTTGAGCGCGTTCGCGCCGGGAAACAGGAGCACCGGGTGCAAAGCCGGATCGGTGAGCAGTGCGCGCAGTTCCGGATCCTGGTCGAAACCTACTCCGGTTAAGATGCGGCTGCTTGGGAGGCACAGGTGCGTCAGGCGTCCGGTGGCGGCCTTCTCCCGCTTGTACTCCTTCGGGTGCATCAGGAACACGAAGCGGGTCCTCGTCGCCATTGGCACGAGCGACGGGCACCAGCAGAGGGGCCGGGGCCAGAAGCAGCGGTAGCAGGTCTCCCGGCTCATCGGGCGGCGCGGTTCAGCGCACCACCCGGGCGCCGCCGCCGCCGATCTGCTTCTCCACTTCACGCCGCGTGGCCATCGAGGTGTCCCCGGGCGTGGTGGAGGCGAGGGCGCCGTGGGCCGCGCCGTAGTCGACCGCCTTCTGCGCGTCGTTGAACTCGAGGAAACCGAACTGCAGGCCCGAAGCGAAACTGTCACCACCGCCAACCCGATCGAGGATCTCGAGTTCCGGGTAGGGCCGGCTCGCGTGGAACTTGCCGTCGTGCCAGAGGAGCGCGGACCAGTCGTTGCGCGTCGCGGTGATCACGCGCCGGAGCGTGGTCGCGGCCACCTTGAAGTTGGGGAACTCGCGCACTGCGGTCGCGATCATCTCCTGGAAGGCCTCCGTCTCGATCCGGGAGAGCGCGTGGTCCGCCCCGCGAACCTCGAACCCGAGGGAAGCCGTGAAGTCCTCCTCGTTACCGATCATCACGTCCACGTGGCGGGCGATCTCGCGGTTGACCTCCTGGGCCTTCCGCAGGCCGCCGATGGTCTTCCAGAGGGAGGGGCGGTAATTCAGGTCGTAGCTGACGATCACCCCGTGGCGCTTGGCGGCCTGGACCGCCTCGATGGCGAGCGCGGCCGTCGAGGCCGAAAGCGCGGCGAAGATGCCCCCGGTGTGGAACCAGCGTGTGCCGAGTTGCCCGAAGATGCGGTCCCAGTCGAAGTCCCCCGGCTTCAGCTGCGAGGCGGCGGTGTTGCCCCGGTCCGAGTTGCCCACGGCCCCGCGGATGCCGAAGCCGCGCTCGGTGAAGTTCAGCCCGTTGCGCACGGTCCGGCCGATACCATCATCCTCGCGCCAGCGGATGAAATCGGTCGCGACGCCCCCTTGGAGGATGCAGTCCTCGACGAGGTGCCCCACCTCGTTGTCGACGAACGCGGTGCAGACCGCGGTGCGGAGGCCGAAGCACTTCCGGAGGCCGCGCGAGGTGTTGTACTCCCCGCCGCCTTCCCAGACCTTGAACTCGCGAGCGGTGCGGATGCGCCCCTCGCCCGGATCGAGGCGCAGCATCACTTCGCCGAGGGAGATTTGGTCGAAGGCCGTGGATCCGGCCGGCTTGAGGGGAAGGCTCATACGGAGATCCCCGGAAGTTAGGGCGCGGGGCGCGCGCGGGTCAACCTGCGGCGCGCGCGCGGCGGGGGCGCGCGGGCCCCGCGGCGGGTAAGGAGATGAGGAACTCCGCGCCGGTGCCGCCGGCGGGCCCCAGCCGCAGGGTACCGCCGTGGGCGGTGATGATCGCGTACGCGGTGGAAAGCCCCAACCCGGTCCCGCCACGCGCCGCCTTGGTGGTGAAAAAGGGTTCGAAGATCTGGTCGCGCAGGGCTGGCGGGATGCCCGGACCGTTGTCCGTGACACGCAACAGTGTCCGTCCACCGGCGCCCGCGGGCGCCGCGGTGGCCCCGGAATCCGGGCCGACCTCCAGCCGTACCCGGCCGCCCTTGGGCATCGCGTCGCGCGCGTTGATCACGAGGTTGAGCAGCACCTGCTCGCATTGCACGGGGTCGATCCGGACGCGGGGCGCCGGGGTCCGGCCGAGTTCCACGCGGACTTGGCTGCCGGCCGCTTGACGCAGGAGCGGAAGCGCGCGCGTGACCATCTCGCCGAGATCCAACTCCCGCGCCTGACCGCTGTCGGGGCGGCTGAAGTCAAGCAACCGGCGGGTCAGCCCCCGCCCTTGGTCGAGGGCGTGGCGGAGGATCCGGCCGTAGCGGTCGTTGGCCGTGGGGACGGGGGCCGCACCGTTCCCTTGCAGCGCCTCGACCGCTCCGCCAACCACGCTGAGGACGTTGTTGAAGTCGTGGGCCACGCCGCCCGCCATCCGCCCCATCGCCTCCATCCGCTGCATATGCCGCAGCTGGGCGTCGTGCTCCTCGCGCAGCACCGCGGCGCCCCACGCTTGCGCAGCGATGCGGAGCACGGAGACTTCGAATCCGTTCCACGGCTCGCGGGGGGCGCACGCATCGAAGCCGATCATCCCGTGGATGCGGGTGCCGGCGAAGACGGGCTGCACCAGCAGGGAAAGGATCTGCTGCGCCTCGAGGATCGGCCGTTCCGAAACGGGAAACTCCGCGATCTCGCCCACCACTGGTTCACCCCGCAGCAGCACCTCCTGCCAGCGGCCAAACCCGGCCACGACCATATCCAGCCCTTGCAGGTCGGGATTGTCGATCTGGGGGGAGATGCCGGGCGCGGTCCACTCGTAACGTTGCGTGACGAGGTAGCGGCCGTCGGCCTTGCGTTGGAAATCGAAGAGGTAGACCCGGCTGACGCCGCTGGCCTCGCCCAGCAGCCGCAGCACCGGTCCGGCAAACTCGCGTGTGGGAAGGGTTCCCGCCATCAGGCCAACGGCGGTGGCCACGGCCGCGACCACAGCCTCGCGGCGGTCGCGGGGCAGCGCTTTAGCCGGGTCAGCGCCCGGGGGAGGGGAAGGGGGGGCGCCGGCGGCGGGCATCCCTGCAGGGTGTCCCATCCGGCACCGGGGCGCAAGTTCGGGTAGGATGGGCCGACGGATGTCCCACCCCGGGGGTAAAGTGATGCGATGAACCCGCAACCCTCCCGGCGCACCGGTTTTGGCCTTTGGGATTCCCACCGCCAGGTGGCCCGCCGTCAGCAGCGTCTCCGCGATGAGGCGGAGCAGGCCCCGCCCGGTCCGGACGAGGATCCCGGGCTGCCGCCGCCGGATCCGGATGGGTGGCTCCCCTCGACCTGGCGGCGGGAGGAGCGGCCGCTGGCCGCCTGAGGCGGTGTGGCCCGGCCGAGGGTCTGCTCTTGACCCAGCGGCCCGCCGGCGGCGAGCCTCGCCGACTAAATTAAGGTGGGGGCGACGCGGTGTTCCGCCGACCTCCTCCGTCCCAATCCTTCCCAGATGCCTATGAACCACGGTCTCAACCTTCGTCCCTCTGGCGCCCTCGACTTCGTGTCGCTCGGGGCCCTGATTCATCGCCTCGACCCGGGTATCATCCCGTTCCGGAAGGCGAACCACTGCGACATCCACGTGAGTGGCGGTGAGTTTAACGTCGCGGCCAACTTGGCCGATTGTTTCCGACTGAATACTGGCATCGCCTCGGCGATGGTCGATTACCCCATCGGAGATCTGATCGCGGAGCGGGTGCGGGCGATGGGGGTGCGGCCGTTCTACAAGCGTTTCAAGCACGATGGCGTCCGCGGGCCGAATATGGCCACGGTGTACAGCGACCGCGGCCAAGGCGTGCGCGCTCCGGTCGTGTTCTACAACCGCAGCAACGAGGCGGCGGCGCAGCTCAAGCCGGGCGACTTTAACTGGGGCGAGATCTTCGGGCCCGGCGTGCGCTGGTTTCACAGCGGCGGCATCTTCGCGGCGCTCTCCGAGACCACCGGCGAGCTGATCGTCGAGGCGATGCAGGCCGCCAAGGCTGCCGGGGCCGTGACCTCCTTCGACCTCAACTACCGCGCGAAGCTCTGGGACATCTGGGGCGGCCAGTCCAAGGCCCTCGACGTGCTCGGCCGCATCGTCCGCAACGTCGACGTGTTGGTCGGCAACGAGGAGGACCTGCAGAAGGGCCTCGGCATCGAGGGGCAGGACGTGGAGTCCAAGTCGAAGCTCGATCCCTCCGCGTTCTTCGCGCTGATCGAGAAGGCCGTGCGCAAGTTCCCCAACGTCAAGGCGGTGGCCACGACGCTGCGCGAAGTGCACTCGACGAATCGCCACACGTGGGGCGCGGTCGCCTGGATGAACGGCAAGACCTACCAGTCGCCGACCTGCGAGCTCGATGTGGTGGACCGCGTGGGCGGCGGCGACGGCTACGCCGCGGGCTTCATCTACGGGCTGCTGTCCGGGGCCTCGGAGCAGGAGGCGGTGAACCTGGGCTGGTCCCACGGCGCGCTGCTGACCACCTTCCCCGGCGACACCACGATGGCGACGGTCGAGCAGGTGCAGGCCTTCGCCAAGGGCGGCTCCGCACGCATCCAACGCTGAGTTGACCGCCGCCAGCCGGCGCGCAACCTCCCCGGGCGGCCCGTTCACGGCCGCCCTTTTTCATGCTCTACTTCGCCCGCGGCTCCGCGACCGACCGACTCACCGCTGAAGACCTCCGCGCCGGCGTGCGCGCCGCGCTGGACCGCCTAGGGCCGCGCCGCCGCGTCCTCGCCGTGCCCCCGGATTTCACGCGGTTCCACTCCCAGGCTGGACCGCTCACCTGCCTTGTCCACGAGTACTACGGGGACCGGCTGACCGACGTCCTGCCCGCGCTCGGGACGCACTCGCCGATGACGCCGGAACAGCTCCACGAGATGTTTCCGACCGTGCCGGCCGACCGCTTCCGGGTGCACAACTGGCGCACCGGCATCACGACGGTCGGCACCGTGCCGGCGGAGTTCGTCCGGACGGTCTCCGAGGGCGCGGTGGAGTTCCCGTGGCCGGCCCAGGTCGCGAACCTGATCGCGGAGGGCGGCCACGACCTCATCCTATCGATCGGCCAGGTGGTGCCCCACGAGGTCATCGGGATGGCCAACTACAACAAGAATATCTTCGTCGGCACGGGCGGGGTGGAGGGAATCAATAAGAGCCATTTCGTTGGCGCCGCCTACGGGATGGAGCGGATGATGGGCCGCGCGGACACGCCCGTCCGACGCATCCTGAACTACGCCGGCGAGCACTTCACCAAGCACCTCCCAATCGTCTACGTCCACACCGTGGTGGCCCGAGGCGCGAGCGGGGCGCTGGAGGTCCGCGGGCTCTTCATCGGGGATGACGCGGAGGTGTTCAACCGCGCGGCCGCGCTCTCGCTGGAGGTTAACTTCGAGATGCTGGAGGCCCCGCTCGAGAAAGTGGTGGTTCATCTCGATCCGGCCGAATTCAAGAGCACTTGGCTCGGCAACAAGGCGGTCTACCGCACCCGGATGGCGATGGCCGACGGCGGTGAACTTGTCATCCTCGCCCCCGGGCTGCGCGAGTTCGGCGAGGACCACGAGATCGACCGGCTCATCCGCAAGTACGGCTACCGGGGCACGCCGTCTACCCTAGCGGCGACCCGGGCGAACCCGGAGCTCCAGCAGAACCTGAGCGCCGCCGCCCACCTGATCCACGGCTCGAGCGAGGGCCGCTTCGGGATCACCTATTCCCCGGGCCACCTCTCCCGCGCCGAGATCGAGGGCGTCGGGTTCAAATGGGCGGACCTCGCTGAGACCACCCGGCGCTACGACCCCGCCCGGCTCCGCGACGGCTGGAACACGTTGCCCGACGGCGAGCGCATCTTCTACATTTCCAACCCGGCCCTTGGCCTCTGGGCCTACCGGGGGCGGTTTAGCGCCTGAGCGCGCCCGCGATGAAGCGCTTTCCCGCCGCCACCGCCGCCCTGCGGCGCCGACTCGGGGCGCGCGTGGTTCGGACGGACGAGGCCGAGCTGGCCGAAGCGGGTCTCGACGGATCCAAGCTTTCCTTCCTGCCGGAGGCACGCATCCGCGTGCGTCGCGAGGCCGACGTCGGGGTGGTCCTTGCTCTCGCGAACCGGTACCGAGTTCCGGTTACGACCCGGGGCCGCGGTACGACGCTCACCGGCTCGGCGGTGCCCATTCACGGGGGCTGGGTTCTCGATCTGCTGGGCCTTGACGCCATCCGCATCGACGCGGAAGCGGGGATGGCGCACGTGCAGGCCGGCGCCAATGTGGCCGCGCTGCAGCGGGCCGCGGAGGACGCTGGTTGGTTTTATCCGCCCGACCCCTCCTCGCGGGAGTACTGCACCATCGGCGGCAACATCGCCTGCAACGCGGGCGGGATGCACGGGGGCAAGCACGGCGTCACCCGTGACTTCGTGATCTCCCTGCGCGGCTACCTGCCCACCGGCGAGGCGGTGGAATGGGGCACCCCGACCAAGAAGTTTTCCGCCGGCTTCAACCTGCGCGACCTCTGGATCGGCGCGGAGGGGATGCTCGGAGTCGTGACCGGCGCGGTGCTGAAGCTCCTCCCGCGGCCGGCGGAGCGCTGGACGCTGTTGACCGCGTTCCGCGACGAGGCGGCGGCGCTGCGGGCGGCGCTGGCCCTGTTTCGCGCTCGGGTGCAGCCGACGATTTGCGAGTTCCTCGACCGGGACAGCGTGCGCTGCGCGGAGCGCGCCACCGGCCGAGCGGTGTTTCCCGGGCAGCCCGGCCGCGCCGTGATTCTACTCGAGTTCGCCGGCTCGCGCGGCGAACTGCGGGAGCTGAGACCGCTGGTGCGGGCGTGGGCGGAAGCGCACGCGCAGGCCCATCGAGCGGCTCGTTCCCGCGCGGAAGCGGAGCAACTTTGGGCGGTCCGCCGCAAATGCTCCGGTGCGATGTTCGAGCTGGGCGATGCGAAGCTGAACGAGGACGTCGTCGTGCCGATGCGGAGCTACCTCGCGCTCGCGCGGTTCCTGGTCCGGCTCCGGCGGGAGTCGGGCCTCGCGATCCCGACCTTCGGTCACCTCGCGGACGGGAACCTGCACGTGAACATTATGTATCACCAGGCCGTGGCGCGGGAGCGGCGGGCGGCGGAACGCGCGGTGCGGCGGCTGATGAGGGAGGTCGTCGCTCTCGGCGGGGCGATCTCCGGCGAGCACGGGATCGGTTTGGCGAAGACGCCCTTCCTGCGGATCCAGCATTCGCCGGCGCAGATTCGGGCGATGCAGGCGGTGAAGCGAGCCTTGGACCCGGCGGGCATCCTCAATCCAGGCAAGATGTTCTCCGTCTTCGAGGTCTGGAAACACCCGCGGGCTGCGGTGCGTTTCCCTTGGGATCACAAGTGAGCCCCGGCCGCGGGCATCAGCCCGCGGGTTCGCCGACCCAGTACCAGTGCCAGGGCTCGTACCCGATGCCCCACGGGTTGCCGCGCGGGTAGGAGAGCCGGAAGCCGGCCTGCGGCGCGTGCCCTTCCAGCCAGCGGAAGGCGCGCGTGTCGGCGAAATTCTCCTCGAGATCCGTGTGGCCCGGGCAGCCGATGTCGATGGCGCGGCCCGAGTGGTGCTCGCTGAAACCCGGCGCCGCGATGAGGCGCAGGATGTCCTCCAGCGGGCGCCCCGCGGCCCGCTTCCGCCGGATGATCTCGGTCTGCCGCGCCACGGAACGGAAGCCGGAGACCGGCAGTAATTCTATGCCGTCGAGCGCCGCACTTGCCTCCAGCCGGTGCCAAGCCGCGGCGACCTCGGGCAGCAGTCGCACGGGCGGGTCCACCTCCCCGCGGTCCACGCGGATAAGTGCGCCCTCGGACGCCTCAGCATGGAACGGCAGGCCGCGGCGCGCGGCGTAATCCGCCGGGATGCCCAGTTCGCGGTGCAGGGCGGCGATCGCGGGCGGCATTTCCACGGCTTAGTCGCCGTGCCCGGCGAGCCACCGCTCGGCCTCGATCGCGGCGGCACAACCCATCCCGGCGGCCGTGATCGCCTGCCGGTAGACGTGGTCGGCGCAGTCGCCCGCGACGTACACGCCCGGGATATTGGTGCGCACTGCGGAGCCCGGGGCCGGCTTAAAATAGCCCTGCTCGTCCACCTCCAGCGGCGGCGCGAACGGCCCCGTGTTCGGCAGATGGCCGATCGCGACGAAGATCCCCTTCACCGCGAGGACCTGTTCGACCCCGCTCTTTAAGTTCCGCACGCGGAGCCCGCTGACCGCGCCCTCCGCGACGCCCTCGACCGCCACGGGCAGACTGTCCCAGACGCAGGTGATCTTCTCATGGCTAGTCACTCGGTCGGCCATGATCTTCGACGCGCGTAGGGTGTCGCGGCGGTGGACGAGGTAGACGCGGGAGGCGAAGCGGGTGAGGAACAGCGCCTCCTCGGCGGCGCTGTCGCCCCCGCCGATCACCGCGACGTCCATTTTGCGGTAGAAGGCACCGTCGCAGGTCGCGCAGGTCGTGACGCCCTTGCCGCCGTAGAGCTCCTTCTCGCCGGGGATCCCGGTCATCCGCGGGGAGGCGCCGGTGGCGATGATCACGGCGCGGGCGAGGATGACGCGGTCGCCGGCGAAGAGCTTCCGCGGCTGGGAGGTGAAATCAACGCGGTCGACCAGCACCTGCTCGAACCGGGTGCCGAAGCGGGTGGCCTGTTCGCGCAGGTTCTGCATCAGCTGGAAGCCGTCCACGCCGTGGGGAAACCCGGGGAAGTTCTCCACCTCGCTGGTGGTGGTCAGCTGCCCGCCCGGCAGCGGGCCCTCGAGGAGGAGCGGGGCGAGGTTCGCGCGGCCGGTGTAGATGGCTGCCGTCAGCCCGGCGCAGCCGGTGCCGATGATGACGACGTTTTCGACGGAGGGGGCGGACATACGGTGTCCGAAGAGAGGGGAAGGGCGGGGGGAGGCGCAATCCCGGAGATCAATCCCCGGCCGGGCCGCCGGCGGCGCTTGCAATTTTCGCGGCGGGCCGGAGCCTAGCGCGGCGTTCTGGACGTTCCGGCCCGCGTTCGCCCTCATTTACCCACCGATCCGACCCCGTATGAAGCCCCCCGTCGATTCCAACCGCGCCAAGTATATGACCCTGATCGCCGCCTTTCTGGGGTGGATGTTCGACGGGTTTGAGATGGGCCTATTTCCGCTCATCGGCCAGCCGGCCCTGAAGGATCTACTTGGGCCCAATGCCCCTGCGGGCGACACGGCCGCCTGGTTCGGCGCGATCATCGCGGTGTTCCTGGTGGGCGCCGCCAGCGGAGGGGTGCTCTTCGGCTGGCTGGGCGACAAGATCGGCCGCGTGCGGGCGATGTCGCTCAGCATCTTCACCTACGCGATCTTCACCGGTCTCTGCGGGTTCGCCACCGAGGCGTGGCATATCGCGGCGCTGCGGTTCATCGCCTCCCTCGGCATGGGCGGCGAGTGGTCGCTCGGTGTGGCGCTGGTCAACGAGGTCTGGCCCGGCAAGTCACGGGCGCTGATCGCTGGCCTGATCGGCGCGGCGGCGAACGTCGGCTTCCTGTTGGTGGCGCTGCTCAGCATGGGGCTGGTGGGCTTCATCGGGGGCGTCGAGGTGATGCTGCGCTCGATCGGACTCTCCGAGGCCGCGACTCAGAGCCTGCTCGCGAACTCGGCGTGGCGCTTCCTGATGATCAGCGGTGCCTTCCCCGCGCTCCTCATCTTCTTCATCCGGCTTTTCGTGGGCGAGTCCGAGAAATGGGTCGAGGAGAACGCCAAGGGCTCGACCTCGCACTGGAGCAAGTCCGACCTGCTCGGCGTCCTAGTCGCCTGCATCGCGGCGTTGGTCATCATCGGCGTCTGGTCCCCGGCGCTGTCCAAGCTCCACTGGACCTGGGCGACCCTCGTCACGATCATCGGCCTGGCGGTGGCGCTGTGGGGCTACCTCTTCCCGGTCAAGCAGTACCTCGCGCGCGCGGTGGCCGCGGGCGGGCTGAAGCCCGGCACCCAGTCGGCCGTGATCCGTAGCATGCTCTTTGGCGCGGTCCTCGCGGGCGTCGCCTTGCTCGGCACGTGGGGCTCGATCCAGTGGGCGCCGCGCTGGGCGGCTGAGCTGATGCCGGACACGGCCACGGTAAAGCATTTCGCGAAGGAGAAGACCCAGCTGGCCACCTCACTCGGCGCGATCGTGGCGACGATCATCGCCGCGGTCGCCGCGGGCCGCTTCGGCCGGCGGATTACCTACGCCGTGCTCTGCGTCGGCTCAATCGCGTCGGCCCTGTATTTCTACTTGGGTAACGCTGCCTTCGGCACCGGCTTCCTGATTGCCGCCTTTATCGCGGGTGGGGTCACCGCCTCCTTCTACGGGTTCTTCCCGCTCTATTTCCCGGAGCTGTTCCCAACGGCGGTGCGGGCCACCGGCCAAGGTTTCGCGTTCAATTTCGGGCGCATCGTCGCTGCCGTTGGCGGCCTGCAGACTGCCACCCTGATCAAGGCCTTCGACGGTAGCTTCGCCAAGACCGGCTCCACGCTCGCGGCGATCTACCTCGTCGGGATGATCGCGATCTGGTGGGGGCCCGAGACTAAGGACCGTGAACTGCCCGAATAACCCGCGCGGCGGCCCCGCCCGCTGATGTCCCCGGGCCAGCCTGCCGCACCCGCCCCGGCCGCCGCCAAGGATCCCGTCTGGGATCCCCGCCGCTGGCTGCCCACTACCCGCGACGAGGCGGTGGCTCGCGGCTGGGACGAACTCGATGTGGTGTTAGTTTCGGGCGACGCTTACGTCGACCATCCCGCGTTCGGCACCGCCGTCATCGGCCGGCTGATCGAGCGCGAGGGGCTGCGCATCGCCATTATTTCTCAGCCGAACTGGCGCGACGACCTTCGCGACTTCCGCAAGTTCGGCGCGCCCCGACTCTTCTTCGGCGTCACCTCCGGGTGCATGGACTCGATGGTGAACCGCTACACCGCGGCGAAGAAGCTGCGGAGCCAGGACGCCTACACCCCTGGCGGCGAGCACGGATTCCGGCCCGACTACGCGGCCACCGTCTATTCGCGCCTCCTCAAGCAGCTCTATCCCGAGGTGCCCGTCCTGCTCGGCGGGATCGAGGCCAGCCTGCGGCGGGTCACGCACTACGACTATTGGTCGGATACGCTGAAGCCGGGGATCCTGGCCGAGAGTGGCGCCGATATGCTGGTGTATGGGATGGGAGAGCTGCCTCTCCTCGAGATCCTCCGCCTGCTCAAGCAGGGGGTCCCGTTCTCGTCCCTACGCACCATCGGGCAGACGGCGGTGCTGCTTCCGCCCGGCGCACCGGTGCCGAAGAACCAGCACTGGGAGGATTTCACTCTCCACAGTCACGAGGAGTGCTCGCGGGACCGCGCGCTCTACGCCCGAAACTTCAAGGACATTGAGACCGAGTCGAACCGGGTGAAGGCGCGGCGGTTGCTGCAGCCGACGGGCGACCGGCTGCTGGTGGTCAACCCGCCGTTCCCGACGATGTCTGAGCGGCAGATCGACTCGAGTTTCGACCTGCCGTATACGCGGCTCCCGCACCCGAAGTACCGCAAGCGGGGGCCGATCCCCGCGTACGAGATGATCAAGCACTCGATCAATATGCACCGCGGGTGCTTTGGCGGGTGCAGCTTCTGCACGATCTCGGCGCACCAGGGTAAGTTCGTCGCCAGCCGCAGCAAGGCGAGCATCCTGCGCGAGGTCGAATCCATCAAGCAGATGCCCGATTTCCGGGGCACGATCTCCGACCTCGGCGGCCCCTCGGGCAATATGTACAAGATGAAGGGCCGCGAGCAGTGGATCTGCGACGAGTGCGTGCGCCCCAGCTGCATCTGGCCCGACGTGTGCCGGAACCTCGACACCGACCACACCGCGCTGCTCGACGTCTACAAGGCGGTGCGCGAGACCCCCGGCGTGAACCACGCCTTCGTCACCAGCGGGCTCCGCTACGACCTCTTCCTGCACAAGCACGCGAAGGGCCAGGAAAAGGAGAGCCACGAGCGCTACGTCGATACGCTGGTGGAGCACCACGTGTCTGGTCGCCTTAAAGTCGCGCCCGAACACACCTCGGACGCGGTGCTGCGCGTGATGCGGAAGCCCTCGTTTAAGTACTTCCGGCGCTTCAAGGAAAAGTTCGATTCTGCCAAGAGCCGCCTCGGTCGGGACAATCTTCAGATCATCCCCTATTTCATCAGTTCCCATCCGGGCTCGCGGCCCGAGGACATGGCCCAACTGGCGGTGGAGACCAAGGAGCTGGGCTTCAAGCTGGAGCAGGTGCAGGACTTCACGCCGACCCCGATGACGGTCGCGACTGAGATCTACGCGACCGGGGTGCACCCGTACGACCAGAAGCCGGTCTGCGTGGCTCGCTCCCCGGAGGAGAAGCAGGAGCAGCGTAGCTTCTTCTTCTGGTACAAGCCGGAGATGAAGTCCGCCCTGCGCTCCACCCTCCGCCGCCTCGGGATGGGCGACACCGCGGCCCGGTTGTTGGGCGACGGATCGGCTAAGGATCGGATGCTGGCCGAGGACGCGATGTCCTGCGGCGGCCTGCCCTCGCCCCCGCCGCCGCCCGTGCGTCGGACTTGGTTCCGGCGTCGGGATCGCGGTTAAGGTGCGCGCCGGCCTCCGCGCGTTACCAGCCGAGGCTGCGCCTCGGGCGCAGGGGTTGGTAGAGGTCAGGCGGTAGTTCTTCGAGAAAGCGGCTCGGGCTCTGTAACATCGCAGGACCGCCCTTGGTGTTGAGCTTCGGGAAGCAGAGGTAGAGCTCGTCGCGCGCGCGGGTCACCGCCACGTAAAATAGCCGCCGCTCCTCCTCGACGTCCCCTGCCTCGATCGCGCGCCGCAGCGGGAAGCTCCCCTCCGCGAGACCGATGAGGAAGACCGCGGCGTATTCGAGGCCCTTGGCTTGGTGGACGGTGGTGAGGCGCAGGGCGTCCTCCGTTGGATCGGCGGACCGGTCGCCCGTCTCGCTCCCGAGGAGCATCACCTGAGCCAGTAGTTCGTGCATATCCTCGTGCCGGCTGGCGAAGCCGACCAGTGAGCGGAGGTCGTCGAGCCGCGACTCGTAGTTGGCGTACGCGCCCTTCAGGTAATCGCCGTACCACCCGTCGAGGGCGATCTCGACCGCGTTGTGCGGCTTGAGGGTGCGCATCACGTCGCGCACCTGCCGTAGCGAAGCGGTAAACTTGGGCCACTCCTCGCGGGCGTCCCGGGGGACACGAGAGGCTACGTCGTCGGTCGCGAGGGCGTCCACGAAGTCCTGCTGCATCAGCCGCGCGTGGTCGAGGGCGGCGGCGTGAAGCTTCTGGGCGTTCTTGTCGCCGACCTTGGGGAGCAGCACCGCGATGCGGCCCCACGCGGCCGTGTCGGCCGGGTTGAAGACGAAGCGCAGCAGGGCGACGAGGTCGCGCACGTGGGCCTGCTCGAAGAAGCGGACCCCGCTGGTGATCTGGTAGGGGATCTGCAGCCGGGCCAGCTCCAGCTGAATGTCGAGGGCCTGGAAGTGCGCCCGATAAAGGATCGCGACATCCCGCAGGGAGCAGCCCTCGTCGACCAAACCGCGGATCCGCTGGACGATGAACTGGGCCTGTTCGCGGCCGTCCATCGTCTGGACGTAGTAGGGTTTCTCGGAGTTGGCCCGGTGCGGGCGGAGTTCCTTCTCGAAGGCGCGGCCCCGGGGCTGGGCGAGGAGCACGCCGTTGGCGAGGGCGAGAATCTGCGGGGTGGAGCGGTAGTTGGTCTCGATGCGGTGGATCACCGTTCCAGGATGTCGGTCCGGGAAGGTCAGGATATTCTCCACGTTCGCGCCACGCCACGTATAGATGCACTGGGCGTCGTCCCCGACCGCCATTACCCGGTGGTGCGCGCCAATCAGGTCCACGATCTGCGACTGGAGCACATTGGTGTCCTGGTACTCGTCGACGAGGACGTGGCGGAAACGGTGGGCAAAGTACTCGCGGGTCTCGGGCGAGCGGCGGAGCAGATCGAGCCAGAGCTCGAGCAGGTCGTCGTAGTCGAGTTGGCAGCCCGTGCGCTTGCGCTCCGCGTAGGCGCGGGCGAATTCCGGCAGGCGGTCGATGATCTCCTCGTGCTGGGGAAAGAACCGCCGCACCGTGTCCGCGAGCGGGAGCTGGGTGTTGCGGGCCATCGAGAGAATGGCGTGCAAGGGGCCCGGCTTGGGGTGCGTCTTGTCCTTGAAGAACCCCTTGTCGAGCGCGTCCACCGCGTCGCGGAGCACCCCCTCCGACTCCTCGGCGTCGAGGATGGTGAAGCTGCGGGGGAGGCCGATCGTTTCGCCGTGGAGCCGCAGGGTGCGGTGGCCGATGCTGTGAAAGGTCCCGCCCCAAAAGCGGCCGGGTTCGACTCCGGTGAGTTCGTGGACCCGGTGCAGCATCTCCTTGGCGGCCTTGTTGGTGAAGGTGAGCAGGAGGATCTCTCCGGGCCGCACGCCTTGGGAGAGTAGGTACGCAACCCGGTAGGTGAGGGTGCGCGTCTTCCCGGAGCCCGCGCCCGCCAGCACCAGCAGGGGACCCGGCTCGGCGGTGACGGCGTGGAACTGCTCGTCGTTCAGCTCGGCGCGGAAGTCGATGTGCGGGAAGGCCGGGAGTTCGGGATCGGACGGGAAAGCCATCTGGAGCGGACGCCAAGGGCGCAAAAACCCCGGGCGGGCGCAAGGGTTTCCGAGCCGGCTACTCTCCGCTCGCCCCGGTGCCGGCCCGCGGGCAGCCTCCAAGGATGAAGACCGCCCTGTTGCTCCTCGGGCTTGTCCCGGCCCTGGCCGCCGCTCCCGCCCTCACGCTGTACCATCAAGGCTTCGCCGTTGTCCGCGAACGGGTGCCCCTGCGGCTCGTCGCGGGCGAGACGGAGGCGGCGTTCGCCGGCGTCACCGCGCAGGTCGAACCGGACTCGGTGGTGCTGCGCGATCCCGCCGGGAAGGTCGCTTTCCGGGTGCTGGAGCAGAGCTACCGGGCCGACGTCGTGTCGCAGGCGCTGCTCCTCACGCTCCACGAGGGTCGCGAGATTGATTTCCTGGTGCGGGACCGCGACGCCCGCGAACACACGGTGCGCGGCAAGGTTATCCGCGGCGGTCACCAGCCGGGGGGCGAACCGGTGGCGCCCATCATCGAGGTCGAGGGCAAAGTGCGCTTTTCCCTTCCCGGCGAGCCGCTGTTCCCCGCGCTCGGCGGCGATGGCATCCTGCGCCCGACGCTCTCCTGGCGGCTCGCCTCCCCGGCCGCGGCGGACCTCGAGGCCGAGCTGGGCTACGTCACCGGCGGGCTTGGCTGGCAGGCGGCTTACAACCTTATCGCCCCGGAACAGGGCGACCTACTCGATCTCGTGGGCTGGGTCACCCTCTCGAACCAGAGTGGCCAGACCTTCACTGGTGCGACGGTCAAGCTGATGGCGGGCGATGTGGCCCGCGTCGCACCCCGGCCGACGCGGATGAACCGCGGCCGCGAGGCGGTGGTGCTCGCGATGGCGGCGGACGGCGCCGTGACGGAAAAAGCGTTCGACGAGTTCCGCCTCTACGCGCTGCCACGCCCGGTCACCCTGCGCGACCGCGAGACCAAGCAGGTGGAGTTCCTGCGTGCGACAGGCGTGCGGGCCCCGGTGCTTTACGTCTTCGATGGTGCGCCCGGGATGTCCTTCGGCGGCGGCCCCAACCGCGATCCGGGCTTCGTCAGCCAGGGTTCCGCCAAGGTCGCCGTGTTCCGGGAGTTCCGGAACTCCGAGGAGAACCGGCTCGGCGTGCCGCTACCCAAGGGTCGCCTGCGCTTCTATCGGCAGGACGCGGCGGACGGCCGCCTTGAATTCACCGGCGAGAACGAGCTCGACCATACGCCGCGCAACGAGCTGGTGCGGGTGCGCACCGGCGACGCCTTTGACCTGGTGGGCGAGCGCACCCGCACACAGTACAACGGGAGCAACCGCCAGGAGTTCGCGGAGGAGGATTTCGAGATCCGCCTCCGCAACCGCAAGGCGACGCCGGTGACGATCCGCGTGGTCGAACGGCTCTACCGCGGGGGCAACTGGCGGGTCACGCAGCACTCCGCGCCGTTCACGCGCCGCGACGCGCAGACGATCGAGTTCGATGTGGCCGTGCCGCCCGACGGCGAGAGCGTCGTGACCTACCGCGTCCGGTACGACTGGCGCTGAGGCCGCCGCGGGGCCGGCTCAGCCGGCGGGCGCGAAGTCCACTTGGCGGCGGTAGCGGTCAACCTTGGCCACGATCACCTCGAGGCGGTCGTTGAGCCCGAGGCGGCGCCGGTGGCGGCGCCCGATGAGCGCGTCGCCCGAGGGCGTCGGCCCGTAGCGGTCGTCGCGCAGGGACTCGAGGGGCAGGAAGCCGAAGGCGAGCGATTCGGTCAGCTCGATGAACAGGCCCTGTGGTCGCACGTCCGTGATGATCGCTGTAAAGCGGGTCGGAGGGCTGAGCTCTAGTTGGCGCGAGAAGAATTCCATCAGTTTCACCTTCACGCTGTCACGCTCGGCCTCCGCGCTGTTGATCTCGGTGCGGCTCAGGTGCTCCGCGAGGCGTTCCACCCCGGGCAGGTCGTAACGGGTGGCGCGGGCGGCGCCGGACTTGTCCGTGGTGAGGTGGCGTTCGAGCACCCGGTGCACCACGAGGTCGGCGTAGCGGCGGATCGGGGAGGTGAAGTGGGTGTAGTCCTTCTTGTGCAGCCCGTAATGCCCGTCAGGCGAGTGCCGGTAGGCGGCCTTCCGGAGGCTGCGCAGCAACTGGGTCCGCAGGGTGTGGCCTTGGGCGTGGGTCGCCAAGATCGCGAGGACTCGGCCGAGTTCCGCCCGCTCCGTGAGGTCGCCGGCCGGGATGCCGTGGTCCGCCAGGGTCGCGCGCAGCTCGCCGAGGCGCGCCGGCTCGGGATCGTCGTGCACCCGGTAAAGGGAGGGCAGCTTGAGCTGGCGGGTGAGGCGGGCGACCGCCTCGTTGGCCGCCAGCATAAATTCCTCGATCAGCTGGTGGCTCTCGTCGTGCTCCACCCTTTCCAGCCGCTCGGCGTAGCCGGACGGATCGAGCAGGATCTTCGTTTCCGGCATATCGAGATCGAGGCTGCCGTGCGCCATCCGCTCGTGGCGCAGGCGGCGCGCGAATCCCCACAGGCGCCGGATATAGGTCTGCAGGTCGCGCAGCTCCTCCTCTGTGAGTTCCCGCAGTGCCCGGCCGGTAGAGCCGGTCTGGTGCTTGGGCGGCAGCGGGAGCTCCCGGATGCGCGCGAGGTCATCCTCCTGCAGGAAGGCGAGCGCCTGGCGGTAGGTGAGGCGCTTCCGGCTGCGGATCACCGTGCGGGCGGGCGTGCTGCCGCGGAGGCGGCCGCCGGCGTCGAAGTCCAGCAGCACCGCCTGGCAGAGGCGGTCCTCCCCCTCGACCAGCGAGCAGAGCCCGTTGGAGATGGGTTCGGGCAGCATCGGCACGACGGTGCCGACCAAGTAAGTCGAGTTGCCCCGGCGCTGCGCCTCGCGGTCCAGCGCGCTGCCGGGGCGGACGTAGTGGGAAACGTCCGCGATGTGGACGCCCACGCGCCAGCCGCCGCCTGGCAAATCCTCGAGCGAGAGCGCATCGTCGAAGTCCTTCGCGTCGTCCGGATCGATGGTGAACACGGGCCGTTCCCGGTAATCGAGCCGCCCGCGCGTGTCGCGTGCGGGGACCTTGACGGGCAGGGCCGCGGCCTCGCGCAGAGCGTCGTCGGGAAAGCGCGGCTCAAGCTCGTAGGTCAGCAGGATCGCCCGCAGCTCCGCGTCGGGCTCGTGGGTGCGACCGAGGCGGGCGGTGACAACCCCGGGCGGGGGCTGGGTGGCGTCAGTCCACGCGCCGAGGCGCACGGCCACTTTGTCCCCGGCGCGCGGGATGGGCTCGAGGCCCCCGCGGGCGGGGTCCGGCACGGTGATCTCGCGGGTGAAGCGCGGGTCGTCGGGCGCGACCATCCAGCCACCCCGGTGCCGGCGGAGTTCTCCGACCACGACGTCGCGGTCCCGCTCCAGCACGTGGACGACGCGGCCGACGCGCTCGCCGGGCCGCCGTCCCTGCCGGCCGGGATGGATGCGCACCACCACGCGGTCCCCGGGCAACGCGACCCCGGAATCCCCCGGGGGGATCTGCACGGCCGGGACCGGCGCCGCCCCGGCCGGCTGCTCCGGCACCGCGAACCCGGAGCCGCCGGTGCGGAACTGAATGCGGGCCACGAGTTCCCCCGGGCGTAACCGGGGCGCGGCGGGCGTCTCCTCGCGGACGGGCGGCGCGGGTAGGTCCTCCGCCGGGACCGGCAGGCGTCCGGGGCGGGGGAGGGGCAGCGGCGAGCCTGGGGGCGGCATCGCGGGCCCGCGGCG
>NEUZ01000013.1 GCA_002304435.1 Opitutia bacterium Tous-C8FEB | reverse complement strand
GGACGGGTGCTCGTGCTCGGGGCCGGGGGCAAGATGGGCCTCCACCTGTGCCTGCTGCTGCAGGGCGCGCTCCGCCCGCTGGGCCGCGGGGCGGACCTCCTCGCCGTGTCGCGGTTCACCACCCTGCGCGACGGGGCGGACTTCGCCCGCCACGGGATCGCGACGCACGCGGCCGACCTCTCCGATCCGGCGGCGGTGGCGGCCCTGCCGGACGCGGGCGCCGTGTTTTTCCTCGCCGGGGTCAAGTTCGGCACCGCCGCCGCACCCGAGCTGCTGCACCGGATGAACGTCGAGGTCCCGCGGCTGGTCGCGGCCCGCTTCGCCGGCGCGCGGATCGTCGCCTTCTCCACTGGCTGCGTCTACCCGTTCGTCACCCCGGACTCCGGCGGCGCGACCGAGGCGACCCCGCCCGCGCCACCCGGCGACTACGCGCTTTCCTGCCTCGGGCGGGAGGAGGCGTTCGCCGAGGGCGCACGCCGCCACGGCACGCCGGTCACCCTGCTCCGGCTCAACTACGCCGTGGAATTCCGTTACGGGGTCCTGGCCGACATCGCGGGGCGCGTCCTGCGCGGGGAGGAGGTGGACGTCACGACCGGCCACGTGAACGTGATCTGGCAGCGGGACGCGCTCGTGCACACGGTGCGCGCGCTGGAGGTGGCCGCGGCGCCGGCCGTGCCGCTGAACGTCACCGGACCCGGCATCCTTCGGGTGCGGGACCTGGCACGGGACTTCGGGCGCCTGCTCGGGCGGGAGCCGCGGCTGGTGGGGGTGGAGGCGCCGACCGCGTGGCTCAACGACGCCCGCACGGCACACCGCCGCTTCGGGCCGCCGCCAACAGACCTGACCACGATGCAACGGTGGGTGGCGGCGTGGCTCCTGCAGGGCGGCGGCACTTGGGGCAAGCCGACCGGGTTTGAGCGCCGCGATGGGCGTTTCTGAGGCGCGCTCGACGCTCGCCCGCGGCACGCGACCCGCCCAACTTGCCCCGATGAACGCCACCCTCCGCGCGCATCTTTTGGCCGGGCAGGTGATTCCCGCCCTGCCGCTCGCCCTCGACCGCCGCCGGCGCTGGGACGAGGCGCGGCAGCGCGCGGTGATCCGATACTATGTGGATGCCGGAGCGGGGGGCCTGGCGGTGGGCGTGCACTCGACCCAATTCGCGATCCGCGACCCGGGGATCGGGTTGCACGAGCCGGTCCTCGCGCTGGCCCGGGAGACAGTGCACGCGTGGCGCGGCGCGAACCCGCGGCGGCCGTTCGTCCTGATCGCGGGCGTGTGCGGCCGCACCCCGCAGGCGCAGCGCGAGGCCGCCCTCGCGGCCCGGCTCGGTTACCACGCGGGCCTGCTCAGCCTGGGCGCGTGGGCGGCGGACGAGGAGCGCGCCATCCTGCGCCACTGCCGGGAGGTGGCGCGCGAGCTGCCGCTGGTCGGCTTCTACCTGCAACCCGCCGTGGGCGGGCGCGTGCTGAGCTACCGTTTCTGGCGGGACTTCGCGGAGATCCCCGGCCTCGTCGCGGTGAAGATCGCCCCGTTTCACCGCTACCGGACCCTCGACGTCGTGCGGGCGGTGCTCGAGGCGGGCCGGGACGACGTGGCGCTCTACACCGGGAACGACGACAACATCCTCGCGGACCTCCTCACCCCGTTCACCTTCGGCGGGCGGACGCGCCACATCACCGGCGGGCTACTGGGGCAGTGGGGCGTGTGGACCGAGCGCGCCGTCGCGCTGCTGGACGAGGTGCGGCGGGCGCGCGGCCGGGCGCGGCTCGACGCCCGCTGGCTGGAGCGGAATGCGGCGCTGACCGACGCGAACGCGGCCGTCTTTGACGCGGCGCACGACTTCGCGGGCTGCCTGCCGGGCATCCACGAGATCCTGCGGCGCCAGGGCCTGTTCGCGACCACCGCGTGCCTCGACCCGCAGGAGCGCCTCTCGCCCGGCCAGGCGCGCGAGCTCGACCGCGTGACCGCTGCCTACCCTTGGCTGGTGGACAACGCCTTCGTCGCCCAGAATCTTTCCCGCTGGCTCGGTTGACCCGCCACGGACGGACGCTCACAACCCTTCCTTCCCCGATGAACCTCCGCCCCCTCACCTCCCTGCTCGCCCTGTTTTCGCTCCTCGGCCTGAAGGCCCGCGCCGCTGACCTGCGGGTGGGCCTCATCGGCCTGGACACCTCGCACGTCATCGCCTTCACCAAGACCCTCAATGACCCCAAGGCGAAGGACCACGTGCCCGGCGCACGCGTCGTAGCGGTGTTCAAAGGGGGCAGCCCGGACATCCCCTCCAGCGCGAACCGCGTCGAGGGCTTCACCCGCGACCTGCTGAAGTACCCCGAGATCAAGCTGTATGACACCGTGGCGGAGCTGGTGAAGAATGTGGACGCGGTGATGATTGAGAGCGTCGACGGCCGCCCGCACCTGAAGTACGCGCAGGAGGTCCTGCCCTCGGGAAAACCGACCTTCATCGACAAGCCGGTGGGCGGATCCCTGCGCGATTCGATCGCGATCTACGCCTTGGCCAAGAAGCACAACACGCCCGTCTTCAGCTCCTCCTCGCTGCGCCAGGCCGTGCAGGCGGCGCTCAAGGACGTGAAATACGGGGAGCTGCGCGGCGCGACCACCTTCGGTCCCTGCGACATCGAGCCGACGCACCCGGACCTTTACTGGTACGGCATCCACGCCTGCGAGATGCTCTACACCGTGATGGGCACCGGCTGCGTGACCGTCCAGCGGACCCACACCAAGAACGTGGACGTCGTCACCGGCGTCTGGGCGGACGGGCGCGTGGGCACGGTGCGGGGCAACCGCGCCACCAAGGGGGCCTACGGGCTGACGGTGTTCGGTTCGACGAACGTGGTGAGTCCCGAAATCAAGACCGGCTACGCGCCGCTGCTGCGCGACGTGGTGAAGTTTTTCCAGACGCGGGTCCCGCCGGTCTCGGCCGAGGAGACGCTGGAGCTGATGGCGTTTATGGAGGCGGCGGACGAGAGCAAGCGGCGCGGCGGCGCGCCCGTGAAGGTCGCCGACGTGGTCGCGGCCAACCAGCCCCGCTGAACGCCGCGACGGGACGGCGCCGGGCGGTTTTCGCTTGGTCGCGCCCGCCCGGCTCCGTTAGCCCTCCACCCCTCCATTGCCTTTCCTCATCCAGCCATGAATTTCCCCGCCCGCTTCACCGTCATCTCCGACGAGATCTCGCAGGATCTCCCGGACCTCGTCCGTTTCGCCAAGGAGTTCGCCCTGCCCGGCTACGAGCTCCGCAGCATGTTCGGGCGGGCCTTCAAGGACCTCACGCCGGCGGACATCGCCGAGGTGAAGCGCGTGGCCCTGGGCGAGGGCTGGCGGATCTTCGGCTGCTCCTCGCCGGTGTTCAAATGCGACCTGGATGACGCCCCGGCGGTGCGCGCGCACGTCGAAGAGTTCCGGCGCACGCTGGGCGTCGCGCACGAGCTCGGTTGCGACCTGATCCGCGTCTTCACCTTCCTGCGCCGCTCGGCGGCGGAGAACGCGGCGGCCGTCCCGCGCATCGTCGAGCACCTCGGCGCGCTGGCGGCCGCCGCCCAGGGCACCTCCGTCCGGATCGGGGTGGAGAACGAGGCCTCGTGCATCATCGGCACCGGCCTGGAGGCGGCGGAAATCCTCCGGCACCTACCCGACCCGCGCTTCGGGATCGTCTGGGACCCCTGCAACGTCCTCTACACGCCCGGCTCGCCGGCGGACGCCACCGCGGGATTCGCCGCGCTGCGCGGGCGGATCCACCACATCCACGTGAAGGACGCGCGCCGCGTGACCCCGAAGCCCGGCGGCCATCCGGCCGTCGCCGCGCCCGTGGGCCTGGGCCACGTGGGCTGGACGGCGCACCTCGCGGAGATCGCGCGCAGCGGCTACGACGGGCGCTTCTCGCTGGAGACGCACTGGCGCGTGATCCCGATCGCGGAGGCGGACCTGCACCTGCCGGCCGGCTACGGCTTCTCCCGCGGCGGCGAGGAGGCCTCGCGCATCTGCCTGCACAACCTCCGCGAGATCCTGCCGGCGGCCTGAAGCCGCGGCAGCAGGTGAAGTGACGCGCATCCACCCACTGCGGCTGCGGCTGTCGAACGCCTACCTGCTGACGGGCGACCACCGGCCGGTGCTCGTCGACACCGGCTCGCCCGGCGACGGGCAGGCCCTCGAGTCCGGCTGTGCCGCCGCGGGCGTGAACCCGCGGGATCTGGCATTGATCCTTCACACGCACGTCCACTCCGACCACGGCGGCAACACGGCGGAGTGGGCCCGGCGCGCGGGTTGTCCGGTGAGCCACCACGCGGGCGACCGCGAGCTGGCGGCCCGGGGGCACAACGGCCGGCTTCGGAGCGTGGGCCTGCGAGGCCGACTGATGGCGCCATTCTTCTCCGGCGCGGCCTTCCCCTCTTTCGTCGCGGATCTGCCCGCGACCGACGGGCAACGGCTGGACGCGTTCGGCCTCGCGGCCACCGTGATCTACACTCCCGGCCACACTCGCGGCTCGATCTCGCTCGTGCTGGATTCCGGGGACGCGATTGTCGGCGACCTGCTGATGGGCGGTCATCTGGGCGGGAGGATCCGGCCGGGTAAGCCCAACTTCCATTATTTCGCCGAGGACGCGGCGGAAGGGATGCGCAGCCTCGACCGCGTGCTGGCGACGGCGCGTGGTTGGCTGCACGTCGGTCACGGCGGGCCCCTAGCCCACGCTGACGTCGCACGCTGGCGGGCGGGACAACGGCCGCAGAGCGGGAGCAGCAACGGCCAATTCAGGTCCTGAACCATGGAGGGACCCGGGGCCGATGGGGGCCTCCGGGCCAGCGTCAGCAAAAGTTCCCGGGGGCACGCCCCCGACCCCGGGAATCCGGCCGTGCTCAGGAAACCTGCCCCGGGGAACCGGCGAGAACGGCTACCGGCCGCGTCTGGCGCGGGTCAACCCGGCGGCCGGCGCGCGGAGAGGAACGTGACGGTCTGCTCGTGCACGGAGGGGGTGGAGAGAATGCGCAGGTGCCCGCGCCCGGGACAGGGCACGATCCGCGCCCCGGGCCACTCCACCGCGATCAGCTCGGAATTGCGGAAAGGAGTGCTGCGGTCCTCCGGATCGTGAAACAGCAGGGCCGGAAACCCGGCTCTCCGGGCGGCGACCCGCATATCCACCTCGCCGTGACGAAAACCTGACTTTTGCTCGAGGGCCCGGACGAAGGCCTCCGCGACCGCGGGCGTGAATTGCAGGCGATCGGCCATCCGCGCCACGCTCTCCGCCTGCGACAGCGGGGGCGAAACGAGGACCAGCGCCGCCGGCCTTACCCCGAGCGTCGTGGCCATCGCCGCGGCCGCGGCGCCCATCGAATGCCCAACTAGGCCGAAGAAGCCGCCGAGCCGCGTCCCGAGATCCGTCACCACCCGGGCGAGCGAAGGGACGCTGAGCTCGGCATCCGGGGAATCCCCGTGGCCGGGGGCATCGAAGGCCAGCACGCCAAAACCCGCGGCCGCCAACGGCGCGGCAAAGCCACCCAGCTGGCCGGCGTGCCCCTGCCAACCGTGCACGAGCCCGACCAGCGGACCATCGGCAGGACCCCACCGCCAGGTGGACACGAGGCCTTGCGACGTCTCGAGCCTTTGGGGCGTGGCCCCGGCCAGATAGGCCTCCTCCCGCGGGGAGCGCCGGCCCTCACGCAGCGGATGCAGGTAGACCGCGGCCGCGAGGCGCCCCAGCACCTCGTCATCGTGGGGCGGCGGCGGCAGGGCGCGGCCGCGCGAAATCGCGTACGAGAGCAGCAAGTCGGACATTACGGGAATTGGCTGGGGCCCGCGGAGGATGTCCAACCTGAACCTCGCCGGGCGGCATCGCACCATCGGCCCCGCGTCTCAGGGAGCACATCGTGCCGGCGTGAATCGCAGCCCGGGACGGAAAGGTTTTATTTGCCCCTCCATCGTACCTCCGGCTCGCTCCCGGGCACCGCGGGCCGTTCCCGCCTAAAGCGATGATCAATGGACGCCGCATCGTGGTGGTCTTTCCCGCCTACAACGCGGAACGCACGCTCCACCAGACCTACGAGGAGGTGCGCGCCCAGGGCGTTGTCGACCATATGATCCTGGTGGATGACGGCAGCCGGGACGCGACCGTGGCGTCCGCGCGGGGACTTCCCGGCCTCGAGGTGATCGAGCATCCGCAGAACCGCGGTTACGGCGCCAACCAGAAGACCTGCTACCGGGCCGCGCTCGCCGCCGGGGCGGACATCGTGGTGATGATCCACCCCGACTACCAGTACACGCCCAAGCTCCTCACCGCCCTGACCAGCCTGATCGCCTTCGACGTGTATCCCTGCGCCCTGGGTTCACGGATCCTCGGGGGCTATGCCCAGCGCGGCGGGATGCCTTGGTGGCGCTACGTGGCCAACCGAGGTCTGACCCTGTTCCAGAACTTGGTCCTCGGCGCCAAGCTCTCCGAGTACCACACGGGCTACCGCGCCTTCTCACGGGAGCTGCTGGCCCGGGCACCGCTGGATCGCTTCGACGATGATTTCATCTTCGACAACCAGATGCTCGTCTGGGTTCTAGGCCAGGGCTACGGGGTCGGCGAGGTGACCTGCCCGACGCGCTATTTCCCCGAGGCCAGCTCGATCAGCTTCGCGCGCTCGGTACGCTACGGCCTCGGCTGCGTCCGCGTCGCCCTGGTCCACCGGCTCTGGCCATCGGCGCTGACGCGGCAGCGCACGCCCTAGTTCCCTGCGGCGCATCGCGGGAAAACCGGTGCCCGGCCGGGGCCTGAGTTCCTGGAACCCGCGCGCTGACCGTTGCCGGGAAGGCGGACGTACCCAAAGCAGCCCGCCAGTCTCAGGCTGCCGGGACGCCGGCCCCCACGGGCGGCAGCGGGGTGATCTCCAACGCGCGCAACTGCGCCAGCTCCGCGAGGGCCGGCGCGTGACCCACCTCCAGCAGGAACCGCCACGCCGCGAGGACCCTCCGCTGGAACAGCACGCGCTCCGCCGCGATCGGCAGCGTGAGCCCGGGCCCCGCTGGCATCTCCGGCGGCGGGACCGCCGCCAGTTGCTCGGCCGCCGTGCGCACCGCCGGGTCGGCCACCGTGCGGCCCCACTCAGCGATCCGCTCCCGCCGCGCGACGCCCCAGCGCGCCACGGCGCGGGCCGCCGCCGGCTCCACGGATCCCGGCTGCGCGTAGCCGGAGCGCCAATAGACCTCCTGCAGCAGCGCCTCGCCGTCGCGGCGGCCGAGGAGCAGGCTCCGCCCCTCGTCCTCCAGCCGCAGCAGGTGCCGTTCAAAGTCCCGCGCGGGCCCGCCCAGACCAGGGACGCGGTCCGCCTCCACCGCCGCCTTCCACGCCGGGCGCAGAGTGGCGCTCCACGCGCGGCGGGCCGCGGTGAGCGCGTTCCGCCGCCGCGCCCCGGGGTCCCGCGCGGGTTCGGCCACCGGCCGCAACGCCGCGGTGAGCCGCCGGCGGTCGCCGAGTTGGAGGAGCGCCCGGCCCGTCGGCAGCTGTGCGATCAGCGCGGCCTGGAAACGACCGTACCGCTCCCGCAACGCCACCCAGCCCGGATCCGCGACCTCCGCCTCGCCCGTGTCCACGGCCCGCTGGAAGGCCACCACGGCCCGCTGGACCGGTTCGGTGATCGCGAGGGTGGTCGCCAGCCGCTCCTCAATCAGGCGGGCCCACGCCTCCAGATAGTGCTCGGAGGTCGACCGCGGCTTGTCGATGGTGTGGTCGACCAGCACGGCCGCCGCGTGGGCGGCGTCGAGCGTAGGGGCCGGCGCGCCGCGGACGACACCGGTCATCAGGTCGGACCCGAGCAGCGCCTCCGGAAAGAACCGCTCGTACCCCGCCCAGCGGTCCGGCTCCGGGTCGGGTTCGCACCCCGCCGCCGGCGAGGCCTGATCCGTGGCCGTGAACCCCGCTGCCGCCAGTTGCAGCCGCGCGGGGCGGCCGGCGATGCCCTCCGGATCGCGGCTGAACCACGCCCGCGGCGGCACCAGGACGCGCGGGACGGCCAGCTCGTGGAATCCGCCCGAATGGCACTGCGTCATCCCGAACACCACGCGGCCGCGGCCGAGGCCCGCCGCCAGCTCCCGCCGCAGGTCCGCGACGCCGAGCACCTCGCTGTTGTCGGTGCGCCAGCCTTGGCGGCCGCCGCGCTTCAATTGCCACATCGTGATCGCGCTCTCCTGCGCCGCGTCGCGGCCGGACAGCTCGCCGTGGTCACCCACGAGGAGGAACAGGGTGCCACCCCCGCGCACCACGGGCAGGATCTCCTCGCGCAGGGCGCGGAAGAGGGACTCGCGGGTCGCGGGCCGGTTGTCCGGGAGGAATCCCGGCAGCCATTCCGGCTCGTAACCGCCGTCGCGCTCCACCTCGCGGTAGGTGTCCGCCAGCACCGCCGGGGAGCCCTCGCGGTTGCCCACCCCGAAGAAACACCACCGCGGGGCCGCCGGCCGGGTCCGCGCCAGCCACCCGGCCCACGCGCGCGCCTGCAGGTACTGCGAGTAATTGTTGGTCAGGGGCGTGCCGCCGCCCGACAGGATCACGAAGACCGCGGGGCCGTCCGCGGGCGCCAACAGCCCCGCGCCCGGACCCGCACAACCCGAGGCCAGCCACGGCACCGCCCCGACGCCGGCGAGGCCGAGGCGTAGGAATTCCCGCCGCGTCTGCGCCGGTCGGTTCACCATTACAGACCCAGTAGCCGGCGCACCTGCGGCTCCAGCTTCGCGCCGCGCGCGTTCGTGTCGACGATGCGCCCCTCCCGGTCGAGGAGGAACATCGCGGGGATGCTGCGGATGTTGAATTGCCGGCCGAACTCGTTGTCCCAGTAGCGACCGTCAAAGTGCTGCGGCCACGGCATCTTCCGGTCCCGCGTGAAGTCGGTGAGCTTCTGCCGCGCGGCCGCGAGCTTGGCCGCGGCCTGCTCCGGGGTGTCGAGCGAGCGGCCGGCGTTGCGGGGGTTGCGGCGGGTCTCCTCGTCGACGACGCCGGAATTCTCGAAGGAGATCCCGACGATCTCGAACCCTTGCGGGTGATACTGCTCGTAGACGCGGAGCAGGTTGGGGAGCTCGGCGATGCAGGGGCCGCACCACGTGGCCCAGAAGTCGATCAGGACAACTTTGCCGCGGAGCTTCGCCAAATCCACCTCGCGCCCGTCGACGGCGGTGAATTTCAGGTCGAGCGGCTTCGTCCGCAGGTCGACCATCCGCACTTCAGCCGCCGCTTGCCGCGCGACCTCAGGATCGGGACTGGCAGCAAGGGCGCGCATCCGCGTGAGACCGGCCTCCGGGTCACGCGCGGCGAGGAGCTTCGCCTCGCCCAGGCGCAACGCGGGCAAGGCGCGGGAGGTGGGGAACTGCTCTTCCAACGCACGCAGGGGTCCGGCCAGGGCGGCGGGGTCCGGCTGCTCGGCGTCGAGTTGCCGGCTCAGCGCAGCCGAGGCGATTCCCGAGAGGATGCCCTCGCGGGCCGCCGGCGGGAGGTCCTTGCGCGCGAGGGCCGCCTCGATGCGCTGCGCGTAGGCGGCGCGGTAGCCGGCGCGAGCCGCTTCCGGCAAGCGTTCCGCGAGGGCCTCGAGGGCCGGCAAAAGCCCGCGCGTGCGGGAATCGTCCGGGAACCCCAGCAGGAACGTAAAACCCGCCGCGAGGGCCGGCTCGCCCTCGGGATTGGACGTTACAATGGCGGTGCGGGCCGCCTCGAAGGCCGCGTCGGCGGGGGACTTATCGGCCGCCGGCAAGGGCGCGAGGCCGAGGGCGGCCAGCAGGAACAGGCAACGCGGGAGGGACGGGGAGCGCATCGGGGAGGGAGGTGGCGGAACCGCGACCGCGGCGCGCCACCGACCGCGAAGCTGGCGACCGGGGCGCGGATCGCAATCCCGCAGGCGCCAGCGCGGATTCGACAAGCGCGCAGGAGGGCACACGCTCGCGACCGGATTTCGCGATGCCTCCCACCCGTCCCGCCTCCCCCTCCGGCCGCGCGCCCCGCGTCGTGCTCGTGGCGATCGCCGGTGGGAGCGGCTCGGGCAAGACCTGGCTCGCGCAGGCCCTGCGGCGTCACCTCGGCCGGCGCGCGGCGCTCCTGTCGCTGGACGACTTCTACCAGGATCTCGGCCACCTGACCCCTGCGCGGCGCGCGCGGCGCAACTTTGACCGGCCCGCCGCGATCGACTGGGCGGCGCTCGCCGCCGTGCTGGACGGGATCGCTTCAGGCGGGCGCCCCCCGGTACCGCGGTACGACTTCACCCGCCACACCCGCCACGGCCAGTCCCGCCGCTGGGCCCCGCGCCCCGTGGTGTTGGTCGAGGGGCTCTGGCCGTGGGTCCGGCCCGCCCTGCGCGAACGGTTCGACCTTCGGATTTACCGCGACACCGCCACGCCAGTGCGGCGGGAACGGCGACTGGAGCGGGACACCCGGGAGCGCGGCCGTACCGCCACCTCCGTGCGGCGCCAATGGCGGGAGCAGGTCGAGCCGATGTTCCGGCGCCACGTGGCGCCCCAGCGCGACCGGGCCCACGTCGTGGTGGGCGGCGAGCTGGAGGAAACGGCCCTCGCGGACCTGAGCCGCCGCATCCTCGATCTGCTCCCGCGGCCGCGGCGCCGCTGAGGCGATTCCACTCTGGCCAAGCCGCGCCCGCCGCGTACGTTCTTACCCTCCCGCCGGTTCCGGCGGACCCTGCCTTATGAAGACCACCCTGCCCCGCCTCCTCGTGGCGGCCGTCCTGTGCCTCCCCGCCGCCCTTCGCGCCCAGACCGTGCCCGCGCCGCGCCCGCCCACCGCCGCGGATGACGTTCCCCTCACGCTCAGCCCGTTCGTGGTCGAGGAGGCCCAAGACCGCGGCTACGCGGCCACCTCCACCCTCGCCGGCACCCGCCTGCGCACGGACCTCCGTGACGTCGGCGCCGCCATCTCGGTGGTGACGTCCCAGTTCCTCCTGGACACGGGCTCGACCAACGCGCGCGACTTTCTCGTCTACACCACGAACACCGAGGCCGGCGGCTTCGAGGGTAACTTCTCCGGGGTCGACACCGGCAACCGCTTCTCGAGCGCCGAGTCGCTGCTCCAAAGCCCCCAAAACTCCACGCGCGTGCGCGGCCTCGCGGGCGCCGATCTCACGCGGGACTTCTTCCTCACCAACATCCCGCTGGATTCCTACAACACGGAGCGGGTGGACATCTCCCGCGGCGCCAACGCGATCCTCTTCGGCCTCGGCAGCCCCGCCGGCATCATCAACAACCAGCTCAAGTCCGCGCAGCTCGGCCGCAACAGCTGGGCCTTCAGCAGCGCGATCGGGCGCTTCGGCAGCCACCGCGAGGTCCTCGACGTAAATCAGGCCGTCGTCGCCGGTCGGCTCGGCGTGCGCTTCATTGCTCTGAATAAGGCCGAGGGCTACCGCCAGAAGCCGGCCTTCGAGGATGACCGCCGCGCCTTCGTGACCGCGAAATGGGAGCCGCGGCTCGTGCGCGACGGCCTCACCCAGTTCCAGGTCAGCTACGAGGGCGGCTACACGCGCTCGAACCGCCCCCGCCCCACCCCGCCGCAGGACGGCCTCACGGCCTGGTACAGCGTGCTGAACAAGGCGGCGGTCGACCCCACCAACCCCACCGCGGTCACAACCAACCCCCTGCTCTTCGCGCACCTCGGCGCGCCCGGCCGTTGGTTCGGCCAGATCGGCGCAGTCTTCACCGACCCGGCCTCGGCCACGCAAGGCGGCAACGGCGTCCCGCCGTTTATGATCAGCCGCGGCGGTACGCCGTTCGTCTCGTGGTACGCCATCGGCGCCTACGCCGCCCAGGGCAACAACCCGAACTTCTTCCTCAACCGCCAGTTCGCGCCCCCGGGGCAGGCCTACACCGGCCTCTGGCGCTACCAAGAGATCCGCGACCCCTCGACCTTCAACTTCTACGACGTCCTCCTCGACGGCCCCAACAAGCGCGAGGAGTCGGACTTCCGCGCCCTGAACGCCACCTTCCGCCAGACGTTCCTGCGCGACCTCTTCGGCCTCGAGCTGGCCTACGACCGCCAGACCTTCAACCGGGAGAACTTCGGGGTATTCGGCTTCGACGCGTACACGCTGTTCGTCGATTTCAACACGAAGCTCGTCGACGGCGCGCCCAATCCGAATTTCGGCCGGCCCTACGTCGCCTCCGACTCGATCGGCAACAACTTCTCTGAGGTCACCCGCGAGGCCAAGCGCGCCACCGCCTACGCCACGCTCGACCTGCGCCGCCGCCCGGGCTGGCAGCGCCACCTCGGCCGCCACGTGTTCACCGGCAACTGGACCGACCAGCGTAACGCCACCTTCAACCGCAGCATCAACGGGTACTCGTATGGCCTCGACGTGAACGCCTACGCCAACAACCCCGCCGCCACCACCTACCCCTCCTACGCTGCGATCCACTACCTCGGGCCCTCCATCGCCCAGCTCAACTCCCCCGCCGGGGCCGGCATCAGCGGCATCACCGCCCTCCACGTGCCCCAGCCCGCCGGCACCGCCCTGCTTTTCGATGCCCGCGTGAACCAGATGGTCCGCGTCCCCGTCACCACGATTTCCGCCGACGAGCGGGACATCAGCAAACTCTACTCCGGCGCCTCCAAGAACGCCAACCGCACCCGCAGCCAGTCCGCCATCTGGCAGGGCTACCTGCTCGGGGACAAACTGGTCGGCCTCGTCGGCTGGCGTGAGGACGAGTTCGACCTCCGCGACGCCGGCCCCGCCCGCCTCGCCTCCGGCACCGGCGAGACCGACCCGTTCAATCCCGCCTGGACCCTGCCGGCCAAGCCCACGATCTACGCCAAGGACTCGACCCTGAGCTGGAGCGGCGTGCTCCACGCGCCCGACTGGGTCCGCCGCCGCCTGCCCCGCGGCACCGACGTCAGCTTCTCGTACAACGAGGCCCGCAACTTCCGCCCCTCATCGACGATCGCCGACGTCTACGGCCGCCCCTTCGCGCCGCCCGCCGGCCGCACCAAGGACCTCGGCATCACCCTCTCCGCGCTCGAGCGGAAGTTCACCCTACGCGTGAACCGCTACCGCACGACCCAGACGAATGACTCCGCCACCTTCTACAACACGTTCTGGCCCGGCAACGACACGGTCCGCGCGATGAACGGCCTCCGCGGCTCCAATACCAACGAGGTGCTGATCAACAAATGGTTCGGCTTCACGCCCTCCGATCCGCGCTACCTGCCGCTGCGCGCGAGCCTCACGAACCCCGCGCAGGCCGGCGTGCTCAACCCCGGGCTCACCGCCGCCGAGAGCGCCGCGCGCAACCTCTGGTTCACGCAGCGCACCCGCGAGGAGTGGCTCCGCCCGGTTGACCCGCTCCTCGCCCAGACCTGGAACTTCACCCAGGCCCCCAACGGCGGGAACTGGAGCGCCACCCGGCCGCCGAACGTGGGCAACGTCGCCGACACGGTCTCGGAAGGCTGGGAGTTCGAGGGGACCTTCAACCCGCTGCCGCACTGGCGCCTCACCTTCAACGCCGCCCGCCAGGAGGCCAGCCGCGCCAACGTCGGGGCCGATTTCACGGAGTTCATCAACCGCAACCTGCCGCTCTGGACCGACGGCAACGGCAAGCTGGCGACGAACCTCCGCGAGATGGAGGGCTTCGAGGATATCATCTATTTCAACTCGTTCGGGACCTCGCAGCTCGGGAACCTCGCGATCATCAATATGTACGTGCCCTACCTGAACGCCCTCGCGGCCAACGGCTCCCCAGTGCAGGAGCTCCGCCGCTGGCGCTTCAACGCGGTGACGAACTACGACTTCCGCACCGGCCCGCTCAAGGGCTGGAGCGTCGGCGGCGCCGCCCGCTGGCAGGACCGCGTCGCCATCGGCTTCCCCGCCAAGCAGAACGCCGCCGGGGCCTGGGTCTACGATGTCACCCGCCCCTACTACGGGAGCGCCCAGATCAACTACGACCTCTGGTTCCGCTACGGCCGCCGCTTCCTCACGGACAAGGTCCGCTGGAGCGTGCAGCTGAACATCCGGGACATCTTCGGCAGCGAGGACCTGATCGGGGTCACGGCGCAACCCAACGGCCAGGTCGCCAGCGCCCGCATCCCGCAGCCGAACAAGTGGACGATCACGAACTCCTTCGAGTTCTGACGCCGCCCCGCCTTACGCCGCCCGCCCCGCCCCGGCCCGCCCCGGCGGCGGGGGCGCAGCGGCCCGCAGGACACGGTGATTGACCGGCCGGCGCTGGTCCGCGGTGAGCGGCGGCAAGTCCGGCAACGCGTCCGCCCGCGCCTCCCGCAGCCAATACCGAGCTAGCGCGCGAAACGTATCCCACCGCTCCGCAAGGAAATGGTCCCGCGGGGTCATCGCCTGGCCGTCCCCCACGAGAGGCGGCGCCGCGGCGGCCTGCCGCAGCAGGCTGCGCCACTCGGTCAGCAGGCGATCGAGGTCGCCCCGGCCCGCGGTCTCCACTTCGTCGAGTACCTCCCGACTCCGCGCACCTTCCGCCACCACCGCGCGCACCGCTTCGGCCGCGCCGGCGCCGTACTGCACGGGCACGCCCTCGCGCAGCCAACCCTCGATGGTCAGGCGCCGGTACGCCCGTCCGCAGGCCTCGGCGAGGCGCCCCAGCCAGCGCGGATTAGTCCCAGTGAACCGGTCACCCGCAAACAGGTTGGCGGTATCAAACAGGAGGTCATCGAGCGGGTACCGGTGGTCCTCCAACGCCGCGGCCAGCGCGAGGCCCTCAGGCCCGAGGAAACCCGCGACGATCTCGCCCCGCACGGTCAAGCGCAGTTGCCGGTCGAGCACGCCTGTGCGTTGCCATTGCCAAAGCAGCGTGGGCTCCGGGGAAAGGGCCAAGCAGGCGGCGCGCTGCGGGCAAGCGGGGCAGGCAGGACTGGGGTTACGGTCGCGGCGCACGAGCCGCGCGCGGCCGGTGTCGGTCCGCTCGCCGCACGGCAAGGTAGCAGCCAACTCGGGCGGCGTCTGCTCGGTGCCGAGCGGCAGGCGTTCTTCGCTGAAGAAGCGGCCGGCGGCTTCGCGCGCCAGTTCCCCGGCATCCCGGCCCCCGCGCAGGCGCCGCAGGAGCACCGCCCACGGCAGAGGCGCCGCGCGGCGCAAGCGCAACGGTTCGGCCCGGCGCAACCGGGGCGTCCCCGCACTGACCAGCACGTAACCGGCCTCGTCCAGGCCGCGGCGCCCGGCCCGTCCGACCATCTGTAGCAGGTCGTGGGGCGCGATCTCGCGCTCGAGATGGTCGTGGCGGTAGGAGGCGGCGGTGATGAGGACGGAGCGGAGGGAGAAGTTGATGCCTGCGCTTAGGCCGAGGGTCGCGACCACCGCCCGCAGTTGCCCGGCCTTCGCCAGCGGCTCGATCACGCCGGCCCGCTGCGCGTAGCTCAGACCACTGTGGTGAAACGCGACTCGCGCCCGCAACAGGCGGCTCAGGACGGGACCACACAACTGTTCCTGCTCCGGCGTGAGGGTCAGCGGATCCGCGAGCGGTAGTTCCCGCGCGAACTGCCGCGCCAGCCGCTCCGCATCCGCTCGGTGGGGCGCGAAGATCAGCACCGGCCCCAAACCCTCGCGGAGCGCCCCCGCCACCCGGCGGGACCAGAAGCCCTCGATGCACCGCGGTAGGCCGTGCACCAGCTCGTCCACCTCGACCTCCTCCAGCTGCACGGGACGCTCGTGGTGCGCGACGACCTCGGGTTCACGGCCCAACCGGCGGAACCACGCCGCGACGTCCTCTGGATTCGCCACCGCCCCGGAGAGTAACAGGAGCTGCAGTTCCCGCGGTGCCGAAAACAGTACGCCCTCGTAGTGATTCCCGCGGTGCGCATCCGCCAGCCAATGATATTCATCGACCGCAAGGAGTCGGAAGGGCTCCTCCAGACCGCCATCCGCCGCGTCGACGATCCGCCCCTGCACCGCCTCCAGGGTCGCGACGACCACCGGGGCCTCCGGCCGCACGCAGAGGTCGCCGGTCATAATGCCCACCTCCCAGCCCCGCGCGCGCCACTCGGCGAACTTATCGTTGGCCAAGGCCCGCGTAGGCACGGTGAAAAGCGCTCGCCGCCCAAACGCGGTCTGCTCCACCCAGCGCTCGAACACGTAGGTCTTTCCGGCCCCGGTTGGCGCGCTGACGATCACATCCCGGCCCGCGCGCAGGCCCTGCAAAGCCAGCGCCTGCCACCGGTCGGGCAGCATCAGCTTCTGCAGGCCGGCGAAGGCGTCGTGGAGCACGGGCCCAAGGTGCCCGCCGCACCCAGCCCGTCAATCGGCAGCGCGTTTCCGTCGCGCTACGCTACCCTCAGGGCGCGGCCACGGTCGCCGCGGGCGCGATGCGCGCGATGCGCTCCGGCAGCAGGGCGTAAAGGGCACCGTCCGGACCCGCCACAACGTGACGGATGCGACCGAGCTCCTTGAAGACCACCTCCTGCGCCACGACCTTGCCGTCCCGCAGTTCGATCCGCCGCAGCTCCTGCGCCGCAAGGGTCGCGAGGAACAGCTGGCCCTTCCAGCGCGGGAAGAGATTGCCCTCGTAGAAGCTGATCCCGCACACCGCGAGGGAAGGCACCCAGTAGGTCAACGGCTGCTCCATTCCCTCTTGGCTCGTGATCTGGGTGATGGCGTCTCCGCTGTATTCCATCCCATAGGTGATGACCGGCCAGCCGTAGTTGCGGCCGCGCTCGACCAAGTTCAGCTCGTCCCCACCCCGGGGCCCGTGCTCGGTGCTGTAGAGGCGCCCAGTACCCGGCTCGAACGCGAGGCCCTGCGGGTTGCGGTGGCCGTAGCTCCAGATGGAGGCCAGGGCCTTGGAGTCTTTGACGAAGGGGTTATCCGCCGGGACCCGACCGTCGTCGTGCAGGCGGTGGACCTTGCCGATGGGCAGGCCGAGGTCCTGCGCCACGCTCTTGCCGCCGCGCTCACCGATCGTGAGGTAAAGGAACCCAGCGCGGTCAAAGGCCAGCCGCCCGCCAAAGTGCACGCCACCCGCCTTGGTGTAATGCTCGATCCGCGCCTGGTAGATGGTCTCCTGCTCGATCAGAGTATTGTCCTTGATCTTACCGCGCACCACGCGGGTTAGGCTGACGGGCTCGCCCTTGGCGTTGCGCTGCGGATCGCTGAAAGCGAAGTAAACCCAGCCGTTGCGCGCATAGTCCGGGTGCGGGACGATGTCATACAGGCCCGCCTGACCGCCAGTATCGACCGCGGGCAGGCCGAGCAGGGGCCGTGGCGCCAACTTGCCCTTCTCGATCAGAAAGGCGTGGCCGCGCTTCTCGGTGGCGATCGCCAGATCGGGCTTCAGGAACGCGAGCGAGTACGGCTCCTTCATCCCGCCGACCCACGTCGACACCTGATACTCGTGCAGCTGGCTGCGAGCGGTCACAAAATCCGCCGGCTTGGCGAACTTAAGCTGGCCGGCCGCGTGCAAAGCCCGCTGCTCGCGGATATAAATCACCATCGCGCGGATCTCCTTGTCGGGGATTGCGCTGCCCCACGCAGGCATCCCCTTCTCGGGAAACCCTTGGCGGATGCTGCGCTCGATCGCGGCATCGTCCGCCCCCGCGGTCCACACGTCGTCCAGCAACGAGCCGGCCTGGCCACCCTGCAGCTTGTCGCCGTGGCAGTTCGCACAGAGCTGCTGGTAACGCTGGGCGACATTGTTGGGGCGGGGCTGGCCGGCGCAGAGCACGGCAGCGCCAGCGAGCGCGAGCGCGGTGGCAAGGGGGACGCGGGGAAGGGTAATCACAGCTGTCGAGAGAAGACGCATCGGCGCGCGGGGCGCAATCCCGGTTTCCAGCCGCCGGGCGGGATCGCGGGTGGGCAACCAGCCAGAATCAGTTCACCAGCAGGTGGAACACGCGGAGCGCCTCGCCGCCCGGTTCTCCCGCCAAGCGCGCCGCAAGCCGCACCCGGCACTGGTGCGGGCCGGACGGAAGGCCGTCCGCCAGCATCAGCGCCCACGGCAGGTGCAGGGAGGCGCTCCAGCGCGTCCAGGAGTCGACCGCCTTAAAGGGTCCACCGTCGATACTCACCTCAAGGCGCGCAGTGTCCGGCCCCGCAGTCAGAAAGAGGCCCGCCGCAGTGCCCGTGAACGCAAATTCGAGTTCCGCCCCCGCGCCGGTGCCCACCAGCGCCGGCACGGACATAAACCCGGCTCGGCCCGGCTTGCCGTCGGCGGGCCGCCACGCGGGATCGAGGGTGAAGCCGCGGACTACCCGCGCGGTCGCCGGATCGACGAGGCGCCCGCGGAAGTAGCTCCCCGGGTCCAGCGGCGCCGCGGGCAGCGGCCGCACCGGGCCCGGCTCCCGCACCTCCGCCCAAGCCGCGTCCAGCAACCGGCCGATCGCCGCTGCGTACACCTCGTGCCCAAAGGGCGAGGGGTGCAGGTTGCGGATATCCTTTTCCCAAGAGAACTGCCCCGCCGCGATCCGTTCGGTCAATTCGCGCGCGAGGTCGAGCGAAGGATTACCGTAGGCCGCCGCGACGCGCTCGTGCTGGCGGATCACCTCGGGCACCTGTCCCGCGCGATAAGCCTCGAGGTGCTCCGGCATCGCGAAGTGCAGGTGGATGATGCCCATCCGCGGATTCGCCAGCCGCGCCTGCCGCACCACGCCCTCCATCCCGCGGAGCATCCGCGCGGGCTGGTCGGGGATGTTACTCGCATCATTGACCGCTGCCTCCACGAACAGCAGGTCCACCTCGCCCCGCGCCAGCACATCGCGGCTGAACCGGAAGGCGTGCGGCACGGAGCCGAGGGAGCCGATGCCGGCCCCGATGAAGTCGAACTCGGTCCGCGGGAAGCGCCGCCGCAGGTCGGCCATCACCCGCTCGCGCCACCCGCTCATCGCGGTGATCGAGCCGCCAAGGAACGCGACGCGCGCGGGGCCACCCGCCGCGAATCGCGCCCGCGCGTGGTCCAGACCAGCCCGCAACGTGAAGTAGTCGGTCGCACCCGGCAGTCGCGCCGGATCATAACCCGCGGGGCGGGCAGATTCCGCGGCGGCAGCCGCAGCAGCGGGTGCGAGGAACAGAGCGGCGAGGCAAGCCGCCACGAGACTGGGCAGCCGGAAGCGGCGGGGGAACACGCGGGGCATCAGCCTCGATGGCGCGCCGCGCCGCCGCGCGCAAGGCCGCGGCGACCTCAGACCACCGTCTCGGCCGGGATCGCCGGCAGGTCCGGCTCCCCGGGTACGCCGAACGGGGCCGCATTAAGCGAACCCACCCGAAGCTCACCGCCGCGCAGGTCGAGCCGCGGCACGCCATCGTCCATCGGCACGTACAAGTCCGAATGGTGCCGCCGCGCGTGCTCCTGCAGCGCCGCCGGAAACTGCCGCAAACCCGTAAAGTAATGGTGCCCGTTGCGCTCCACGCTCGTGATCCCGAGCGCCGCCTGCGCCGCGAGATCCTGCAGCGGGGAGATCGGCCCCACGCTGCCCAAATCCTCCCCGCTGTGCACCGCCGGCAGCCCCGCCGCACGCCGCCGCGCCAACCGACCCGCGTGCACCACACTCTTAAAGACCCCCTTGCAGTTCTTGTGGCTGGTGCCCGCGTAACCCAGCCGCAGCGCTACCCGCAGGTCGTCCAGGCCCGCATCACTCTCGTCGATGATGATCGGCGGCCGCTCCGGCCAGTCGCGCGCCAAGGCCCCCAGCGCCGGGCTCAGCGCAACGTCACGGTGCCACGGCTGCTCCACGTACAGGAGCTGCGGCCAAAGCGGGGCGAGCGCCGGGTCGGCCCGCAGTTCTCCGAAGTAATCCCGGAACGCGGCGACCTCCCGGAAACTCTCGTTGCCATCGAGGGAAAACGCCGCCCCTCCCGGCACCGTCGCCAACACGCGGGCCATCCGCGCGAGCCGCTCGCGGTCGCGCGCCGCATCGCCGTTAACCTTCAGCTTGAAATGACGCTGGCCGTAGAACGCCACCACCTCCTCCAAGGTCTGGGGCAATCCATCCGTCAGCCGTTCGCCCGCCGGCACATCCGCCGGGGTGATCGGGTCCGCTAGACCCACCGTGTGCCGCGAATGAATCCGTTCCGGCGGTCGCGCCGGCAGGAAGTCCGCCGGTCGCAGCCCCGCCAGCTCCGGGTCCAGCGCCGCCAAGTCGAGGCCGAAGAGGTCCCCGCGCAGCGCCGCCGAAAGGTTCGTTCGATTCGCGCGGCACACGGCGTGCAGGAGGGCCCGCTCGACGAACGACGTGCCGAAATGCGCCAGCAGCGGCGGGCACCCGGCCTCCTCCGCCCACGCGCCCTGCGCCGTGTGCACCTCGCGCCAAAAGGCGAACGGCGTCGCAGCCCGTACGTCCGCCGCGCGGCGAATCGCCCCGCGGATCACGCCCAGCATCGCCGCGACCTCCTCGTCCAGCGGCTGCTGGGGATCCTTCGTGAACCACTTGGGCGGCAGGAGATCCGCCGCCAGGCCCCACTCGCGGCCGCCCGGCAACTCGAAGGTGAGCCGCGCGATCACCTGCGGCACATCCGTCATCGTCGCGATGCCGTAGCGGAACGGCATCCGCGCGCGGAGCTCCAACCGGTGCAGGACGGCGGCGACAAGGCGGATCATCGGGCAGCGAGGCTCAGGCGGGCGGAAACAGCCCCGCGTGATGGGCGTCGGGCGTAAAGACCCCGCCGCTCCCCGCGTAGTAACTATCGTCCAGCTCGAACACCCCCGCGCGGGTCCGGGCCCACGAGGCGTCCGGCGCCGGGTGGTGCGCGCGCATCGCCTCCCAGTTCCGGTAGTTCTGGTGGCCGTTGGTCTCGAGCAGGCCGAGCCCACCGAGGCCCGGGAAAGGCGCGAGGCGCGCAGCCACGTTCTTGTTCCACTCGACGAGCCGCGGGCTCACGGTGAGGTCCGCGCAGAAGCACGGCACACCCCGCTCGTGCGCCAGTTGCGCGATCCGCAGGGACATCGACAAGGTCTTGGCGATCGGCTTCAGCGCGATGGCCCGGTAACCCATCTGGATGCGCTTCAGCGCGTCCGCGTCGGTGTGCGCACTCTCGTCGGCCGCGAGCCGCACGGGCACATCGCTTACGTCCACCTCGAGCTCCTCCGGAAACGGCTCCTCCACGAGCGCGATCTGATCGAAGGCGCCGATGGCCCGCGCGTGGTCGAGCAGGCGCAACAGGGTCTCCTTGCTCTCGTACCGGCCGTTGGCGTCGAAGTAGTACGGCAGGCGCCCGTCGGCCGTGTGCGGGGTCCGCGCGCCGCCGATGGCCGCGTGGATCGCCGAGATCCGCGCCATATCCTTCGCCAGCATCTCCTCCTGCGTGCCTGGCTGGCCCAGCTTCACCTTGAGGAAGAAGTAGCCCTGCTCCACGGCACCGCGGATTTCCTCAATCGGGACCGCGTACGCCATCAGCGGAATGCTCGCCACGCGGCGGTGGCGCGAGGCTAGCGCCGGACGGTAGGCGGCCGGGATGAGGTCGTCGAACGAGGTGATGCCCCGCTCCGCCGCGTACAGCAGCCACACCGCGAGATCGACCCCCACGAGCGCGTTCAGGGTGAAGGTCTCCCGCAAGTCCCGCTGGCCGGTAAGGACCCGCGCGTGCGCGTGCACCTCGTGCCGCAGCTCCTCCAGGAGCGCCATCGGATCGGTGAAGCGCACGCCCTTCAGGCGCTGCACCGCCCACTCGGTCACCGCGTACATCAGAGCGTTGCCGCCACTCTCGGAATGCGCCGCGAACACCCGCGCGTCACTCCACAGCACGCCCTGGGTGCACAGGCCAAGGCCACGCCGGCCCGAGGCGCCCTCGAGCAGGGTCGCGCTCTGCCAGATCTCGGATTGATAACCACCCTTGAAGCCAAACGGCCGCACGAGCGGCTCGCGCTCGAAGTTGGCGCCGACGCGGGCAATGGTGATGGGGCCGGGAGCGCTCATCAGCTGACTCCCGCCTGCGCCATCCAGCCCTTCAGCGTGTCGATATCCTTCCGCATTAGCGCGGGGAACTGCTGCCGCTTGTCCGCCTCGGAAAGCGGGGCGCGCTCAAACGGCGGATACTCGAGGTGCAGCGACATCGGACCCGCCAACTGCAGCTCACGCACCAGCCGCAGGTAGGCGGCGTACGGGACGATCCCTTGACCGAGCGGGACGTTCTCGATCGCCGCCTTACCCGGACCCTGCTCCCAGCGGAAATCCTTAATGTCAGTGCAGCGGATCCACGGCGCGAGCAACCGGAGGGTGATCGGCCACGACTGGCCCGCCTCGGCCACCGCGTGGCGAATGTCGAACTGCACCCCCAGCCAGCGGGGATCGATATCCTTCAGCAACTCATAGAGGTCCCACATCGGGCCGCCGACGCGCGGGCCGGCGTGGTTCTGAATCGCTCCGTGCAGGCCGAGGCTCTGGTTCAACGCCGCCAGTTCCCGCAGTTGCGGCCGAAGCGCGTCGAGGCTCCCCTTCACGCCCTTGCGGAAGTCATAGTTGAAGAAGCCTAGGCGATAGTACTTCACGCCCACCTTGGCCGCGGCGCGCAGGAGCTTCTCGGCGTGCGGCGTCTGCAGGCCCTGGATCTCGGTCGTAATCATCTCGACCTTCAGCCCAGCCGCCCGGCACGCGTCGACCGCGCGCGGCAGATCCTCCGTTACCTTCTCCGGCAACACGTGGCCCTGCGCATTCCGCACCGTGAAATCCACGCCGTCCCCACCCGCAGCCTTCACCATCGCCGCGGTGTCCGCCCACGACAGCCAATGCAACGGCTTCGAGAACACGTGCAGCTGGGTCTTCCCGCCCTGCCACGCCGGCAGCGGCGCGGCCGGCTCCTTCTTCCGGCCCTCGGCCGCGACCAGCGGCGCGAGGGGCAACACGGCGCCGACGGCGGCGAGCCGGGAGACAAAGTGGCGGCGGGACTCGGGGGCGGGGACGGAGGGGTGCATCGGGCGCGGAGGTTGCGCGGCCGTCCGCGCAAAGGCAATGGCGGCGGGAGTCCCGCGCGCCCTTCTCCGACCAGTTTAGCGCCGCCCGCGCGGGCCACCGACCTTGGCCGGCTTAGCCGCGCACCCACAATCACCGCCACAGCCCGCGGGCCGCTGCCGGCGCCGCCACCACGCCACCAACAAACCCGCGACCGCCCCCGCGACGATCGCTAGCGCCAGCTTCGCTTGGAGGTCCGCGTTCATCGGCTCAGTACCCCAGGAGCCGCCCGCCCTGATACACCAAAAAGGTCACGATCCACGCCGTGCCGGTCATATAGGCCAGCTGGAACAGCGGCCAACGCCACGAGTTGGTCTCCCGCTTCACCACCGCCACGGTGCTCATACATTGCATTGCGAAGACATAGTACACCATCAGCGCCAGACACACGAGTGGGGTAAATAGCGGCGCGCCATCCGGCCAGTGCGCCGCTCGCAGGGCATCGCGTAACGGCGCCGTGTCGTCCTCCGCCCCCTCCACCCCGAAGATGACGCCCATCGAGCTCACAAACACCTCACGGGCCGCAAAGGAGGTGACCAACCCGATGCCAATCCGCCAATCGAAGCCGAGCGGCTGGATCAACGGTTCGATCACCCGCCCCGCCTGCCCCGCGAAACTGTGCGCGATCTGGACCTCGGCCGACGCCGCCGGGTCGGGATGCTTCGGATAGGTGCTGAGGAACCACAGCACGATCGAGATCGCGAGGATGATGGTCCCCGCGTTCTTCATAAACAGCCAGCCACGCTCCAGCATTTGCCGCAGGATCTCGCCGAAATGGGGCCGCTGGTACGCCGGTAGCTCCATAATCATCAGCGGCGCCTCGCCCCGCAGGAGGGTCCGCTTGAACAGCCACGCGAAGCCGAACGCCCCCGCCGTGCCGAGCGCATACATTAAAAACATTAATCCGGCCTTAGTCGCGGCCGGCACCGCGTCGCCCGGCAACAGCGTCGCGATCATCAGCAGATACACGGGCAAACGCGCCGAACAGCTCATCAGCGGCGCCACCAGAATGGTCACGAGCCGGTCCTTCGCGTTCTCAATGGTCCGCGTCGCCATAATGCCCGGGATCGCACACGCGTACGAACCGAGCAGCGGAATGAACGACTTGCCGTGCAACCCCACCCGGCTCATCGGCCGATCCATCAGCGCCGCCGCCCGCGCCATATAGCCGGTGCTCTCCAGCAGCCCGACGAAGAAAAACAGGATCAAGATCTGCGGCAGGAAGATCACCACGCCCCCCGCCCCACCGATGATCCCGGAGGTCACCAAGTCCCGCAGATCGCCCGGCGGCATCGCATCCTTTACCTGATCCGCCAGGCCCGCCATCGCCCCGTCGATCAGGTTCATCGGGTGCTCCGCCAACGTGAAGATGGCGTAGAACATCAGCGCCATCACCGCCCCAAACGCCAGCCAGCCCCAGCCGGAATTGACCAGCACGGCATCCGCCCGGTCCGCCAGCGACGGCCCGCGCTCCCCCGTCCGCCGGATCACCTCCCGACACAGGCCTTGGATCGCCTCGTAACGCGCCTTGATCAGGGTCGCGGACCAATCGGTCCCCTGGCCCGTCCAGCGCCGCCGCCAATTCTCCAGTACCGCTCCAGTCGCCGCGCTCAGCGGGGTCGAACCAGCCACCCGCACGGAGTCCTGATCGGTCAGCAGCAGTAACGCCTCCGCCCGCGCAATCAGCGGCGGCCGCCCATCCGCTGCCACCAGCGAGGCCTGCAACTCTGCCACCGCCGGGGCGATCGGCGCCGGCACGGTCCACGAATGCCGCGCCAAAGGCAGCTCGTGCCGGCTCATCGCCAACCTCAACTCGACCAGCCCCCGGCCCTGCACCGCCGCGCACGGGATCACCGGCACGCCCAAAGCCTCCTCCAGCTCCGCGGCCCGCACCTCCAGCCCAGAGCGCGCGGTGAGGTCCATCATATTGAGGACCACGATTACCGGCCGGCCCAGATCGAGAATCTGGTGCACGAAGTACAGGCAGCGCTCCAGGTTGCACGCGTCCACCACGCAGATGATCCGGTCCGGCTGCGGCGTGTCCGACCGCCGACCCAGCAACACATCCCGCGTCACGGCCTCGTCCGGCGACCTAGCGGCCAACGAATAAGCACCCGGCAGATCGATCACCTTGATGGCGTGGCCGTGCTGGGAATAGGTCTCACCGACCTTCTTCTCCACGGTCACGCCCGGATAGTTGCCCACCTTCTGCCGCAGGCCGGTCAGCGCATTGAACAGGGTCGTCTTCCCGCAGTTCGGATTGCCCACCAAGGCATAGACCGGCATCCGCTCGGCCGGCGTCCGGCGGCGGCCCGGTGACCCGCCAATGTGGGCGGGGAGCGGCGCCGCGGCGTCGGCTCCCTCGGGCCGGGGACGGGGTTCGTCGGCCATCTGGCGAGAAGGCGCTTCAGCGCGGCGCCAACGGCAGGTGCTCCACCAAAATGCTCATCGCCGCGCGATGGTTCAGGGCGAGGCGCATCCCCTTCACCCGGCAAAGACTCATCGTGGTGCCGGAAAGCTTCGTCACCAAAGCCGCCTCCCCGCAGCCCATCTCCCGGATCCGCTGGCAAAACCCCTCGTCCCCCGTCAGCCGCAGGATACGACCCGTCTCCCCAGCGGGCAGCTGGCAGAGCGGGGTCAGCGGGAAGGGTGAGGCGGACATACGGGAGTGAGACCGGGTATCAGAAGGAAACGCCGGCTCCGCTGCATTGGCGAGCCGGATTTGCCGAGTGGAAATACGGCGGGGCTTTCCCCCACCCAACCCGAGCTTAGCGGCGGCGGCGCTTGAGGGCCAGCTGGACGCCGGAGTAGCGCACGAGCTCCTGCAAGTGCTCGTACTGCTGCGGATCCAGGTGCTTGGCCGACTCGATCTCCGCCTGCGCCCGGCGCAAGGCCGCCTCGACCGCATTCTCGTCGATCTTCTCCTCAGTGATGGCGTTCTCGGCCAGAACCCGGACCACATCGCCCCCGACCTCGGCAAACCCCCCGCTCACGGCGAGGAACGAGGTGGCGGCTCCCTTGGTGACCCGGAGTTCCCCGTGCTCCACTTGGGTGAGCAGCGGGATGTGCCCGGGCAAGATGCCGATCTCACCCTCAACCGTGGGGATGACCACGGTGTCGATGGTATCGGAGTACACGCGGGCGTCCGGCGTGACGATCTCGAGGGTGAGCGGCATAACGGGATTAGGCCTTCTTGGCGGCGGCCAGCACCTCGTCGATGTTGCCCTTCATATAGAAGTCACCTTCGGCCACATCATCCAGCTTGCCCTCGAGGATCATCTTGAAGCCGCGCACGGTGTCCTTAACCGCCACGTACTTACCCGGGCTGCCAGTGAACACTTCCGCAACCGTGAACGGCTGCGAAAGGAAGCGCTGGATCTTGCGGGCGCGGTACACGGTCTGCTTGTCCTCGGGCGAAAGCTCGTCGAGGCCGAGAATGGCGATGATATCCTGCAGGTCCTTGTAGCGCTGGAGGACGCGCTGGACCTCACGGGCCACGAAGTAGTGCTCATCGCCGACGATGTCGGCCGCGAGGGCCTTCGAAGTGGAGGCCAGCGGATCAACGGCCGGGTAGATGCCCAATTCGGCGATCGAACGCTCGAGCACGATGGTCGAGTCCAAGTGGGCGAAGGTGTTCGCCGGCGCCGGGTCGGTCAGATCGTCCGCGGGCACATAGACCGCCTGGAAGGAGGTGATGGAACCCTTCTTGGTCGAAGTGATCCGCTCCTGCAGGTTGCCCATCTCGTTGGCGAGGGTCGGCTGGTAACCGACCGCGGAAGGCGAACGGCCGAGCAGCGCGGACACCTCGGAACCGGCCTGCGAGAACCGGAAGATGTTATCCACGAAGAGCAGCACGTCCTGGTTCTTCTCGTCGCGGAAGTACTCGGTCATCGCGAGGGCCGAGAGCGCGACGCGCATACGGGCACCCGGCGGCTCATTCATCTGGCCGTACACGAGCGCGACCTTCGACTTGGAGAGGTCCTTCTGGTCGATAACGCCCGCCTCGGACATTTCGTGGTACAGGTCGTTGCCTTCGCGGGAGCGCTCACCGACCCCGGCGAACACCGAGTAACCGCCGTGGGCCTTGGCGATGTTATTGATCAGCTCCATAATCACCACGGTCTTGCCCACGCCGGCGCCACCGAAGGCTCCGACCTTACCGCCCTTGGTGAACGGGGCGATCAGGTCGATGACCTTGATGCCCGTCTCGAGAATCTGCGCTTTGGTGTCCTGATCGACCAGGCTCGGAGCCGCCCGGTGAATCGGGTACTTCTTGTCCGCCTTCACCGGACCGCGGCCGTCCACCGGCGCGCCGGTCACGTCAAAGATGCGGCCCAGCACGCCCGCACCGACCGGCACGGAGATGGGAGCACCGGTGTCGACCACGGTCATCCCGCGGACCAGACCCTCGGAGGAGGACATCGCGATCGCCCGGGCCACGCCGGCGCCGAGGTGCTGCTGGATCTCGAGCGTCAGGAGCTGCTTGGCGCCCGCGGCGGTGAAGTCCACGGTGAGCGCCTGGTAGATCGGCGGGATGGAATTCTCGCCGAACTGGACGTCGACGACGGGTCCGATGACTTGGACGATTTTGCCGGTGTTCATTGTCTGAAAGGGAGGGGTGAAGGAGGGAGGGCGCCGGTCAGGCGGCGGTGAACTGGGCCGCGGCGATCTCGAGGATCTCCTGCGTAATGGCGGCCTGGCGGGCCTTGTTGTACTCGAGCGTGAGATCGCCGAGCAGCTTGGTCGCGTTGTCCTTGGCGGTCTTCATCGCCACCATCCGGGCGCTGTGCTCCGAGGCCTTCGCGTCGAGCACCTGCTGGTGGATCTCGCGGTTGACGTACAGCGGCAGCAGGGCGGAAAGCACGGTCTGCGGATCCGGCTCGAACAACATCTGCTGGCTGGCCGCCTGATTGGTCCGGGCACCCTCGCCGGCGTCGGCGCGCAGGTCCTGCAGCACGTCCTTCACGCTCGAGAGCGGCAAGAGCGGCAGGAGCGTCGGCACCTGAATCAGCGTGTTGCGGAAGTGCGGCCAGAGGATCTCCACCGTGTCGACGGTGCCCTCGAGGAACTGTTGGACTAGGTATTCGGCGACGACCTTCACCTCGCTGAAGGCGACGCGGTCACTGACCGTGAAATCGGCGAGCAGGTCGCGGTGCGTGCGGGCGATGAACTGGGCCCCCTTGCGGCCGATCACCACGTACTTTGCCGGAGTGGTGATCTCCGTGACCATCTTGAAGAGGTTGGAGTTCAGCGGGCCGGCAAGGCCCTTGTCGGTCGTCACCAGCAGAATCCCGCGGGTGCGAACCTCGCGGCGGACGAGGAACGGATGGTGTGCCTCCTCCACGCGATCTGCGATCGCGCCGAGCATCCGGGCCATCAGCTCGGCATAAGGCCGGCCAGAGAGGGCCGCCTGCTGGGCCTTCTTCATCTTCGAAGCGGCCACGAGCTCCATCGCCTTTGTGATCTGGCGGGTGTTCTTGACCGACTTGATGCGGCGGCGGATGTCGCGAGTGGAAGCCATCTGCGGGAAGGGAGGCGGGAAGCGGCGGAGGCGTAAGGTGGGCTGGCGCCGGGAAAAGGCGCCCGGGGATCAGGCGGTGAAACCGGCCTTCCACTCCTCGCACGCGGCCAGGAGCTTGGCCTCGAGGTCCTTGTCGAGAGCGGCCTTGGTGCGGATCTCGGTGAGGAGAGCGTCCTTCCGACGGGTGAAGAACTCCTTCATCGCGGAGGCCGCGGCGACCACCTTCTTGACGTCGATCGGATCGAAGAAGCCCTTCTGCATCGCGAAGAGAATCGCCACCTGCAGCTCGATCGGCAGCGGGCTGAACTGGGGCTGCTTGAAGAGCTCAACGATGCGGGAGCCACGGTCCAGCTGGGCCTTGGTCTTCGCGTCGAGGTCAGAGCCGAACTGCGCGAAAGCCGCGAGCTCGCGGAACTGCGCCAGCTCACCCTTCAGTTTGCCGCCGACCTGCTTGGTGGCCTTGATCTGCGCGGCGGAACCGACGCGGGACACCGAGAGACCGACCGACACCGCGGGGCGGATACCTTGATTGAAGAGGTCCGTCTCGAGGAAGATCTGTCCATCGGTGATGGAGATTACGTTCGTCGGAATGTACGCCGAGACGTCGCCCGCTTGGGTTTCAATGATCGGCAGGCCGGTGAGCGAGCCCTTGCCCTCGAGGCGGGCGGAACGCTCCAGCAGGCGCGAGTGCAGATAGAACACGTCGCCCGGGTAGGCCTCGCGGCCGGAGGGACGCTTCAGGATCAGCGAGATCTGGCGATAGGCGACGGCGTGCTTGGAGAGATCATCATAGACGATCAGCGCATCCATCCCGTTTTCCATAAACCACTCGCCCATCGCGGCACCCGAGAACGGGGCCAAGTACTGATTGGCGGGGTTGTCCGCCGCGGGGGCGGCGACAATGATCGTATATTCCAGCGCGCCCGCGGCCTCGAGGGCGCTGATGGTACGGACAATATTCGAATTCTTCTGCCCGACCGCGACGTAGATCGAATAGACGGGGCGGAAGTTCTTATCGCCGCTCGCGAGCCCGACCTTGTTGATCTTCGCCTGATTGATGATCGTGTCGATCGCGATGGTGGTCTTGCCCGTGCCGCGGTCGCCGATGATCAGCTCACGCTGGCCGCGGCCAATCGGGATCATCGAGTCGATCGCCATAATGCCCGTGAACAGGGGCTGCGAGACCGACTTGCGGACGATGATGCCGGGGGCGATGCGCTCCACCGGATAGAACTCGGACGCGCCGAGCGGGCCCTTGCCATCAACCGGGTTGCCCAGCGCGTCGACCGCGCGGCCGAGCAGCGACTTGCCGCAGGGCACCGACAGCAGGCGACCCGTGGTCTGGACCTCGTCGCCCTGCTTCAGCTGCGAAATGTCGCCCAGCACCACGCAGCCGACCTCGTCCTCTTCCAGGTTGAGGGCGATTCCGATCGCCCCACCCGGGAACTGCACCATCTCATTGTACATCACCTCCGAGAGGCCTTCGATCTTGGCGACGCCGTCGGCGACCGCGCGGATGGTGCCGGTGTTCTTCTTGACCGCCTTGGCGGACAGCTTGGCGATCTGTTGTTCGATTTGTTCGAGGACGGAGCTCATCGGAAAACGGGGAGGTGGAGGCAGGGAGTGGGATCAGACGGCGGCGGCGAGCTGGGCGAGCTGGCCGGCCACAGAGGACTCATACACATCGTCCCCGACGCGGACGCGGAGGCCGGCGAGGAGCGCATCGTTGCGGCGAGCGGTGCCGGTAATCGAGCGGCCGTAGCGGCGGCTCATCGCGGCGGCGATATCGGCCAGCGCTCGGTCGTTGATCGAACCGGCGTGCTCGACCACCGCCTGGCCGCGGGCGATGGCGCTGGTGACGAGGCGCTGGTACGCGCGGAGGACGCGCAGGGCGTTGGCCGGGCGGGTGCGCTCGAGGTAGGCGAGCACCCCGGCCACGTGCTCAGGGGAGACGGCGCCGTCAACCAGGCTCAGCTCCAATAGCTGCCGCGCGAACTGCTGGGATTGCTTCTTGCCGGAGGCCATTGGGACGCGGGGAAAGGCTTAGACGCTGGTCAGCTCGCGCGTGGCCGCATCATTATAGGCGGCGCGGTCGGCATCCGTGAGCTTACGAGCGAGGACGCGCTCGGTGGTCGTGACCACGAGGCGGGCCACCTCGGCGCGGGCCTCCGCCAGCATCCGGCGGTGCTCCAGCTGGGTCGCCTGCTGGGCCTTGGCGATGAGGTCATTGGCCTTGGCCGTCGCCTCCTGGGTCTGCTTATCGAGGAACTCCTTGGCGGACTTGCGGGCGTCATCGACGATGCGCGCGGCCTCGCCGTGCGCCTGCTTCACGATGGCGGCGCTCTCGGCCTGCGTGGCCGCGAGCTTGGCCTGCATTTCCTCGGCGTGGCGGATGCCGGCCTCAATCTTGCGGTTCCGCTCCTCCATCGTGGCGGTGACCGGCTTGATACCGAACTTGTACAGCACCCCCAGGACGATCAGGAAGCTGACCACCTGCATGATGATGTACTTCGTCTCGAGACCGAAGGTCTCGACGATACCGGGCTGGGCGGCCCCTTGGGCGGCGGCGAGGAAGAGGGGAAGCGTCATGGCAGGTGCGGGAAAAGGAAAAGGGCGGCGGACTAGGAGGCCCGCCGCCGGGTAAGGGACAATTACTTCGCGAGGAACAGCGCGAGGATGCCGAGACCTTCGGCCAGCGCCATACCGATGATGGCTTGGACGAGGATCTTGCCGGACGCGGCCGGGTTGCGGCCGACCGCCTCGACGGCGCGGAAGCCGATGAGGCCGACGCCGAGGGCGGCGCCGAGGAGGCCGAAGGCGCTCGCGATATTGCCCTGCAGTTCAGCGAGGACGGGGATCATGGTGGTGTCTTTCGTTGTGTGGTTGGAGATCCGCCGTGCGCACGCTTTGGCACGCTCCCGGCGGGAAAGGGTCTCAGTGGTGCGCCTCGCCGTGGCCTTCCTCGTGGCCGTGGTCGCCGCCCTCGTGGTTGCAGAGCAGCCCGATGTACACCGCCGTCAGGAGCGTGAAGACGAGCGCCTGAATGACGCCGACCATCAGCTCCATAAAGTAGAAGACGAAGATAAAGCCGGTCCCGTGCAGCAGGTTCTCGCCACCGAAGACGTTGCCGAAGAGTCGCACCGAAAGGGTGAAGGGACGGATGGCGATCGAGAACACCTCGATGCAGCCGACCACGAGGAACACCAACGAGAGGATCGGGTAGAGCCAGCCGGGCGTCTCGCGCTTGTCCGCTTTGTTGCCGAAGAGATCGGCGAAGATCACCTTCGGGCCGGCGAACTTGAAGACGATAATGGCCCACGCGCCGAAGGAGACGAGCGCGAGCGCCACCGTGCCGTTGAAGTCCGCGTTATGCGGGCGGATCAGCGGGCGCGTGAGCTGGAAGTGGCCATCGACCATCTGGCCCCAGCCCATCGTGCCCACGCCGGGCAGCAGGCCCATCCAGTTATGAAACAGGATGAAGATGAAGAAAGTGATCAGCAGCGGGAAGGAAGCGGGAAATGCCTTCGGGCCCACGATCGGCTCGAGCACGCCGCGCAGCGCCTCGATCAGCGACTCCACCACGGCCTGCCCTTTGCTAGGGATCACCGCGGGCTTGCCGATTAGCCAGAGGATGAACCCCACCAGCACCGCGGACAACACCCAGCCGGTCGCCATCGCGTTGGTGATCGACCAGCCGCCGCCGAAGTCCACCAACTTGGCCGCGCTCGGCGCGACGCCTTCGGCCAGCAACGGCCCGGTGAGACCGCAAGCGGCGAGGAAGAGGAGAAGAAATTTAACCCAAGGCATCGGCACGCAGGTTACAGGAAGGAGGCAAACGAACATCAAAAGCCCTCCCCCTCCCCTGCCGTCAACCTTACAAAATCGCCGGGCTGGCCCGTTCGGAGGAAAATAAGCGGCCAGCTTGACCCCCCGGGGGCAACTAATGACCCCCGTCCCGGAGCCGGGCCACGCAGGAGCCGAAGGTGGGCGCCCGGGCCTGGAAGACCGTTTCCCGCTCAAACGGGAAGGGTTCGTCGACCACCTCCCACCGCGGATGCCCGGCGAGGGCGGTCCGGCCCTCCTCTAGGTAAGGCGCAAAGTCCGTCCGAAAGTAAAACCGGCACCCCGGCGCTGCCCGCCCCGCCACCGCGGAGAGGAAATCGGCCTGCAGGATGCGGTGTTTGTGGTGCCGCGCCTTGGGCCAGGGATCCGGAAACAAGAGCAGCAGGCGCCCGATCCGGGCCGCGGCGGGCAATTCACTGAGGAATAACCGCGCCTCCGCCTGGAGGAAGTGGAGGTTCGCGGCGCGGGCCCGGTCGCGCTTGCGGTTCGCCCGCACGATCCGGTCGGCCAGCAGGTCAATCCCCACGCAGAGTTCCCCCGGGTGGGCCGCCGCGTAGTCCGTCAGGTAATGCCCGTGCCCGCAGCCCACTTCCCAGGTAAAGTCCCGCGCCGCCGGACCCGGGAAGAGCGGCGCCAAATCCCGCCGGAGGCCTTCCCGGCGGTCTTTAATTATATTTAAGTACTTTTCTGTTAACACTTTAAGTTATTTTGCTCCCCGGGCGGCGGACGGGAGCGGCCGTTTCTTGGCCCGCCCCCGCGGCGCTGGCGAGCCGAGACTCCGCGGGTCAGCCAAACTGGTCGTTTCAGCCGGGCTTACCGATGAAATGAGCATCGAACGACAATCGAACGAGAATCGAAGGAGAACTGGAGGCACACTGAAGGCACACTGGAGGCAGACGCTACCGGCTGCGCGCGACCGAGCCCCGGGTGATTTCGCGGGGGTTAATTAGAAGTTAATTTCCTTTCCCGCAATGGCTTACCTATTCAATTACCGAGCCGCTGGAGGCGGAACGAGGCCCCGCTTCCGGATCGCGCCCGGACGCCTCACGCCAGCGCCGGCGGCTCCGCCAGGCACGTTCCGGGGCCGTCCCCTCCCCTGCCCGACCGGGCTTCGAGCCACACTAGAATAATACTGATATCCGCGGGCGTGACGCCGCTGATGCGGCTGGCTTGGCCCAAGGTCAGCGGCCGCGCTGCGGCGAGTTTCTGCGCGCCCTCGCGCCGCAGGCCGCGGATCCCGGCGTAGTCGAGCGTCTCCGGCAGCCGGATCCGGTCGACGTGCTCGCGGCGGCGCCATTGGCGCTCCTCTCGTTCCAGGTAGCCCTGGTACGCCACTTGGTAGAGCACATTCTCGCGCACCCCGCGGTCCTCGCCCGCAAACCCTTCGGGCCAAGCCGCGCCCAGCCGATCGCGGCGGACCCCGTCTGCCCAGGTCCCGCCCTGCCCCG
>NEUZ01000012.1 GCA_002304435.1 Opitutia bacterium Tous-C8FEB | reverse complement strand
CCAGGTGGCCCGGGGCGAGCTGACGCCCGTGGCCAACGCGCAGGGCAACATCGATTTCCAGCTGACGCGCGGCGAGCTGGGGCTGACGACCTGAGGCGGACGGGGTCCGCTGGGGGGGATTATCCGCGGGCCGTCACTGGTTCCTCCGGGCGGCGGTCGCGAGCTCTGCGCCCAGTTGCTGCGCGGCCGCCTTCACGCCGGCGAGGATCCGGTCTGCCAGCTCAGCGGGAAAATCCTGCGGCAGCAGCTTGGCCACGGCGGAGATCGCGGCCGGAGTCTGGTCGACCACCTCGCTCACGAGGGCGTTCATCTCGGCGAGGCCGCAGCGCCTCCCCGTCTCCAGCCAGTGCCGGAGCCGGATGCCTTGCCAGGCGTAGTGCCGGTTTTTCCCTCCGAGGGCCATCGCGAGGGAAATCTTCTGGGGGGCCAGCTTGCCGTGTCCGGTGCCCAACAGAGGATGGGCGGACAGCACATCGTACCGGGGCGTCAGCCGGAACCCGCTCCCGGGCAGGAGGAACACCGAGAAGTTCTTCGCGTGGCCATCAATCCCCGCGAGGAGCCAAAATACGAGTTGGGACTTCAGAAAGTCCCTCCGGTCCGCCGCGGCCCGATCCGAACCGAGGAGCAAATCCATAATCCGTCGGATCCCAGGGCCGCCTTCGTTCTCGTACTTGAGGGCGGGCGGGGTGCCCGTCGCTTGGCAAAAGTCCTCCTGCGGCAACCGCAGCCACCAGGTCTGGTCTTCCGCCAGCTTCCGGTCGAACCGCTCCACGACCAGCGTCTTGAACGCGCCGAACTGCTCGATCCGACAAGGTGCCACCTCGAGCCCGTACGCGCGCACGATGGCCGCGCAGAGCCATTCGTTCTCGACCGAGGTGCTCAGATCGAGACCGAGGGGGCTGGTCCCGATGGGCAGTTTTAGGATATGCGTCGTCGGGGTGGCCCCGGTGGGCCGGTGCCACCGGCCGCGGTGCCAGAGGAGGGCGGTCTTCTCTTGGGCGCCCGCGAGGGAAATCCGGAAAGCGTCCGCCTCCGGCTGGCCCGGCGCGGGGGAAAGCGCGGCGGCGAGAATCCGTTCCACGCCGGCTGGCGTCAGCGCCTCCCCGGTAATGTTCCGCACCTGCGGAGCGGGCGCCTCCGCGTCGAGCAGTTGGAGCGCCCCGACGCAGTCGCGACCGATCTCCTGCAGCAAGTCGAAGGCGGAGGTCGAGGCGGTCCGGAACCGGCGTTGGAGTCTTTCCCGGATCTGCCGGTTGTCGGGGAGGAGGTTGTCGAAGAAGGCCTCCACGTGATCCCGATACGGCTCCCGCGAGGGACGCAGGGGCAGCGAAAGCGAGAGGGGGCGCCGCGCCGCCGACTCAAGCCAGGACTCCGCATACAGGAGTTCCGAGCGGCCGGTGACCGGCAGGCGCCAGTGCCCGACCAGTTCGCCGTTCATCCAGAGGGCGAGCGCCCGGGACTGTTTCGCCCGGCCCATTACCAGGCGGCGCCTTTGCCCGGCTGGCGCGGCCGTACGACGACCTCGAGTTCGAGCGCCGCGAGCACTTTGAACACCCGCGCGAGACTGCTGTGGTCCGGTGCCGCCTCGATTTGGGAGATGGCGTTCTGCGGCAGGCCCACCGCCGCCCCCACGGCGGCCTGGGTCAGCTTCCGCTCCCGCCGGAAACCTTTGAGTACTGCCCCGAGTTGCCCCGGGGTCTTGAGCGGATAGTCCATAATATCTTTAAAACAGATAATATCGTTTTATCACTTAAACAAGATAATATCTCAGAAGAGCTCGCCCCCGCCCCAAACCCGCTTGGGGGTAGGGACGGCTTAGCGGCCGATCTTGCGGAGGCCCTTGTTGATCCCTTCGACGTTGCAGACGGCGGGATCGTACTCCGGTCCGAGCCATTCGAGCCATTCGCGGCCGAGCTCGGTGTGCGGCTCCTGAATGCAGGCCAGCATATCGTGGAAGGCCTCCAAGCCGCCGCAGTCCTCGGGCGGCGCCGCGCGTTCGCCGCCCACGCAGACGGGGTAGACCTTGCCCTTGCCGAGGGGTTGGATGCCCTCCAGCCGCAGTTCCACCTGCCAACCGGGGCCGAAATGGTACTGGTACACCCCGCGCTGCCGGTGCTCGAGGTCCACGGTCGCGAGGGTGACGTCCCGGTCGTCCTCGACCATCAGGTCTTCCCGTTGGAGCGGGTTGCCGTAGCGGAGGTCATCGAACTGGAAGGAATGCGTCTGGTAATCGAACCAGTCGAAGGCGACCTGGATGGCTTCGTGGAAGCGGGAGAGCCACATCGACTCGCGCACGAGGAGCCGGCGCCAGACGCGGGGTTGGGCGCCCGTCAGCTCCAGGTGCAGCAGGAGCGCGCGGTCGCGGGACCGCTTCGTCCGGGCACCCTTGCCTTCGTGGAGCGAGATCATCGCGGGGACCAAAGCGCCCGGGCGCCGGGCCGGCAAGCGGAAGCCGGGCCGGCGGCGGGAGCGGGCTCAGAACGAGCGGCTGAGGGTGACGCCGGCCTGCCGCGGATCGGCGCGGGAGGTGTAGCGGCGGGGCTCGTAATCCGGGTCCTCGTTACCGAAGAAGAACACCCGTTTGTCGTAGGCGGCGTCCGTGAGGTTGCGGGCCCAGAGGGTGAGCGTCCAATCGGGGGTGGCGTAGCCGAGGGTGGCGTTCCAGACCCCGAAGGAGCGGCGGGCCTCGTCGTGGTTATTCGAATCGAACTGGGCGGCGCGGCCGGTGTGTTCGAGGCGTCCGAACCAGCCGGGGCCAGCGCCGTGCCGCAGAGCGACCGTGTGCCCGTGGCGGGGAGTGTTGGCGAGGCGGCGGCCGCCGGCGGGCAGGCCGCTCGCGAGGCGGAAGGGCGCGAGGTCGGAGTCCTGCAGGAAGCCGGAGGCCTGGACGGACCAAGCGCGGGCGAGGACCCAGGTCGCGGCCGCCTCGAGGCCGGCGCCGCGGGCGGTGTTGCCGTTGGCGGTGAAGAAGCGGTAATTCCCGCCGAAGCCCGCGGAGTCGCGCACCTGGACTTGGCGGCGATCGAGGAAAAACGCGGTCGCCTCGCCCCGCAGGCGCCCGGCGAAGGCCTGGCCGCGCAGGCCGGCCTCCCAGTTCCAGAGGTCCTCCGTGCCGTAGGTCAGGGGATCCGTGGGCGGGGAAATGCGGGCGTCCACGTTGATTCCGCCGGCCTTGTAGCCGCGGGTGAGCGAGATCCAGGCCAGGCGCCCGGCGCCGAGGTCGTGTTCGAGGACTAGGCGGCCGCCGGCGAGGGAATCGGCGAAGGCGGGGGCGAAGGTCACGATGGGATCGTTGGAGCCGCGGACCTTGCGGAAGCGGGTGCGGACGCCGCGGCCGGTGGTTTCGATGCGTTCAGCGCGAAGGCCGGCCGTGAGGCGGGTGCCGGGGGCGAGGGCCCAGCCGGCCTGCCCGAAGAGCGCGCCGTTATCGCCGCGGTAGGTGGTCCGCAGGCCGCGGAGGTTCTCTGGGTCCTCGTTGGTGTAGGCGGAGGTCTCGTCGGTGCGGCCGGCCCAGGCGCCGAGGGTCCAGCGGGGCGCGTCGGGGGCGGGGGCGGCGGGGGTGTCGAGCCGCAGTTCTTGGCTGAAGGCAGTGCGGCGGCGGCCGAGGTCGCTGAAGCCCGCGTAGGAGGCGGGCGTCCAGTCATCGTCGTAGCTGTAGCGGGAGGTGGTGCGGGTAATTTGGGTGACCGTGGTGAGGCGGAGGCCGGGGCCGGGGGAGACCGCGCGGAGGCTGGCGCCGCGGGAGTCCTGGTCATCGCGGCCGGGCTGGTCGCTGAAGGTGCGCTCGCCGTTGTTGTCCAAGGCGAACTCATCGAAGCCATTGCGGAGGCGGGCGTGGAGGAGGCCGCTCTCGAGCCGCCAGCCTGAGGGCAGCGTGGTGGCGAGGCGGAGGCGACCCGTGGTTTCGGTGCGGGCGTTGGTGGCGCGGCCGAGCGTGACGTTGCGGCGGAAGCCGTCGTCCGTGTGGCGCTGGAGGCTGAGGCGGAAGGCGGGGCGGCCCGGGTCTTGGCCCGGGACGAGGGCGCCCCCGAAGGCGAGTCCGGCGGCGGACAACCCGTTGCCGCCGGCGGTGGCCTCGAGACGGCCGGACCAGCGGGTGGAGGGGGCGGTCGTCACGAGGCGGACGAGCCCGCCGGCGGCGTTGGCCCCGAAGGCGCCGGCCTGTGGTCCCCGGAGCACCTCCACTTGGTCCACGTCGAAGGTGCCGGCGAGGCCGCCGAGGCCGGTGAAGTCGAAGTCATCGACCAGAAAGCGGACGGCGGAGTCGGGCGTCTCGCCCTCGTATTGGGAGTTTTCGCCGACGCCGCGGAGTTGGAGGTAGCGCGGGCGGGAGGAGCCGCCGGTCCAGGTCAGGCAGGGGATTTGGTCCACGAGGTCGCCGAAGTGGCGGGTCGCGCTGGCGGCGAGCGCGGGGGCGTCGAGGACTGTGACGCTGGCGGGGATGCGGTCGAGGTCGGTGCCCCAGAGGTCGGCGGTGACGCGGACCGGGGCGAGCGGCACGGCGGGTGCGGGGGTCTCGGCGGCGCGGGCGGCGGCGAGGAGTGGCAGGAGTAGGAGCAGGGTGGGCAGGCGTGGCATTGGGTGGAGGCCTGGAACCCGGGGCCACGTCGCCGAAGGAGGCGCCTCCGGCGCACCCGAATGGCGCAACTGGTGGCGCCTGCTGTTTCCTTCGTCGGCATGATCCGGCAGGTTCAAAGGGTCGAGCGGCCGGTCGCGCCGCAATCTCAGCCTTCCGCGGAAGACACCCCTACAGGCGAAGCGGGACGAAACCGGGCGGATCCCGCGGCGCAAGCGCCAAGTGCGGCCTACCGGAGCAAAAAAAATCCCCGCCGTGCGGCGGGGACGTGAGCGGCGAGGGCTGGAGCCTGCTGGGCGAGGGCTCAGCGCCGGCGACGCAGGGCGAGGAAGCCGAGCAGCGCGGAGGAAAGGCCGACGAGCGGGAGGGAGGAGGAGGACTCCGGAACCTGCACCTGACCGGCGAAGAAGTAGCCGTAGCCGGATTGAGCGCCGCCCTGCCAGTTCGTGCCGCCGTCGGTCGAGAGCAGGGCGCCCAGCGTGTTGTAGGCCGTGAAGGCGGGGGTCGTGGGGAAAGGGGAAACGTTGGCGTAGAGCCCGATCTCGATGGACCCCGCGGCCGCATTCGTGCTGCTGCCGACGATCCAGTAGTAGGTGGAGGGGAGCAGGGCGGTGCTGAGCCCGCTCAGCGTGAAGGGCTGCATCCCGTCGGAGGCCTGGAGGCCGCTCAGGGAGATGCTACCAAGGTTCGCGACCAGCGTGTCGGGCGTGTTGGTGCCGCCGTTATTCGTGTAGAGCGCGAGATCGAGGTCGGTCACGACCAGCGGGTTGGAGCCCGGATTCCCGGCCGCCCAGTTACCGTCGACGCGGACGTACCACGTCACCGAGGAGAGCGGGGCGCCGGAGGCGTTGGACTGGAAGCTGCCCGCGGCGCGGTAGCTGGAGTTCTGGAAGTTGTGGCCGTAGACGATGGACGAACCGGGGAGGTCGTAGACGATCGCAGCGTGGGCCGCCGGAGCGGCCAGGCAGGCGAGCGAGAGGAGTGAAGCGAGGTACGGGAGACGCATAGGATTTTCGCCTTCGCAGCCCCCGTGCCGAACGATACGTAGCTTTCTTAACCTCCTGCGCTAAAGGCCTTAATGTTTAAAATCCCGGTTTTTGAGCCGGGCCGATGGCCAGCGACGCGGCTCAAAGGGTATCCCTTTCCGACACTGCGGCCTCCTCCGGCCTCCCCGCCCGGGCAGCCGACGCAAAATTAAGCATCTGATAATTATGTCTTTATGCTTATTTTTCATTCGCGCCGGCACTTTCCCACCCACGCCGGGCCAAGTGCGGGCCGGCGGAATTAAGGCGAGGCAGGACTGGGTTAAACTACCCATCCGCCATCCAAGCCAGAGCGCGTTACAACAGCTCAACGGTTGATTTGCCAACAGTCCTTTATGTAAGTTTTGCCGACATTTGGCCTTGTTGCAATATTTGTAAGATGCTTTTGCTTGCTTACTTAGGAAATCTATAGACTTTCTTGGGCCAACTTCTACCGATGGCTACCAACTGTGATTTTTGCACCCTTACTCCCCTCTGTCCGCGCCCGGCAGACGGTCGCGCTGGGTTTGGTCTGGGCCGCGTGGGCCGGCGGGATGCCAGAGGCGGGCCTCCCCGCCCGGCACCTCCTCGATTCCGTGGTGGTTTCAACGCGCACCTTGGGGGCGGCCGAAGCGGGGGTTACTTCGAGGCACACGCTCGATCTCGCCCGCTTTCAGGCCCTGCCCAATGCCGGGGAGGACCTCTTCCGCGGGTTGGCGCGGCTGCCGGGGCTAGCGGCGGACGACATTTCGGCGCAGTTCTGGGTACGGGGGGCGCCGCACTCCGAGGTGCGCACGCGGCTCGACGGGGTGGACCTGATTGAACCGTTTCACCTGAAGGATGCGCAGGGGGCGCTGGCGATCGTGGATCCCAGCGTGATCTCGTGGCTGGAACTGGCGACGGGGGGCTTTGCCGCGGACCACGGCGACCGCTTGGCCGGCATTCTCACGATGGAGACGCGGGGGGAGGCAGCCCGTCGCAACACGTTGAATCTGAGCCTGACGGGCGCGGGGGCGACCGCGCAGGGCGCGCTGCCGGCACGCCGGGGGCGGTGGCTGGTGACGGCGCGGCGCGGGTTTCCGGAGCTCGCCCTGCGGGCCTCCGGTCAGGAGCAGCACGCGTTTCCGGCTTACCACGACGCGCTGGCCAAGGTGGAACTGGATCTCGCGCCGGGAGAAATCCTGTCGGCGCACGTCCTGACCGCGGGCGACCGCCTGCGTTACACGCATCCGGATTCCCCTGCCCTGACGAGCCGCTACGGCAGCACCTACGCGTGGCTGCGGTGGCGGCGGGGACTCGCGACGTCGCGGCGGAGCGAGACGGTGGTCTCTTGGTCGCGGCTGAGTTGGAGCCGGCACGGCGAGGGGCGGTCCAATGGCTTTCCCTTTTCCCTCCGGGACGAGCGCGGGCTGCGGACGCTGACGGCGCGCACGGAGAGCGCTTGGCCGGCGGGGGAGCACCTCCAGCTGCGGGCGGGGGCGGAAGGCAGTCTCGGCCAAGCGGATTACGCCTACGCCCTGCAGCGGCAGCAGGTGCGGGTGGTGGGGGGGCGGCTGATCGCAATTCCCGGGGACGTGACCGCGCGCCTCGCGCCGGAGCGCCGCACCGCGGGAGCGTTTACGGCTGCGCGGCTGGGCTTGGGCGCCGGGATCGCGGTGGAGCCCAGCCTGCGCTTTGACCGGCTGCGCCCTGGAGAACCCGGCACGTGGAACCCGCGGCTGAACGCGGCCTGGGTTCAGCGGGGATTCGTCGTGCGCGCCGCATGGGGCCGCTATGCGCAGGCGCAGGGCCTGCACGAGTTGGCGGTCGCGGACGGGGAGACGACCTTTGGCCGGGCGGACCTCGCGGAGCACCGGGTCGTGAGCGTGGAGCGGCCGCTGGGCGCCGGCCTACACGCGCGCCTCGAAGCCTACTCGCGGGAGTCGCTGCGGATCCGGCCCCGTTGGGAGAACCTGGAGAACGCCTACGACATCTTCCCAGAGGCGCAGCTGGATCGGTTTCGGGTCGCCCCGAGCGGGGGAAGCGCCCGCGGGCTGGAGCTGATGCTCCGCGGGCGGACGAGCCGCTGGAACTGGCACGCGAGCTACTCGCTGGCGAAGGCCGAGGACCGGGTGGAGGGCCGCTGGTTGCCCCGCTCCCGCGACCAACGTCACGCCGTTTCCGCGGATGCGACCTTCGTGCCCGCTCGCGACTGGCAGCTGAGCGCGGCGTGGAGCTTTCACTCGGGCTGGCCGACCACGGGCACCAGCTATCAGCTGGAATCGCTGACTGGGGGCCGGCAGGTCGCGGTGCCGATCGTGGGTCCGGCTTACGGGCAGCGGCTGCCGGATTATCACCGGCTGGACCTGCGGCTCGCCCGACGGTTCGCGGGCTCGTGGGGCGAGTGGCGGGTGCACTTGGACCTTTTCAACGCCTACGGCCGCCGGAATCTCCTCGGCTACCTGCATCGCCCCGCGTGGCGCGACGGCCGTTTGGAGGTCACGCGGGAGCCGCGGACCCAGTTGCCGTTCCTGCCTAGCTTGGGCGCGGCGTGGGAATTCTGAGGCGCGGCCAGCGGCGCGGGCTTCCCCTGCGGGCGAGAATGCCCCAGCGTCCGGCTCCGCCTATGCAGACCCGCGTCCTCGGCCGCACCGGCCTCCGCCTCCCCGTCCTCAGCTTCGGCGCCTCTTCGCTGGGCGCTGAGTTCCGCCGCGTCACCCTCGACGAGGCCTTGTCCAGCGTGCGCACGGCGCTCGATTGCGGGCTGAACCTGATCGACACCTCCCCGTTCTACGGTCGGGGGATGAGCGAGGTCCTGCTCGGCATCGCGCTGCAGGGGGTGCCGCGCGATTCGTACCTGTTGTGCACCAAGCTCGGCCGCTACGACTTGGCGCACTTCGATTTCTCGGCGCGGCGGGTGGCGGAGAGCATCGACGTGAGCCTGCATCGCCTGGGCACCGACCATCTGGACATCGTGCTCTGCCACGACATCGAGTTCGTGCCGCTGCGGCAGATCGTCGAAGAGACTCTGCCGGCGCTGCGGCGGGCGCGGGACGCGGGTAAGGTGCGCTGGATCGGCTTCAGCGGGTACCCGATGAAAATCTTCCGGACGATCCTCGACCAGACGGACGTGGACTGTGTCCTAAGCTACAACCAGTGCACCCTGCAGAACACGCGGTTCCTGGAGGAGATGGTGCCGTATCTGGAGGCGCGGGGCATCGGGGCGATGAATGCGGGGCCCTTCTCGGCGCGCCTGCTGACCAACGCGCCCCTACCGGCTTGGTTGAAGGAGCCGGAGCCCGTGAAGGCGGCGGCGCGTCAGGCGGCGGCGGCGTGTGCGGCCCGCGGGATCGACCTCGCCCAGCTGGCGCTGCAGTTCTCGTGCGCCCAGCCCGGGATCGCCACCACCGTGGCGGGGAGCGCGAATCCGGCCAATATCCGTCGGTGGGCGGAGTGGCTGGCGCAGCCGATCGACGCGGAGCTCCTGCGCGAGGTGCAGGCGATCTTCGCCCCGGTGAAGAACATCGGCCACCGCGAGGGGTTGCCCGAGAACAACTGAGCTTCGGCGTGGCCGGCCTCAGGTCAGCGACCAGAGGGCGGCGGCGAGGGCGAGGCGGTACCAGGCGAAGGGCGCGAGCCCGTAGCGCATCAGGCAGATCACCAGCAGCCGCAGGCAGGCGGCAGCGGTCACGGCCGCCACGGCAGCCCCGACCAGCACGTCCGACCAGCCGAAGAGGTCGATCATTGCCGCGCCGCCCTTGAGCGATTTGTAGAGGGAGGCGGCAGAGAGCGTGACGAACCCGAGGATGAAGCTGAACTCCGTGGCCCGGCGCGGGTCGAGCCCCGCGAAGTAGCCGGCGACGATCGTCATCATCGGCCGGCTGGTGCCCGGCAGCAGGGCGGCGCATTGGAGCAAGCCGACCCACATGGCGCCGGCGACGTTGAGCTCCTCGCGTTCGACCCGGGTGCCTGCGAGCAACTGGCGGCCGTACCAGTACTCGGCGTAGAAAATCAGCAGGGCGCCCAGCACAAGCATTACGATGACCGTATCGATCGAGTAGAGGTGGGCGTCGATCCAATCGTGAAAGAGGTAGCCGAGGGCGGCGGAGGGCACGAAGGCGATGCCGACGCAGATGAGGAGGCGGAGGCCGGCGGGGTCGCGGCCGCACGCGCCGAGGACCATCGACCAGAGTTGGCGCCAGTAAAGGAGGGCCACCGCGAGCAGCGCCCCGACCTGAATGATCACAATGTAGGTGTCGGTCGCCAGCTTCTGGGTGAGGAGTTCGCCCGGCCGGCCCTGTTCCGGGAGCTGGTGCCAGACGGGTTCGCCGAGGGCGTTGAGGACCGGCTGCTGGGAATCCAGCCGCAGCAAGCGCGAAGCGATGATCAGGTGGCCGGTCGAGGAAACCGGCAGGTACTCGGTGACCCCTTCGATCACCCCAAGGATGACCGCGTCGCGGGTCCGCAGGCCATAGACGGAGGCGCCGGGCGGGAGCGTGAAGCCGGGTTGCCCGAGGGTCACGGGCGCGGGGACCAGGGCTTGGGCTGGCGGGGTCGAGGCGCCGGGGGCGGAGGACGCGAAAGTGCCCAACAGCAGGAGCAGGAGGGGCAGGAGGCGCACGAAGCAGGTGTTCCAAGGAATTGGGCGGCAGGCAAAGGGTTTTGCCGGGGGAAACCGCGCAGACGAATCCGTAAAAGTACCCCGGGGGCATTGCGTGGAACTACCGATGACGCGGGAGGCGTCCTCTGGCATTCTCATCCGACCCCGACGCATTATGATCCCCGCCCTCCTTCTCCTCGCCCTCGCGCTGCTGGCCGCGGGCGCCCTCGTCCTGACCGGTCGTCTCGCCCGGGCTCGGGCGCGCGCTCGCATCCCGGCGCCGGAGGTGACGGAGGGTTCGCGCGCGCCGATGACGGCGGTGGTGCGGTGCCGGGCGTTGCCCAAGCCGCCCCCGCTGCCCGAACGCCCCGCGGGGCTGTTCACGGCGGACCTCAGTTTCTCCGGCCGCAGCCGCCTCCAGCTCGATCCGCGCTTCGGCGAGCAGGTGCAGGGCTGAGCCGGATCCGCGCGTTGGTCTCCGGGCGCCTTATCGGCCGCGGGCCCGGGCTGGTCGCAGACTCAGGCTTCCGGGAGCGGTTGGTCGCGCGTCTCCGGCAGGAACCAGACGACCGCGATTCCGGCGAGGAACAGCGTGGCGAGTAGGGAGACGGCCAGACGCAGGTCCATCCCGGGGAGCGACTTAAGCCAGCCGGAGAAGAGGAGCACCCCGGCAGCGAGGATGCGACCGGCGTTGAAGCAGAAGCCGGTGCCGGAGGAGCGGAGGTGGTGCGGGAAGAGTTCCGGGAAGTAGACCGCGTAGCCCGCGTGGAGGCCGACGACGAAGAACCCCATCAGCGGGAGCAGCGCGAGGAGCGTCGGGTAATCGCGGGGCACGAAACAGACGATCGGGACTAGGAGGAAAGCGGCGAGGTGGAAGAGGATGAACGCGCGTCGCCGGCCCAGTCGCAGGCACAGCGGGCCGAAGCTGAGCATCCCCAGCCCCGCGCCGGCGGTCTGCAGGATGCCGTAGGCGAACTTGGCCTTCTCCGCCGCCACCGCCGGTGACGCGCCCTCGCGGAGCAGCATCTCGCGCGCGAGGTCCTGGCCCGCGACGGCGACGCCCCAAAACGTGCCCAGCCCGACCGCGGCGAGCAGCATCCCGAGGAACGCCCGCCCGGCCCAGCGCGGGTTGAGGAGGAGGTCGCGGAAGCTCCCGAGCGCGCGCCCGTCGCCCTTGGCCGCCGCCGCGCGCGCCTGGCGCCACGACTCCGGCTCGTGCACGGCGGCGCGCACCCAGAGGACCAGCAGCGCGGGTAGCACGCCGAGGACGTAGGCCCAGCGCCACTCCGCGCCGACGGCCAGCCCCGCGAGCGCCGCCAGCCACGTGCCCAGCACGCTCGTCGAGTGGAAGATCCCGCCCGCGTGCGCCCGGGCCCGCGCGGGAAACACCTCGGCCACCAGCGCGGCCGCCACCGCCCATTCCCCGCCGACGCCCATCGCCACCAGAAAACGCAGCACCCCCACCTGCCAGAGCTCGGTCGCAAAGTACGTCAGCCCACTGAAGACCGAGTACATCAGGATCGTAACGATCATCGCCGGCCGTCGGCCCCAGACGTCGCCCAGCCAGCCAAAGAGGATCCCGCCGAGGGTGCCCCCCGCCAGAAAGATACCGAGGAAGATGTCTCCCCACTGGCTAATGGCTGCCGGCGTGGCGCCCGCGCCGAGGATTTCCTCGAGCATCTGGCGGCGCGTGAGGTTGAAGATCTGCCCCTCGAAGGTGTCGAACACCCAGCCTGCCGAGGCGATGGCGAGGACCAGCCATTGGTAGCGGGTGACGCCGCTCCACCAGGGGGCGGCCGGGGTCTCGGCGGGGGTGCTCATCGGGGTGCGGAAGCCTGCGCGAGGCCTGCGGCGCGGTTCAATGCTAACCGGCAGCGAACCCCAGCGACACGTGGCGCGTCTCCAGGAAGGAGTCGAGGCCCTCGCTGCCCAGTTCCCGCCCCCAGCCGCTCTGTTTCACCCCGCCAAAGGGCGCGTTGCTCGCGGTGGGAAGGCCGTGGTTGACCGCGATCATCCCGGCCTCGAGGGCGTCGCCCAGTCGCAGCACGCGGCTCAGGTCACGGGTGAAGGCGTAGGCGGCGAGCCCGTAGGGCGTGGCGTTAGCGGCCGCCACGGCCTCCTCCTCGGTATCGAATGGGTTCACGTAGGCGACCGGGCCAAAGGTCTCTTCGCGCATCCCGAGCGCGTCCGGCGGCACCCCGGTGAGCACCGTGGGGGCGAAGTAGGACCCGCCGCCCCCGGGTAACCGCTCTCCCCCGCAGAGCAGCACGGCGCCGCGGGCGCGGGCGTCGGCAACGTGGGCGGCCGCCAGTTCCGCGGCCGCGGGGTTGACGAGCGGTCCAATGTCCGTGGCCGGATCGAGGCCAGGCCCGACCCGCAGCGCGCGAACGGCGGCCGTAAAATCGGCGAGGAAGCGGTCCCAGAGCCCACGCTGGACGTAGATCCGGTTGGCCGCGATGCAGGACTGGCCGCCGTTGCGGAACTTCGCCGTGAGCGTGCCCGCGACGGCGACCGCGGGATCGGCGTCGGCGAAGACCAGCAGCGGCGAGTGCCCGCCCAGCTCGAGGGCGAGGGGCTTGAGCCCGGCCGCGGCCCCGGCGACCAGTCGGCGGCCCACCTCGGTGGAGCCGGTGAACGTCACCTTGCGGCAGCGCGGGTTGGCGAGGAATTCACCGGCGATGGCCTCGGCGGGGCCCGCCACCACTTGGAACACGCCGGGCGGGACCCCGGCGGCGTGGGCGCATTCCGCGAGCCGTACCGCCGAGAGCGGCGTGGCGCTGGCGGGCTTGAGCACGACGGGGCAGCCGGCGGCGAGGGCGGGCGCGACCTTTCGCACCGCGAGGTGAAAGGGGAAGTTCCACGGGCTGATCGCCCCGACCACCCCGATCGGCGTCCGCAGCACCAGTTGGCGCCGGTCCGCTTCCTGCGGGGGGATTACGCGGCCGTAGCCCCGCCTTCCCTCCTCCGCGAACCAACGCAGGTGGTCGAGGCCCAGCGCGACTTCCGCCCGCGCCTCGGCGAGGGGCTTGCCGTTCTCCCGGGTGATGCCGTGCGCGATTTCCTCCGCCCGGCGGGCCACCTCCGCCGCGATGGCGAGGAGCAGGTCCCCGCGCGCCCGCGCCGGCACCCGCCGCCAGCCCGCGAACGCCACGTCGGCGTCCGCCAGCGCCGCCGCGGTCTCCCCGGCGCCCGCGGAGGACATCCGAGCGAACACGATGCCGTCCGCCGGATCCCGCACCGGGAAGGACGTTTCCCGGACGACGAAGCGGCCGTTGAGGTAGAGCGGGTGCGGGGTCACGGGATCAGGGGAAAAAGGTGTGCTTCAGGCCGAGGACGAAGAGGAAGAGGGCGACGCCGCGGCGCAGCGGGACGAGCGGAACGCGCAGCAGCAGGCGGGTGCCGAGCAAAATCGCGAGTGCCATCGGCACTAGGGTGAGGAGGAGCAGCGGCACCATCGGGGCGGTGTAGAGCCCGCCCGCGCCGATCAGGGTCACGCGCAGCAGGGCGCTGACGCCGAAGACCAGCTGCAGCGTGGCGACGATCTCCTCCTTGGACCAGGGCTGGGCGTAGACGTAGGCGATCACGGGCGGGCCGCCCATATTGAGGGCGCCGCCAATACTGCCCCCGAGGAAACCGGCCGGCAGACCGAGCCAGCCGGGCACCTTTGGCCGCGCCGAGGGGGCGGAGAGCAGCTCGGCCGCGGCGAACACCACCAGCACGATCCCCATCGCACGGAGCAGCGGGGCCGGCTCGAGGTGCGCGAGCAGGTACACCCCGAAAGGCACGCCGGCGGCCGAGCCGACGATCAGGCTGCGGCCGCGGCGCCAGCACAGGTGGCGGCGCACCGCCCAGAGCGTGAATACGCAGGTGACGAGATTGAGCACCGCGACCACCACGGCGGCCTCCTTCACCGGCAGGAGCAGCGGCAAGAGCGCCATCGAGACGAGGCCGAAGCCGAAGCCGGTGAGCCCCTGCGTGAACCCCGCGACGGTGAGGATCGCGAGCGAGAGCAGCAAGGTGGTCAGCGGCACGGCCGCATCCTCCCGGCGATTCGGCCCCCGGGACCGCGGGCGGACGGCGGGACGGGAGGAAGGGGAACGGGCATCCCCGACGTTCCCCGTCCCCGGCGCGGGCAGGCAAGCGTGTTCTCCCCCACCCGGCTCGGCGCGACGCGCGTCAGGACTTCGCGCGCGCGGCCGCGGCGAGCGCCGGGGCCTGGGCCTGGAGTTTCGCGAAAGCCTCGACCACCTGGTCCAGCGCGGCGCGGCCGGCGAGGAGCACGGTCTGCGGCAGGGCGACCACGGTGGCGCAGGTATCTCGGTTGCCCCGGAGTTCCTGGAAGCTTTCCCGGTACGCCTTGAGTCGCTCCGCGGGGAAGAGGCGCTGGAAGCCCCGCGAGGCGATCGCCTCGTCGAGCAGGCCGTCGAAATACTGCTCCTTGTAGACCGCGCTGCCCGGCACCCCCTCCGCCCCCAGGGCCCGCAGGAAGGCATCGCGGCTCAGGCCGGCGAAGGCCCGGGCGTCGTAACGGACCGGGTAGAGGTGGTACACGCCGCGACTCTCTGCCGGTAGGCGCACCGGCGTGATGCCGGGGATCGTCCCGAGGCGCGCGTTGAGGTAATCGGCCGCTTCGCGCCGCCGCGCGGTCTCGGCGACGAGTTTCTCGACCTGTCGGAGCAGCAGGACGCCCTGGAACTGGGTGAGCCGGAAGTTGCTCCCGCGAGTGAAGCAGCCGTTGCCCTGGAAACGCCCCACGGAGCGGCCGCAGTTGTGGAAGGAGTTGCAGCGGTCGACGAGGTCCTCGTCCATCCCGGTGATGGCGCCGCCCTCCCCCGCCGGGATGTGCTTGGATTGCTGGAAGCTGAAGCAGCCGAGGTCGCCGAGGGTGCCGCACTTGCGGCCGCGGTACTCGGCGAGCCACGCCTGGCAGGCGTCCTCCAGCACCCGCAGGCCGCGGGCGCGGGCGAGTGCGTTAATCGGGTCCATCTCGCAGGGCAGGCCGAAGATGTGCACCGGGACGATCGCACGCGTCCGGTCCGTGATCCGGGAGGCGATCGAGGCGGGATCCACGTTCAGCGTCGCGGGATCGGTGTCGGCGAGGACCGGCAGGGCCTTGTGCGCGAGGATCGCGTTGTAGGTCGCGACAAAGGTGTAGGGGGAGACGATGACCTCGTCGCCCGCATCGATGCCGAGCACGTGGAGGGCCGTGATGAGCGCGGTGGTGCCGCTGGAGGTGGCGAGGCAGCGGCGGGCGCCGAGGAGGGCGGCCCAGCGGCGCTCGAAATCGGCCAACGGGCCACCGCCGGCGGCGTTCCAGCGGCCGCTGCGGCAGACGCGGAGGAAGTCCTCCTCCCACGCGGGATCCCAGACCGGCCACGCGGGCCAGGGGCCGGTGTGCACGGGGGTACCCCCGAGCAGGGCGGGCCGGCGGGCATCGGCGGCGGAAACCACCGTGGGGCCAGCGAGGGCGGCGGCGGCGAGGGAGGTCGAGGAGGCGAGGAAGCGGCGGCGCGAGGTCGGGGTCGGCATCGAGGGGCGGGGTGACGCCGGAACGCTGGGCCCCGCGGAGCGCGGAGGCAATGCGCCGATGGGGGGCGAGGCCGCCCGCTCAGTCCGCCCGGTCAGCGCGGCCGAGGGAGCCTGCGGCCCCGGGGGTGGTCTCGGCCCCAGGCAGGGCCCCGCCCGCGCGGGCGGCGCGCCAGACCCGCCCCGCGTGCTCGCGGAGGTCGTCGAGCAGGCTGTAGAGGAGTGGGACCACCACCAGGGTCAGCAACGCGGAGACGAGCAAGCCGCCCACCATCGTGCGGCCGAGCGGGGCGTAGGGCACCCCGACGATCTTCGAGTTGCCGACCGCCATCGGGATCATCCCGCAGACCGTGGTGAGGGTGGTCATCAGGATGGGCCGGAAGCGCTGGCGACCCGCCTCGAGCAGCGCTGTGAGCCGCTCCACTCCCTCCGCCCGCAGCCGGTTCGCAAGGTCGATCAGGACGATGGCGTTGTTCACCACGACCCCGACCAGAATGACGATCCCGATCGTCGCCATCAGGTCGAGCGGGGTCTTGGTGAGGTGGAGGGTCCAGTAGACGCCGAGGAGCGAGAACGGCACCGCGATGAGGACGGCGAGCGGGAGGATGAAGGACTCGAAGAGGAGGCCCATCAGGAGGAAGACGAAAATAACGGCGAGGGTGAGCGCGAAGCGGAGGGCGGCCTCCGACTGGCCGCCGGAGGAGAAGTAGCTGCCGCGGTCGAAGCGGTAGCCGCGGGGCAGGTCGAAGCCGGCCATCGCCTTATCGATCGCTAGGTTGAGCGTGCGGAAGTCTTGGCGCGGCACGCGGGCGGTGATGCGCATCACGGTCTGGCGCGACTCGCGGTAGATGGTGCTCATCGCCTTGCCGATCGAGAGGTCGGCAAGGCTCTCAAGCGGGATTTCGACCCCGGCCTCTGAGGGGAAGGCCATCGTCTTCACGTCGTCGATGCGGGTCCGCTCGACTTCGCCAAGTTGCGCGTAAATCCGGACCTCGCGACCATCGGGCACGGGCATCCGGCCCACCTCGAGGCCGCGGATCGTGTTGCTGATGGCGCCGGAGACCTCCTGCGGGTTAATGCCGAGCCGGCGGGAGCGGTCGCGGTCGAGTGTGATGCGGAGTTCCTGCCCGCCGCGCTCCATATCGGTGTCGACCGAGAGCATTCCCGGGATCGTGCCGAGGCGGCGCGCGGCCTCCTCGGCCAGGCCGATCAGCGTGGTCGTGTCCTCGCCGAAGATGCTAAAGCTGATCACGCTGTCCTGCGGCGCGCCGGAGTTGCGGGCGATCGAGCGGCAGATGATGCCCGGCGGCAGCTCGAAGTTGTCGCGCAGGTGGACCTCGATCGCGTTGCGGTCCATCGCAGGGGGGCTGAGGTCGAGCGAGAGGAGGAGGTTCTCCCAGGCGGCCACGTACCAGGCGTCGTTGACCTTCTGGCGCAGCTTGAGCTGGATCCGACCGTTGTTGTTGCGGAAGCGCGTCTCGATGCGCTCGATGCCGTAGAAGTCCTGGTGCTGCCGGATGAACGCCTCCACGCGGGCGAAGAAGGCGTCCGTCTGCTCCAAGGTATTTCCGCTCGGCAGGTCGTAGTAGAGGTGCATCGAGCGCCCGGAGCTACGGCCGAGGAGGCCGCTCGTGGAGCGCGGGACCGCCTGATAGGGGATCCACAGCGAGGCGAGGACCGCGAGGGCCACGATCGCGGCGTCGACCCGATGGGTGAGCGTCCAGCGCAGCGCGCGCGTGTACCGGTCCCGGAGCCAGGTGACCACGGCGAGATCCTGATGGCGCTGCCCCCGGGACATCCGTTGCGCCGCGAGCGGGACGAAAACCAGCGCGATGAACAAGGAGGCGACGAGCGAGACGATCACCGGGACGCCGATGCGCAACATCCAGAACGAGAACTCGTGGCCGCGCCCCATCAAAATCAGCGGCAGGAATACCACCACGGTCGTGCAGGTGGACATCACCACGGCGAGCCCGACGTCGCCGGTGCCCTGGATCGAGGCCTGTCGGCCCTCCATCCCCTCTTGCCGCAGCCGGTAGATGTTCTCAACGATGACAATGGCGTTATCCACGACCATCCCCACCGCGAGGAGCAGGCCCATCATCGTCGCCAGGTTGAGCGACCAACCCATAAAGAAGAGCACGATGATGGTGCAGAGCAGAGAGAGGGGGATGGAGAGCGTGAGGATCGCCGTCATCCGCGGGGCGCGGAGAAAGAGGTAGAGGATCAGGGCCGCAAAGATGCCCCCCCAGAGGCCCGCGTCCTCGAGGTGGGCGATCGCGTCGCGGACGTCACGGCCTTGATCGCTGAAGATCTCGAAGTTGACGCCCTCGAGCTGGGGCAGGCGCTGCAGTTCCGGCAGCGCGGCCCGGACCTCGCGGCTGATGCGATCGATGTTGCCGGTCGAGTCGCGGGTGATCTGGAGGCCGATGGCGGGCTGGCCGTCCACGCGGTACACCCACTCCCGGCGGGGCTGTCGGAAGGAGACGGTCGCAACGTCGCCCAGCCGCAGGCGCCGGACCGGGTCGATCATCACCTCCCGGATCTCGTCGAGGGAGGTGAAGCGGCCGAGCGAGCGGACGTAGACCTTCCGCCCGGCCTCGATCACGTGGCCTCCGCCGAGGGCAAGGTTCTGGCCGCGCAAGGCGCCCAACATCGCGGTCACGTTGATCCGGTGGCTGCGGATGCGCTCGTCGATCAGGTCGATGCTAATCTCCCGAGACTGCACGCCCCAGATGTCGACATTACCCACCCCGTCGATGCGCTGGAGCACCGGTTTGACGAAGTGCTCCATCCGGTAGGCCGCGTCGTCCATCTCGCGCGGCACCTGCGCGACGAGATTCATCATCGGCTCGCTGGAGGGATCGTAGCGCCGAACGTAAATGCGGTCGACGTCGTCGGGCAGCAGCGGCTTCACCCGGTCCATCCGGTCGCTGACCGCCGCGTAGGCCTCGCGCAGTCGCGTGCCGGTGCGAAACTCGACGCGGGTGTACGAGTAGCCCGGGCTGGCGTAGCTGGTGACCCGGCTGACGTCGGGGACCGTGCCGATGATATCCTCGATTTTGCGGGTGATCTTTTCCTCGATGTCGCGCGGCGAGGCGTTCGGGTAGGTGACGCTGACGTGGAGCTGGTTGCCCTCGAGGTCCTCAGGGAAGAGGGAGAGGCGGATGCGGTCGTAAGCGATGTAGCCGACCACGATGATGGTCGCGAGCAGCATCACGACCGTCACCGGCCGGGAGACGGAGAAGCGGGGAATCGCGGTGGTGAGAGGCTCGCGGCTCATCGGTCAGCCGGGGCGGCCTCGCCGGCCCCGCCGCCGGCGGTCGCGGGGCGGGAGGCGCGGTCGGGGGTGAACTGGGCGTAGAGGATCGGGATGACAACGAGGGTGAGGACGGTGGCGCTCGAGAGGCCGACGATGACCGTAATGGCCATCGGGGCGCGGATCTCGGCGCCCTCGCCGAGGCCGAGGGCCATCGGGATCAGGCCGACAACGGTGGTCAGGGCCGTCATCAGGATGGGCCGCAGGCGGGCGCGGCCGGCCTCGACGATCGCCTCACCCTTGGGGACCCCACGTTCGCGCAAGACGTTCGTGTAGTCGATGAGCACGATGGCGTTGTTGACCACAATACCCACGAGCAGGATCAGGCCCAGAAAGACCATAATCGTGACCGGGATCGCGGCCAGCCAGAGCACCACCACCACGCCGACCATCGCGAGGGGCACGGTGGTCATAATGAGCAGCGGCTGCAGCAGGGACTCGAACTGGCTGGCCATCACGATGTAGACGAGGAAGACGGCGAGGCCGAACGCGAGGAGCAGGCTATTGAGGGAGGTCTTCATCTCCTTGTTCTGGCCGGCCAGCCCGTAGGCGAAGCCGGGGGGCAGCTGCATCCCCTCGAGGGCGTTGACGATGTCCTGGGAGACCGCCGAGAGGCTGGCACCGCGCAGGTTGCCGGTGATCACCGCGCAGCGCTGCTGGTCGACCCGCCGGATCTCGCTCGGACCCTCGGTGACGGTGAGCGTGGCGACGGCGGAGAGCGGGATGGGCACGGCGCCGTTGGGGTTGACCACGAGCCGGCGCAGTTCCTCGAGGCCGAGGCGGTCCTGCTCGCGCAGGCGCACGACGATGTCGATCAGTTGGTCCTCTTGGCGGAAGGCAGTGGCCGTGCGCCCTTGGACCTTGTTGCGCACGAGGTCGGCGACGGAGCGGAGATTGAGTCCGAGTTCCGCAAGGCGGTCGCGCTGGTAAACGACTTGGATCTCTGGGTGGCCGGCCTGGAGGCTGGAGCGCACGTCGACTAGGTCGGGCACCTGCGCGGCCAGCACGGCCTCCACCTCCCGGCAGGTCTGCTTGAGCAGGGTGAGGTCGTGGCCGCGGATCTCGATCTCGACGGGGCTCTTGAAGCTGAAGAGCGAAGGGTAGCGGACCTCGAGCTTGAGGTCGGGCAGGTCTTGGAACGCGGCGCGGATGCGCTCGATCAGGGCAACCTCGGTCTCCGGCGCGGAGCCGGGCAGCAGGCGCACGGTGAGGCGCGCGGTGTGCTCGCCGCCGTCGATCGCGGTGTTGGCCCCCTCCTCAACGCCGACGCTGACGGAGGTGCGGGCGACGACCTCCTCGGCTCGCACGACCTCGTCGATCCGCTCCGCGAGCGCCGCGGTGCGGTCGATCGGCGTGCCGATGGGGAGGGTGACATCGAGGTAGAACTCGCCCTGATGGACGACCGGGATGAGGTCGCTGCCGACGCGGGGCAGCACGAGCACGCCGCTGGCGACGATGGCCGCGACGGAACCGCCGAGGATCGCGAGGCGATGGCCGAGGGCGGCCCGGAGAAACGGCGGGTAGCGGCGCTGGAGCCAGTCGTTGGCGCGCTCGAACGAGCGGAGGCCGGAGCGAGTGCCCGGGCCAAGGGTGAAACCGACCAAGCGGCCGAGGCCGAGCAGCACAACGGCGAGGGAAAGCAGCAGGGCCTGCAAGGCGGTACCGGCGACGCGGAGGACGAGTTCCGTGGCGGCCCGGGCGACCTGGAAGGCGGTGCCCACGAGAGCCGGCGCCAGGCGCACGGGGATCCAGCCGCGGGGGCGGGCGACGAGCCAAACGGCGATCCGGGTGAGGCTGGCGCCGAGCCGCCCGGGGGCGCTGAACGCAAGCATCCCGGGCCAGACGGCGTGCCCGGCGCAGGCGCCGAGTCGGTCGGCGGACGCCCAGCTGGCCAACGCGGTCCAGGCGCGGCCGGCCGTGGCGGGGCCGCCCCGAAACAGCAGGCCGAGACCCGCCAGCGCGGCGGGCACGACCGCGGCGGCGGTGAGAACGGCCTTCAGGACCGCGGCGAGGAAGACGGCGCCCGCGAGGGCCGCGCGCAGCGCGAGGTGGACGAGGAGCCGGAACGGGTAGCCTAGCCGGGCCGCACCCGCCGCGGGCGCGGGGGGGAAGCGGAAGAAGGCGGCGCGCGCCAGCTCGGCCCCCGAGACGGCGAGCCCGGAGGAGCCGCCGGCCACCACCCCGGCCAGCATCGGAATCAGGTAGAGCGCGGCGATCAGCGAAGCGATCTGGGAGAACACCACCGCCAAGGCGAGGTCGCCGAACATCTGCCCGGCCACGCCCTCGACGAACACAATCGGGAAGAACACCGCCACGGTCGTGAGCGTCGAGGCGACCACGGGCATCGCGACCTCGCTGGTGCCGCGGACGACCGACCGCACCGGGTCGTCGCCCTCCTCCCGGCACCGGAACACGCTCTCGAGCACTACAATCGCGTTATCGACTAGGTTGCCCACCCCGAGCGCGAGCCCACCCAGCGAGATGATATTGAGCGTGATCCCCGAAAGGTGCATCGGCGCGAACGTCGCGAGGATCGAGATCGGGATCGTCAGGCCGATGATCAGCGTCTGCGGCAGGTTCCGCAGGAACAGGTACAGGACGATCACCGCGATCAGGCCGCCCTGCACCGCGTTGCCCCGCACCTCGTCGATCGAGTTCTTGATGAAAACCGACTGGTCGGAGAGCACCTGCAGCGAGACGCCCCCGGGCAATTGGAAGGCGAGGAAGTCGGTCAGCCTCCGGTGGTCCAGCAGCCGTTGCGCCCGCGAACGGTCCGCGGTGCTTCCGGTCTCGACGGGACGCTTCTTCGCCGGCGGACCCTTGGCGGCCACGCGAGCCTTGCCGAGGTCCGGTCCCGTCGGCCCGGCCTCGCCGTCCTTCAGCGACGCCACGTACTCCTGCTGCTCCGGCGTGCCCAGCAGGGCGGTGCGCACCGTCTCCGCCACGACCAGCACGTTGGCGTCCGCCTCTTTGTAGATCTCAATCTCGACGCTCTCCTGGCCGTTGACGCGGGTGATGACCTGGCGGTCCTCGTGGAAGCGGGTAATCGCCGCGACGTCCCGCAGGCGCACATCCACGCCGTTCTGCCGGCCCACGATCAGCTGCCCGATCTCCTCGAGAGAACGGAACTCGTTGAGGGTGCGGATCAGGTACTCGACTTGGCCCTCGTTGAGGCGGCCGCCGGAGAGGTTGACGTTCCCCTGCTGCAGCCGCTGGGCGATCTGGCTGATGTCGAGCTTGAGGGCCGAGAGCTTGGCTTCCTCGAGCGCCACGAGGAACTGCTCCTCGAGGCCGCCCTTGATCTGCACCGCGGCCACGCCGGGCAGCGCCTCGATGCGCCGTTTCACGTCACGCTCCGCTAGGTACCGGAGCTCATAGAGGGACTGGGGCCCGGAGAGCCCGACGCGAAGGATCGGGTCGAGCGAGGGGTCAAAGTGCAGCAAAAGCGGCCGCTGCGCGCCGTCGGGCAACCGCAGGCGGTCGATCTTCTCGCGGACTTCCTGCGCCACGAGGTCCATATCCGTCTTCCACTGGAACTCGAGGATGACGTCAGACTGCCCGGCCTTGGAGACGGAGCTGATCGAGACCAGCTTAGGCACGACGCCGAGCTGCTGCTCGAGCGGCCGGGCGACGACGTTCTCCATATCCTCCGGCGCGGCGCCCGGGTAGAGCGTGCGCACGGTGAGCGTCGGGTAGCTCATCTCGGGCATCAGCGTCAGGGCGAGACGCTGGTAGGAGACGAAGCCGAAAACCCCGATGGCCAAGGTGACCATCAAAATGGCAACGGGGCGCCGCACCACGATGGCGAAGTGGGAGGACTCGGGCGCGGGGCCGGCCGGCGGTTTCATCGGGGGCGGCGGCGGGCGAACGGGCGGGTCACGGGCTCAGGGGCGGGTGGCGGCGCCGCCGTTACCGCCAGTCCCACCATTGCCGGTGGTGGCGCCGGTGGGCACCACGGGGGCACCGGGGGCGGTGAGGACAGGCTGGTTGACCGAGCGCGCGAGGGAGCCGTCCTTGAGGCCGCTCTGGCCGAGGACCACCACGGGCGTGCCGACCTCGAAGCCGGAGAGCGCCTCGACGTGCTCCGGGTCCTCGTAGCCGGCGGCCAGCTTGCGCTTAACCACCCGGTCGTTGACCAGCGCGAAGACGTACCGCTCGCCGCCCTCGTAGACGACGGCGCGCTTGGCGATCAGGACCGCCTCGGGCCGAGTGTCGGTGATGATGCGCACGTTGACGAAGAGCCCCGGCGGCAGGTCGCCGGGCCGTTCGCCGCTGACGCCCACCGTAACCTTAAACGTACCGCTCTTCGGGTCGATCACCGGGCTGATGCGCTTCACCCAGCCGCGGAACGTGCGGTCGGGCAAGAACTCGGACGTGACGACGGCGGGCTGGTTCTCGGCGACAATCGGCAGGTAGCGGCCGGGGACGAATACCTTGGCGACGGTCTCATCGAGCTTCACGAGCGAGAAGAGGCGGCTGTTGGCCGAGACGCGGGCCCCGACCTGCGCCTCGCGCGAGGCGACGACGCCGGCGAAGGGCGCGCGCACCGTGGTGTAGGCGTGGCGCAGCCGGGCGCGTTCGTACCGCAGGCGGGCCAGCTCGAGCGCGTTCTTCTGCGTCTCGAAGTCCTGGGCGTTGATGAGCTTCCGCGCGAACAGGTCCTGCGTGCGGGCAAAGTTACGCTCCAGTTGCTCGAAGTTCGCGCGGCTCTCCTCCATATCCACCCGCAGTTCCCGGTCCTCGATCTTGAGCAGGGCCTCGCCCTCCTGCACCAGCTTGCCCTCCTCGACGAGGAGCGCCTCCACTTGGCCCGTGGTCTGGGGGTAAATGTCGACCATCGCCTCGGTCTCGAGCGTGGTGTTAAAGGTCAGGAAGGCGGAAATCGGACCGCGGCTCACCAGCGCGGTCTCAACCGGGACCATCTCCGCCGCAGTCTGGCGCTGCCGCTCGCGCTCCGCCTCGCTGGATCGGCGGCCGGAGGAGCCGGGGCCGGGGCCGGGGCCGATAGGACGCGCGCCGTCCTTCACTGCGGGCGCGGTCGAGGCCGTCTTGGTCGCAGGGGCGGTCGCGGCAACGGAGGCGACCGTAGATTTGGGGGCCGCGGGAGCCGGCGCTGGCGGGGGCGGCGTGCGGCTGCAGGCCGCCCACCCGAGCGCGAGCAGCGGCACGGTCAGGCGGAGGCAGGGACGAGACAGGAAAGGGCGAGACACAGGGTAAAAGGAGGGGGCCCGGGCCGGGACCAAGGCGTCCGGCCAGGGACCCGGAGTTCACGCCACGCGCCGGCCGTGCGCAAGATTTCGTCGTGACGAAAACGTCAGTTCAAACCCGGAAGCGGGCGACGGCAGCGGACGGAAGGACAGAACGGGCATCGCGGGGAGCGAGACGATCCCGGGGCCCCGGCGTTACGGGAAAAGCGCCGCCGCGTCAGAAAGTCACCCGGTACGAGGCGCCGAACTCGCGCTCGGCGCCGAGCCGGTCGTGCGACGCGAGTAGGTCGCGGTCGAGGGCGTTGCGAATCGTCAGGCCGAAGGAGTGGGTGCGGTTGGCCGCGCGAAGGCTGTAGCTGGCGCCGAGGTGAACGAGCCCGTAGCCCGGGTATTCAAGGCCAAACCGCTGCCGGTCCGCGTAATAAGCGGTGAAGTCCGACAGGTAGGCCCAGCTGCCGCTGAGGCTGAGTCCGCGCCAGCGACCCTCCGGCAGCGCGTAGGAGGCGGACAGGGCGGCATTGTACGGCGGGAAGCGCGACAGCCGGCGTCCGACTTCCTCCGGTAGGTCGGGCGACGCGGTGGTCACGGCGCGCACGTGGGAGCCGACAAACGACAGCGAGACCGCGGGGGTCACCCGCCAGCGGCCCTCGAGCTTGCCGCCGGTGAAGCGTTCCTCGCCCGCCGCGACCAACTGCGGCTGGGTGTGGTTCGCGTCCTGCAAGGGATCGCCGTAGAGCGGGTTCCGGCGCGAGATGTCGCGGTTGACGAAGGTGAAGGCCGCCGCGGTCAGGTCGAGCCGGCCCCCCACAAGGCGCGCCTTGCCACCGGCCTCGTAGCCGAAAGTGGTCTCGTTGCCCTGGATCTGCCCCGTGCGGGCGTCCACGCGCGTCGAGGGGTTGAACGCGGTGCTCGTGGTGGCGAACAACAGGAGCCGGCTCGGTACCGCTTGGTGGTTGACGCCGAGGTGCCAGGTAAGCTCGTCGACCCCGTCCCGCACCCGCGCCAGGTTGGCGGCGACCCCCGGGCGACGGTCCGTGACGCGGAGGCCGACGAGGTCCTGGCGGAGGCCGCCGGTGAGGACAGTGCGGCCGCGGGCGAGGCTCATTCGCTCGCTGATTTCGAGGGCGGTGAAGCGGGTGCGCTCCACGCGGTCGGCGAGCAAGCGGTCGAAGCCCGCGCGGTCGTAGGGGACGGTGGTATAATCCGGGGCGAACGGATTGAAGGTGCGGACCGTGGCGGGCAGCGCGTTGCGGGCGGCGACCGGCAGCGCGCGCTCTTCCCGCCGGTTTTCAGCCTCGGTGTGGCTAAGCGCGAGGAGCAGCTTGTGCTCCGTCCCCGCGAGCGAGAAACGCGCCGTGGCGTCCGCGCGGACGACGCGGGCCCGCTGCGGCTGCTCGCTGTGGATCGGTTCCCGGATGCCCTCGAAGCGGTCCGTCGCGAGGTTAAGCAGGCCGGTGGTGAACCGGTCCTGTTCGATCCGCCGCCACCAGGCCTCGGCGCCCGCCCGCACGATCACCTGCGGGTGGACCCGCGCCTCGAGGATCGCCCCCGCCACCACGCTGCGGCGGCGTACGCCCGCGTGGGGCCCCTGCGCGTTGAAGCCGGCGAGCGGCCCGAAGGGTCCGACGATCCGCGCGCCCGGTGCCACCCGGTAGTCCGGGATGCCCGCGCCGGGCGTGGCGTGCAGCTGCGAGAAATCCACCGCCACCAGCGTACTCGCGTCCGGCCCGTGCCGCCACGAGACCGCGCCGCTGAGCGCCCGCGTCTCGGACAGCGCGTACTGCTCGGGTCCGGCCTTGCGGCTCCAATCGGCCGCGACGCGGTGCCACGCCTTCTGCGGCACAGTCAGTCCGTGCCATTCGAAGGACGCCGACTGCCGGTCGAGCGAGCCGACGGCGGCGGAAAAGGTGCGGCTCGGCGTCGTCCGCGGCCGGTTGGTCCAGTAATCCTGGATTCCGCCCGGGGCACCGCGGCCGAGGACGGGGACGAGAGCGCCCTGGATGACGAAGGTGCGGCCGGTGTTGAGCAGGTCGATGCCGCCCTGGCGGACAAAGCCGTTGCTCAGCAAAGGGGTCGGGAAACCACGGAGGCCGACGCGGCTGTCGCCGGTCGCGAGTTCCACCGGCGACGGGTTGGCGATCAGGCCCATCTCGGCGAGCAGCTCCGCGCCGGCGGGATCCTCCTCGAGCGTTTCCGGCGAGAGCAGGTCGCTGGCGAACACGGGGTCGCGCAGTTGGGATTCGGGCGAGCCGAGGGCCGCGGGCTCCACCCCGCGCTCAGGCAGCCGCTCCCGTACATCCACCGGCGTCAGCACCACGGGCGGCTCCGCGACCGCGCCGGCCGCCGGGGGCCCGGGAGCCACCTGCGCATGGCCGAGAGCGGCGCCGGAGCACGCCAGCACGATCCCGGCGGCCCGGGTGAGGAGGGCGGCACGCGGGCGGCGCGACGGCATCGGCGATGGTGTCCGCCCCGCGACTCAGTTGTCCCGGGAGAACTGGGTGTTCGGCCGCGCCAGATCCAGTTCCTTGATCCAGATGTTTCGGTAACGCACGTCGTGGCCTTCGCATTGCAGCTTCAGGCCGCCGGGCGTGTCGGTGATCCCTTTGCCGCCATCGTTGCCGCCGTCGATCCCCGAGTTCGCGCCGCCCCAGACCTGATTGATCTCTTGGTTGGCGTGGACCTTCACCCCGTTGAAGTAGACCGTGACCCGCGCCTTCTCCACCAGCTTGCCGTCGCGGAAGCGGGCCGCGCGGAACTGAATGTCGTACGCGTTCCACTGGCGCAGGCCGCGGTAGAGGAAATAGGGGGACTCGGTCTCGTTGATCACCGAGCCCATCCCGTGCTTGGTCGCATCGCCGTCCTGGATCTGGATCTCATAGCGGTTCTGCAGGTAAACGCCGCTGTTGCCGCCCTCATTCATCACGCAGAACTCCACGTGGAGGCGGAAGTCGCGGTACGCCTTCTTGGTCACGATGTCCGCCGCGCCGAAACGGCCGCGCGGGACGTTCGGGTCATCCGTCTGCACCACGGTGCCGCGGTCCACCGGATCGGGCACGACCTTCCACTTGATCGGCAGCGCGGAGGCGAAGCGGGGGCCCGCCCAGTAAGTCCACTTGGCGTCGAGCATCTCGCGGGAACCATCGAGGATGACCTCGGCGCCCGCAAGGGGTGGCGCGCCGACGCCGACCGCGCCGTGCGCCGCGGCGGCGAGCAAAAAGGGAAGGAAGCGGAGAAGGGCGGACGGGGCGGGGATTTTCACGGGCGCAGCGAATCGCGGCGTGCGGGACCTCCGCAAGGGCGAAGTCACTGTCCCGCGATCTCGCGCCACATTCCGCCCAGATCGATCCGCCGCTCGCGCGAGCGATTGATCCACTCGACTTCGGCGGGCGCGCCCGGCGGCGTGAACCGGATGCCCCAGATCGGATCGAACGCCTCCGCGGAGAGGGAGTAGCGCATATCCGCCAGCACGGTCGGGTCCCCGGGGCTACGCGCCACCCACTGCTCCGAGAACCAGGCGAAACGCGCGAACGAGCCCCGCGTATCGCGCGCCCGCTCGGCGGCGGTGAGGTCCGCCGGACCCGCGAGCGGCAAGGACCAGCCCTCGCGCAGGGTCACCGTGCCGGTCCAGCCTACGCGCACCCGGTCGCTGTGGATCCGGCCGCCGTGCTCGTAGAGGGTCCGCCAGACCAGCTGGTTGGCGAGGGTGGGCATCACCTCGAGGCGCACCGGGGCGTGCCCGCGGCGCGCGGCCAATTCACGCAACGCCGCCTCGGCGCGGCCGTGCTGAACGACGCCGAGCCCGAGGTAGGCGAGCGCGCACGCCAGCCCCGCGACGGCCGGCGCGGCCGACCGCCGGCGGAGCGCCCAAACGAGGCCCACGGCGAGCGGCACGGTGAAGGCGGGGTCCACCACCGCGATCCAGTCCCACCCGGCGCGCTGGTCCGAAAACGGCCAGAACAGTTGGGTGCCGTAGCTGGTCGCGGCGTCGAGCAGGATGTGGCTGAGGTAGGCGAGCACGGCCGCGAACCACAGGGTCCAGCCGCGGCCGCCGGCGCGGGCGGCGGGCCAGAGCAGCCAGGGTAGGACGGCGACCAGCGCCCCGACGGGGACAAAGGCGAGGGCGTGGGTGAAACCGCGATGCGCGGCCACCGCGACGAGCGGATCCGCCGCGCTGCGGATGAACACGTCGGCGTCGGGCAGCACGCCCGCCACGAGGCCGGCGAGCGCGGCCGTGCGCCCTAGGCGACGCCCGCAGGCGGCCTGAGCGAGGCTGGCGCCGAGCACGGCGTGGGAGACGGGATCCATCGGACGGAGGAAACGCGGCGCCGCCCGCTTGGCAACCGGCGGATGCGCCGCGCCTTGCGCCGCGCCGTGAAGCGGGTTCGCTCCCCGCGATGTCGTCCTGCCCGTTCCACGCTGCCGCCGCGCCGGCCCCCGCCCTCGCGGCCGCCCCGGCGGATCCGGACGCCGAGCTCGCCTTCCTCGCGGAGGCGCACCCGGGCGGCGTGAAGCCCGAGCACCGCGCCCGCCTCGCCGCCGCCCTCGCCGCGGGCGAGCCGGCGCCCCTGACCGCCGCGGAGCTGACCTGGGCCGGCCGCATCGCGTGGCGGAACCACGCCCGCTGCATCGGCCGGCTGCACTGGCGCAGCCTCCAGGTCCGCGACCGCCGCGGCCTCGAGCATCCGGACGACCTCGCCGCCAGCCTCCAGGAACACCTCACGCTGGCGCAGGGGGACGGCGCCGTCCGTTCCTACCTGACCGTCTTCGCGCCGCCGGACCGTCCCGGCGGGCCCGCGCCCCGCATCTGGAACGCCCAGCTCTGCGGCTACGCCGGTCACCCCCAGCCGGAGGGCGGCATCCTCGGCGACCCGGCGAACGCGGCGCTCACGCGGCTCGCCCGCCGTCTCGGCTGGGCGCCGCCGGGCGCGCCCACCGCCTTCGACCTGCTGCCGTGGATCCTCTCGGGGCGCGACGGGAAGCCGCACCTCTATCCGCTGCCCGCCGGACTCGTCCGCGAGGTGCCCCTTGAGCACCCTACCCTCCCCGGCTTCGCCCGCCTCGGCCTGCGCTGGTACGCCGTGCCCGTGGTCAGCGGGATGCGCTTTCACGCCGCCGGCACGGACTTCCCGGCCGCCCCCTTCAACGGCTGGTATATGGGCACCGAGATCGGCGCGCGGAACCTCGCGGATGCGGACCGCTACAACCTCCTGCCCGCCGTGGCCGACCTCCTCGGCCTCGACCGCCGCCACCCCCGCACGCTCTGGAAGGACCGGGCCCTGCTCGAGCTGAACGCCGCCGTGCTCCACTCGTTCGCCGCCGCCGGCGTCACGCTCGTCGACCACCACAGCGCCTCGGAGGAGTTCCTCCGCTTCTGCACCCGCGAGGAGGCGGCCGGGCGGGCGGTGTCCGCGCGCTGGGACTGGATCGTGCCCCCGATCTCTGCGAGCGCGACGCGCGTCTTCCACACGCCGATGCGCGAGTTTCCCACCACGCCCGACTTCCACGCGCAGCCGCCGCCGGCCGGGTTCAACTGACGGTTTTTCGCTCGCCCCGCCCGCGCGGCGGGCAAAACGTCGGGGCACCCCTGATGCCCCCGACGCCTCCTCCCCTCCCCCGCAAGGAATTCCTCTCCCTCGCCGCCCTCGGCGCCCTCGGGCTCGCCGCCGGCTGCGCCACCACCAGCCGCCGCCCCGTGCCGCGGGATGGCATTTTGCGCCACGCCGCGATCGGCGCGGGCGGGATGGGCGGCACCGACCTCGACCAGCTCCGCACCCACCCGCGCCTGCGCGTCACCGCGCTCTGCGACACCGACGCGACCCTGCTCGCCGCCGCGAAGCGCAAGTTCCCGGACGCGCGCACCTACACCGACTGGCGCGAGTTGTTCGCGAAGGAGGGCGACGCCCTCGAGACCTGCAACGTCTCGATCCCGGACCATATGCACGCCGTGGTCGCGCTCGCCGCGATCCGCCGCGGAATCTCCGTCTATTGCCAGAAGCCGATGGCGCACGACGTCGCCGAGTGCCGCGCGCTGACCCTCGCCGCGGCCGCCGCGGGCGTAACGACGCAGCTGGGCACGCAGCACGCCGGGGGCCCGGGCGACCGCCTCGCGGTGCACCTGCTCCGCACCGGCGTGATCGGCAAGGCGCGGCGCGCCTATCTTTGCTCCAACCGCTCGACTGCCGGCCGCTACCGCCTCGAGGGGCCACGCCCCGCGGAGACCACCCCACCGCCGGATTCGCTCGCTTGGGACCTCTGGCTCGGCAACGCGCCCGCCCGGCCCTACGCACCGAAGGTCTACCACCGTACCACTTGGCGCTCGTGGCAGGACTTTGGCACCGGCTGGTCCGGCGACATCGGCTGTCACATCTTCGACGCCGTCTGGAAGGGCCTCGGCCTCACCGCCCCGCGCACCGTCACCGCCGACGTGCAGTCCTCCTGGCGCACCGCCCCGGCCCGGCGCGCCGAGACCTGGCCGCAGGGCAACCACATCACGTGGAAGTTCCCCGGCAACGCCGCCACGGAGGGCCCGGACTTCACCGTGGAGTGGTTTGACGGCGAGTTCTTCCCGCCCGCCGAGGCGCAGGCGATCGCCCGCGAGCTCGGCTTCGCCAAATACCCCGAGGAGGCGGCCCTCGTGGTCGGCACCGAGGGCGCGCTGCTCCTCCCGCACACCTCCGGCCCGCGCCTCCACCCCGCCCCGAAGTTCGCCTCGCTCACCCGCCCGAACCTCACCGGTCCCAGCCATTACCACGGCTTCGTCGACGCCTGCCTCAACCGCACGCCCGCCGACTCCGACTTCGCCCGCTCCGGCCCGATGGCCGAGGCCGTCATCCTCGGCACCGTCGCCATCCGCCAGCCCGGCGACATCCTCCAGTGGGACTCCGGCCGCCTCCGCGTCCTCAACTCCGCTGCCGCCAACCGCCTCCTCCGCCGCACCTACCGGTCCGGCTGGGAACTCGACCTCAAGGTCTGATCGCCTCCCCTATGCGCACCCCCGCCCTGCTCACCCTCCTCGCCCTCGCGCTCCCGCTGTCCGCCGCCGCGCCCAAGAAGGGCGGCCCCGCCGGCCCGCTCCTCAAGATCCGCGTGCAGCAGCTGCACGTGGACAACAACGAGGGCTGCGCCATCGCCGACTTCAACCGCGACGGGCGCCCCGACATCAGCGCCGGCGAGTACTGGTACGAGGGCCCAGCCTTCACCGCCAAGCGTAAGCTCCGCCAGCTCGAGCCCTTCGGGAAGGACTACGTCACCAACTGCGGCGAGCACGCGCACGACGTGAACGGCGACGGCTTCCCGGACATCGTCACCGGCGCGTTTATGGACTCGAAGGTGTACTGGTACGAGAACCCCGGCGCCGCGGGGCTCACCGGCACCGCGCCCTGGCGCCAGCACGTCCTGGTGGAGACCAAGCTGATGCAGAACGAGTGGACCGCCCTGCGCGACCTCGACGGCGACGGCGTGCCGGAGTACGTGGTCAACTCCTACGGCCACGCCAACGCCCTGATGGCGTACCGCTTCGCGAAGGGCCCGGCGGGCGAGCCCATCCTCGCCCCGTGGGTGATCCAGCCCGGCGCGCCGTTCGTGAACGGCCACGGCATCGGCTTCGGCGACATCAACGGCGACGGCCGCGAGGACATCCTCTACGGCAACGGCTGGTACGAGCGGCCCGCCGGCAACATCGCCGCCGGCCCGTGGCGCCGCCACGCGGACTGGACCTGGCCGCACGCCAGCACCCCGATGATCGTGGTCGACCTCACCGGCGACGGCCGGGCCGACATCATCCGTGGCCACGGCCACAACTACGGCCTGTACTGGGAGGAACAGCGCGACCCCAATAAGGACGGCAGCACCAACTGGCGCCACTTCGTCATCGACGACAAGATCTCCCAAAACCACTGCCTCGTCTGGGAGGATCTCGACCGCGACGGTCAGCCTGACCTGATCACCGGCCGTCGCGTGCGCGCCCACAGCGGCAACGACCCGGGCGACAACGAGCCCGGCTGCGTGGCCCTCTACAAGTGGAATGCCGCCGAGCGCCGTTTCTCGAAGCATATGCTCGCCGACGGCGGTCCCGGGACCGGCCTGCAGATCCGCGTGGCCGACCTCGATGGCAACGGCTGGAAGGACATCGTCGTCGCCGGCAAGAGCGGCACCCACATCCTCTGGAACGACGGCCGCTAAGGCCGCCCCTCGCGCCCTCCGGCAACGAAGGCGCGAGGCCCTCCCCGACCGACGCCGGCCGCGCCGCGAGCCGCGGCCTGGCGGTTTCTGGGGCCGCCCGCGCGGCGCCGAGACCGGTCGACGACCTGTTACTCTGCACCGGACCCCGTCCGGCCGCGGTGCGCCTCGGGGCTTGCCCCGCCGCCCCGCCTGCCGCGTCATCTCGCGCCACCCCCTTTTCCCCGATGCGCCTCCGCCTCCCGCTGTTGTCCCTGCTCCTGCTGCCGCTCGCCGCCGCCGCGGCCACCCCCGAGCCCTTCGCCCTGCGCGAGGGCGACCGCGTCGCCTTCCTCGGCGACGGCCTGATCGAGGGCGAGCAACACCACGGCTGGATCGAGCTGATGCTCACGACGCGGGCGGCCGACCGGAACCTCACCTTCCGCAACCTCGGGTGGAACGGCGACACTCCGGCGGGCGACTCGCGCTTCGGCCTGAGCCTGCTGCAGGCGGGCCACGAGCCGGCGGACGAGGGTTGGCGCCAGCTGCTGCGCCAGCTCGAGGAAACGCGCCCCACCGTGCTGGTCGTCGGTTACGGGATGGCCAGCTCCTTCGACGGCGAGGCCGGCCTGGCCCGGTTCCGCACTGACTACGCACGCCTGCTCGACGAGGCCGCGCGGGTCGCGCCGGGCGTGCGCCTGGTGCTGCTCTCCCCGCTGCCGCACGAGGCGCTGGGCGCGCCGTGGCCCGACGCGTCGCCGCGCAACGCCGCGCTCGCCCGGTACGCCGCGGTGGTGGCGGAGCTGGCGCAGGCACGCGGGGCGCGGCACGTCCCGCTGTTCGAGCTTTTGTCGGCCCGGCGGCCGGCCCCGCGGCTCACCGCCAACGGCATCCACCCGACCGGCGACGGTTACCGGGAGCTGGCGGTGGTGCTGGAAGAGGCGCTGCTCGGCGGCGCGGGCGAGTGGCGGGCCAGCCCGCGGAGCGAGGTCCTGCGCCAGGCGATTTTGCGCAAGAACGAGTGGTTCTTCCATCGGTCGCGGCCGGCGAACATGGCGTACATCTTCGGCTTCCGGAAACGGGAGCAGGGCCGCAACGCCGCGGAGGTGCTGAAGTTCGACGAGTTCATCGCCGCCGAGGAACAGCGCATCGCCCGCCTCCGCGCCCTCCAACCGGCCGACGTCCCCGAGCTCCCGCGCCGCATCGGCAACGCCGCGGCCGTGTTCACCCCGCAAGCCCGCCCCGAATTCGAGGTCGGCGAGGGCCTGGAGGTCACCCTCTGGGCCGAGAATCCGCTCCTCCACAAGCCGATCCAGATGAACTTCGACGCGCGCGGCCGCCTCTGGGTCGCCAGCTCCGAGCTCTACCCGCAGATCGAGCCCGGCCAGGCCGCCACGGACCGCATCCTCATCCTCGAGGACGCCACCGGCGCCGGCCGCGCGACCAAAGCCACCGTCTTCGTCGATGGCCTCCTCATCCCCACCGGCCTCGAGGTTGGCGACGGCGGCGTGTACGTCGCCCAAAGCACCGAGCTGCTCCATTTCCGGGACACCAACGGCGACGACCGGGCGGACGAGCGCCGCGTCGTGCTCAGCGGGTTCGGCACCGAGGACACCCACCACAACCTCCATACCCTGCGCTGGGGCGTCGACGGCCGGCTGAACCTCGCACAGTCCGTCTACACCCGCACCACGGCGGAGACCCCGCACGGGGTCGTCCGCCTGCGCGCCGGCGGCATCTTCGCGCTCGACCCGCGCAACCTGCACACCGAGGTCCGTTACCGCGGCTGGGTGAACACGTGGGGCCACCAGATCGACGACTTCGGTCAGTCGTTCGCCACGGACGGCGCGGGCAACGCTGGCATCAGCTGGGCCGTGCCCGGCGCCACCTACCGCACCCTCGCCCCCGCGCGCCGCGTCCTCGCCAGCATCACCCCCGGTACGACGCCCAAGTACTGCGGGCTCGAGATCATCCGCAGCCGCCACTTCCCGGACGACTGGCAGGGCGACTTCGTCACCGCGGACTTCCGCGCCCACCGCCTCGTCCGCTACCGCGCCGAGGAGCTCGGCAGCGGCTACGTCACCCGCGAGCTGCCCGACCTGCTGCGCACCACCGCGGCCTCGTTCCGCCCGATCGACCTGCGGATGGGGCCGGACGGCGCGCTGTACGTCGCCGACTGGAGCAACCCGATCATCCAGCACGGTGAGGTGGATTTCCGCGACCCGCGCCGCGACAAGGCGCACGGCCGCATCTGGCGCATCGCCTACAAGGGACGGCCGGCGCTACCCCGCGTCGACCTCACGCAGCTGCCCAACCCGGAGCTCCTCGACCGCCTCGCCGGTCCCGACGGTTACACCCAAGAACAGGCCCGGCGCGTGCTGCTCGGCCGCGGCGCCGCCATCGCCACCGACCTCGCGGCGTGGTCCGCCGCCCCGCGGACGGAGCCGGCCCGGCTGCAGGCCCGCTGGCTGCGCCAGGCCCTCGACCTGTCCGCGCACCCGGATGACACCGGCCTGCTCGCCGCACAGGACCCGCG
>NEUZ01000011.1 GCA_002304435.1 Opitutia bacterium Tous-C8FEB | reverse complement strand
GCCGGCGGCGGGGGCGGGACGGGAGGGCGCATCCGGCATGGCTCAGGCCGCGAACAGGCGCCGCGTCGTCGCCAGCAGGTCGTTCAGGGTGCGGTAGGTGTTACCCAGGGCCTGCACGTGGTAGATGTCGTCGACCGCGTTCTTCAGCTGGGGGCGCTCGAGGGAGGAGGCCATCACCCGGCCATCCAGGTCGCTGCTGGCGGCCCGGAGCAGGAACTCCAGCGAGTCGGAGAACTTCTCCGCCCCGTAGCGGTTCATCACCGCGAGGTAGATGGAAGAGACGCTCTGGCCGCCCAGGATCGAGAACCGGTACATGTCGCGCAGCGCGGCGGCGCCCTCCAGCCCCTTGTCCGCGTAACGCAGGGCCTCCGCGGCGATGTTGAGGCCGGAGCGGATGGCCGGGCCCGCCTCCTGCAGCAGCTGCGCCTTGACCGTGCCCAGCTTGGCCTTGAGCCCCGCGAGGGCGCCGTCCTGTCCCAGGGCCTCCTCGGCGAAGGAGAGGGCGGCGTACTGGTCCGAGGAATCCCCGAAGTGCTCGCCCACGGCCTGCCGGATCTCCTGCTCCGTCGCCTCGTTGCCCATCTTCTTCAGTTGGTCGAGGAAGGCGTGCAGCTTCTGGCCCGCTTGCGGCTCGGCCATCTGGTTCACGTACATCTGCGCCAGCTCCGTGGCGGAGTTCCGGAGCGCCTCCTTAGAGCCGGCCTTCCGCTGGGATAGCGTCTTCTCGACCTTCTCGCTCACGACGGAACCGACCTCCTCCGCGGCGTTGGCCACGGCGGATTGGGCATCGGTCACCAGCACCTTCTGGCCTTGGAAGAGCCCCTCTTGGCGCTGCGCCTCCACGAACGGCGCATCCACCGCCTGCTTGGCGGTGTAGGCCTGGACTTCCGCGCGGATGGTGCCGTCGATCGCCATAGGTGGGGGTCGCGAGGGGAGTGCGGCCCCGGCGTTCGCGCCGCAAACGCGTTCACCCCAATCTCACCTATTCGGGTGATGCCGGGAGGGTTTTTATCCCGGTTTGCCCCTTTTCCGCTGCGGTGGGTCGGCGCGCGGGTGAAAAACCACCCTCTGCGCCGCGCCGCCGGTCACGCGACCGGGCGGCTGAAGCCGTCGGCGGGCTGAACCTCAGGCCCGCGGCCCGGGCGCCTTGCCGAGGTGAGCCCGGATCTCGCCCAGCAGGGTCTCGGTGGTCATCGAATCGCGTTGGACGATGTTCTCGACGCAGGCGCGGAGGGTCTCGCGTTCGGCGGCGGTGAGCTCCTTGGCCGTCACCACGACCACGGGCACGCCGCGCCCGTCCTCGCGGGCCCGCAGTTCGCGCAGGAACTCGAATCCGTCCATCACCGGCATCATCAGGTCGAGGAGGATCAAGGCCGGGCGCTGGCGCCCGAACGCCTCGAGGCCGGTCCGGCCGTCCATCGCCTCGGCCACGGTCCAGCCTTCGCGCTCAAGGGCGTGGCGCAGCACGGCGCGGTTGTCCGGCAGGTCATCGATCACCAGCGCCCGCGGCACCTCTCCGCGGCTCACGTGGCGGGCGAGGATCGCCGCCAGCTGGCCCCGGTCGATCGGCTTGGTCAGGTAATCCGCCGCCCCGAGGGCGAAGCCCAGCTGGCGGTCGTCCACGATCGAGATCATCACCACCGGGATGTCCCGGGTGGCTGGGTCGGCCTTGAGGGCCGTGAGAACGGACCAGCCGTCCATACTCGGCATCATCACGTCGAGGGTGATGAGGCGCGGCTTGAGCTCGCGGGCGAGGGCGAGCGCGTCGCGGCCGTTGCCCGCGGAACGCACTTGGCAGCCCTCGCGCACGAGGCTGCGGCTGATGATGTCGACCACCGTCGGCTCGTCGTCGACCACCAGCACCAGCGGGGCGGAAGCGTCGCCGGCGGCCGCGACCGGCGCGGGCGGGGGCGGGGGCGGCTCTGCCGCGGGGGTCGGCGCCGGGGCCGGGTCGGTGACCTCGACGGGGACCAGCGCGGTGAAGACGGTGCCCTGGCCGGGCTGGCTGGTGACGAGGATGTCGCCGCCCATCAGCTGGCAGAACTTGCGGCTGATCGCCAGACCGAGGCCGGTGCCGCCGTACTTGCGGGTCGTGGAGGCGTCCGCCTGCACGAACGCCCCGAAGAGTTTCCCGACCTGCTCGGGCGTCATTCCGATGCCGGTGTCTGTCACGCGGAACGCGACGCAGGCGCGCCCCTCGTGGGTCGCGGGCGCGACCCCGAGGGTGATCCGGCCCTGATGGGTGAATTTCGCCGCGTTGCTGAGCAGGTTGAAGAGCGTCTGCCGGACCTTGGTCACGTCGGCCCGCATCCGGCCCACGGCGGGGTCGACCTCGACGGCGAGGGTGTTGCCGTTCTTGGCCACGAGCGGCTGCACGGTGGCCGCGGTCTCGGCGATCATCTCGGCGACCCCGAAGGCCTCCACGTAGAGGGTCATCTTGCCCGCCTCGATCTTGGAGAGGTCGAGCACGTCGTTGATCAGCCCGAGGAGGTGCTTGCCGGCGCCGTGGATCTTGCGCAGGTCGGGCAGGAAGGCGTCCTGACCCGTGTCCTCGGCCTCCTCCATCAGCATCTCGCTGTAGCCGATGATGGCGTTCATCGGCGTGCGCAGCTCGTGGCTCATGTTGGCGAGGAAGGCGCTCTTGGTCCGGTTGGCCTGCTCCGCCGCCTCCTGCGCTGCGCGCAGCTCGGCCTCCGCCTGCTTGCGGTGGGTGATGTCCGTCTGGACTACGATGTAGTTCCGGACTTCACCCTGCTCGTCCAAGATCGGCTGGCCGTCGGCGAGGATCCAGACCGGGCGGCCAGACTTGTGGTAGTTGAGGATCTCCAGCTGGAACCCGCGCCGCTCCTGCCGGGCCTGCTTCTTTTGCGCCAGCGTCGCCGGCGAGGTGTCCGGCCCCATCAGGAACTCGTCGGGATGGCGGCCGAGCGCCTCCGCCTCGGTGTAGCCGGTGAGCCGGGTGAAGGCGTCGTTGATCCACTCGATGCGGCCGGTCGGCCCGGTGATGAGCACGCCGTTGTGCGTGCGGCTGGCCACCAGCGCCAGCTTGCGCGCCTCCTCGCGCAGGCGTTCCGCGGTCGTCAGCGCCTGCGAGAGCCGCCGCGCGAAGAACAGCCCGAGCCCGAGCGCCGTGAGGATCATCGGGCTCATAAAGCCGAAGACCGGCAGGACCTGCTCCCACGAGGCGCGGTCGATCTGGGCGAGATCGACGCCCACCAGCAGGGTGAAGCCCCACTCGGGGAACAGCTCCTTGCGCCAGGACCAATCGCCGTCGACCCAAGTCGGCGCCTCACCGGCCGCGCCCGCCCGCGCCGATTCGAGCAACTTCACCTTGGTGGTGGGCACGGGAAACAGGGGATCGCCTCGGCGGTCCAGCAGCGCGATCACACTCTGGCCGAGCAGTTGGGCTTCCTCGAGCAGGCGGCCGACCTGCGAGATGGCCTCGATCGGGTAGCCCACGTAGAGGACGCCGACCACGGCGCCGGCCGCGTCGCGCACCGGCTCGTAGCCGGTGAGGTAGGCCCGGCCGAGGATGTCGGCCACGCCGTAGTAGGCATCGCCCCGCCGCAGCGCCGCGATCGCCGGGCCCGCCGGATCCAGCACGGTCCCGATGGCGCGGTTGCCGTCGGCGCGGCGCACGTTGGTGGAGATGCGCACGAAGTTTTCGCCGTCCCGCGTGAAGAGCGTCGCGGTACCCCCGACGAGGTCCACCGTGCGGTCGACGAGCGTGTTGCCGGCCGCACCCCGGAGGTTGCCGAAACGGAGGTCGCGGACGGTCCTTCCCTCCACCACTACGGGATCCCCGGCGGCCGCCGGGCCCTCCGCGGCCGCGAGTTGCCGCAGCACGCGCATTGAGGACTGCACCCGCTCGAGGTACAGGCTGCGCATCGTCCAGAGGGTCCGGCCGACCTCGGCCACCTGCTGGTCCACCTCGGCGTGGAGGGTCTCGCGGATTTCCTGACGGAGGAGGCGGAAGCCGCCGGCAAGGCCGCCGCCGACCAGCGCGCAGAGGAGGAGGAAGCCGCCGAGGAAGCGGAGGTTGAAGGCGGTTTTCGGGGCCATCGGGAAAGCGGCGCCGGCGGCCTTCAGAGGTCTAGGCGCATAATCGAGAAGTCGTCGTCCAGGACGGAGGAGCCACAAAGTGCGCGGGCGCGGGCGAGCAAGGCGGCCAGGTCCTCCGCGGCCGTACCCGCGGGTGGCGCCGTGAAGTGACGCTCAAAGTCCGCTGCCGGCCACATCTCGCCTGAGGGTAGGGTGATCTCGAAGGTGCCGTCGCTGACCACGTAGAGCTGCGCCGCCGCGGGGATGGTCCGCTCGAGGGTCCGGTAGATGGTCCCGCTCATCCCGCCCAAAATCATCCCCGGGCCCCGCAGGCGCTCGACCTTCCGCTCCGCGCCCGCGGGGGTGGCGAGCAGCGCCGCGGGGTGCCCGGCGCTCGCGAGGCGCAACCGGCGCGACGAGGGCGACCAGACCCCGTACCAGATGGTGAAGTACATCCCGTTCTGGTTCTCCATCAGGAACACCTCGTTCAGGGCGGTGAGCACTGCCCCCGGGTCCCGGAAATCCACGCCGGGGAGCGATCCGTGCCGGAGCACGTTGCCCGCCGTCACCGAGAGCAGGGCGGCGCCCACCCCGTGCCCGCAGACGTCCAGCAGGTAAATCGCGAGGTGGTCCGGATCGATCCAGTGGTGGCCGAAGGCGTCACCGCCGAGTTCGGTAGAGGGCACCAGCAGCCACTCCGAGCGCACCGGTCCGGCGGTGAGGGGCGGGGGTAAAATTGACCGGACGTAGTTCTCCGCTTCCTGCAGCTCCGCCTGCAGGCGCTGCTGGGTCTCCTCGATGGTGCGCACGTACGCCCGCTCCTGGTCGCGGAACCGCTTCTTCTCGAGGCCGGCCCCGATGCGGGCCCGCAGCAGCGTCGGGTTAAACGGCTTGGGCAGGTAATCTTCTGCTCCCCGCTCGATGCACCGCACGACGCTGCCCAGCTCATCGAGCGCCGAGATCATAATGACCGGCAGGTGGCTGAGCGCGGGGTCCGCCTTCATCTCGGCGAGCGTGCCGTGGCCGTCGAGCACGGGCATCATCAGATCGAGTAAGACGAGGTCGTGGGGCGTGGCCCGCAGACGCTCGAGGGCCTCGCGGCCGTCCCCCGCCACGGTGGTGGTGTGGCCCTGGCGCTCGAGCTGGCGGGCCAGCATATCCCGGTTCCCAGGCTGGTCGTCCACGACGAGGATTCGTCCCGTGATCGGGGCGCGCGTGTCCTCCGCGGCCGCCAGCGGTGGGGCGGAACCGGCGGCCGGGGTGGCGGCGGGCTCGGTGGCCGCGACAATCTCGCCCGCGAGGGTGACTCGCTCGTCGGTGAGGTTGCGGTTGATCAGATCCAGCAGCTGTCGGGCGGCGCCGCGGATGCGCTGGAGGTCAGGTCCGTAGGTCTCGTGCCCGGCGTCGGCGGCCTCCTCGGCGAGGAGCTCGCTGTAGCCGATGATCTGGTTGAGCGGCGTCCGGAGGTCGTGCCGCAGGTGCGAGAGCGACGAGCGGTCGGTGGGGTCGGACATCGGGCGGCGGCGCCTCAGGCCGCGGGGGTGCCCGGGCCGGCGTATTTCTCGATCTTGGGCAGCAGCCGTGTGAGGTCGATTGGCTTGGTGTCGTAATCGTCGCAGCCGGCCGCGAGCGCCTGCTCGCGATCGCCTGCCATCGCGTGCGCGGTCAGGGCGATCACCGGGATGGCCTTGGTCGCGGGGTCCGCCTTGATCCGGCGCGTCGCCTCCCACCCATCGATCACCGGCAGACTCATATCCATCAAGATCACGTTCGGCTGGGTCGTGCCGGCGAGGTCCACGCCCTGCTGGCCGTCGACGGCGATCACGACCTCGTAGCCGCGGCGGAGGAGGCGCCGCGACAGCATATCGCGGTTCATCTCATTGTCTTCGACGAGGAGGATCTTGGGCATCGGAGGGCGGGGTCAGAGGCGCAGCGGCGAGGCGCCGAGGAGGGCCTTGCCCAGGGCGTCGATCGCGCGGGAGACCTCGCGGCCGACGAGGTCCATCTTCGCCAGGGAGGCGAGGCGGTCGGCGCGGGCGTTGTACTCGGGCCCGCGGAAGATCACCGCGGCAAGCTGGCAGGCGCAGAGCAGGCTGAGCAGGGTCGCGTCGCGCGGGTCCGGCAGGTCGTCGCCGAGGATGAGCGCGCGGAGGCGGGTGCGGACCTCGATCCGCTCGTGGTTGTCCACCGTCGGGTAGCGCCGCACGCCGAAGACCCAGAGCACCTTGTTCTCCTGACGCCGCAGGATGCCGCGCTCGACTAGGCGGTCATCCGCCGCCGCCTCCAGCCACGCGGAGCGCTGGGCGAGCACGCCCAGCCAAGAGCCTACCGGTTCCGGGGTGCGGGCAGCGGCGAGGACCTTCAGCACCTCGTCTAGGATCGGGTCCCCGGTTGGCGCCGTGCTCAGCACGGTCAGCGCGGCCGGGTCCGTGTCGATGCGCCCGAGGTGGAAGAGGTCGCAGAGCGCGGCGCCGGCGAGGGCGTAGCTGAAGCCGAGGGTCGGCATCGGCAGGCGTTTGCCGGAGACATCGTCGAGGGCGAGCAGCGCGATCTCCTCGACGAAGGTGAGTTGGTGGGAGGGGATCATCGTCAGGCGAGGCTGGCGGCGGCGGCGGCGGCCGAGGGGTGGACGGCCAGGACCTCGAGGAAGCCCGAGAGCTCGAAGACCTCGTGCACCGCCGGGGTGAGGGCGGCGAACGCCGCGCGGCCGCCCGCGGACTTGAGCTTCTTGGCGCCGCCGAGGAAAACGCGCAGGCCAGCGCTGCTGACGTAGGTGAGCGCGGCGCAGTCGAGCACCACCTTCCGCGTGCCCGCCGCGACCAGGGCGTCCAAGCGCTGTTCCAACTGGGGACTGGCGAGGCCGTCAAGGCGGCCCTGCAGGGCCAGCACCGTGATGTCGTTCTGGGTCGAGGCGGTGATTTCCATAGGGATCAGGGGGCGGTGGGGGCGAAGTTGCGCGCGAGGGTCAGCACGTTGCGCCCATCCCGACGCTCGTAGGCCGCGGAGTCCATCAGCTTTTTCACGAGGTGCACCCCGAGGCCGCCGATGCCGCGCTCGGCCAGGGGCGCGTGGACGTCCACTTCCGGCCGCGCGAGGGGATCGTAGGCGGGCGCGTCATCCGTCAGCACGGCAGTGATCCGCCGTTCCTCGCGCCGGAGCTCGAGGGTGAAGGCGTGTCCGGGCTGCTCGCCGTAGCCGTGGGTGATCACGTTGGTGACGACCTCCTCGAGGGCCAACTGGAGGGCGTGGAGGTCGCGCGCCCCAGGTTCGAGGGGGGCGCAGAACGCCTCTACCGCATCCGCCACCCGCGGGATTTCTTCGAGCGAACTCGTGAGGGGGAGCAGCTGGACCGCGGTGGACATGGTTCAGACGTAAAGCTCGCGCAGCATCGCCGCGGCACCCTCGTCGAGTTGCTCCCGGCGGCGGATTTCGTCGAAGCGATCGATCAGGTCCTCCTGCCGCAAACGGCGTTTCTCGGCGCCGCGGAAGTCGTGCACGACGCGGCCCCGGTGCATCATAATGATGCGGTCGCCGTAGGCCACGGCCTGAGCCATCGAGTGCGTCACCATCAGGGTGGTGAGGCCGTCCCGCCGGATCACTTCGTCAGAGAGGCTGATGACCTGGTCCGCGCTCTTGGGGTCGAGGGCGGCGGTGTGTTCGTCGAGGAGCAGCAGGCGTGGGCGGAGCCAGGTCGCCATCAGCAGAGTGAGGGCTTGGCGCTGGCCGCCGGAGAGCGAGCCGATGGCGTTGTCGAGCCGGTCCTCGAGGCCCATCCGAAGCCCGGCCACGCGCTCCCGCAGCGCGCCCATCAGGTCGGGGGCGAGGGCCCAGCCCAGCCCGCGGGGCCGGCCGCGGCGGGCGGCGAGGGCGAAATTCTCGGCGATGGACATCCCGGGCGCGGTGCCGCTGAAGGGGTTTTGGAACACCCGGCCGATCAGGCTCGCGCGCCGGTGCTCGGGCCAGCGGGTGACGTCGTGGCCGTCGAGGCGGATGCGGCCCTCGTCGAGGAAAAAGGAACCCGCCACCGCGTTGAGCAGGGTGGATTTGCCCGATCCGTTGGTGCCGAGCACGACGATGAACGAGCCTTCGTCCAACGTGAGGTCCACGCCTTGGAGGGCGCGCACCTCGTTCACGGTACCGGGATTGAACGTCTGGCGGAGGCCTTGGAGCTCGAGCATGGGATCAGGCGGCCGGGGCGCCGCCCCGCCGGCGGGCGAGGAGGCGCGGGAGGACCAGGGCGGAGAAGACGAACAGGGCGGTGATGAGCTTGAGGTCGTTCGGATTCAGGCCCCAGCGCAGGGCCACCGCGACCAGCAGGCGGAACAGCACGGAGCCGAGCACGGCGCCGGCCAGGGCGAGGCCGAGGCTCCGCGAGCCGGTGAGAGCCTCGCCGATGATCACGCTCGCGAGGCCCCAGACGATCATCCCGATGCCCATCTGCGCGTCGGCGAAGCCTTGGTACTGTGCGAGCAGCGCGCCAGATAATGCGACTAGGCCGTTGGAGAGGGCGAGGCCGAGGATGGTGTAGCGATCGACGTCGGCCCCGAGCGCCCGGACCATCTGGGGGTTATCGCCGGTCGCCCGCATCGCCGTGCCGACGTCGGTACGGAAGAACAAGTACAGCGTCACGCCGGCCGCGACCGCCGCGAGGAACGCGAGGGCGAGCACGGCGAGGTCGCCGGGCGTGACCGGCCAGCCGAGGACGTGGAGCGGGCCGGCACCGAAGAGGGCTTGCCCGAGGCGCTCACCCTGCGTGGCGAAGGTGTTCGCCTGCAGCAGCGGCACGTTGCTCCGGCCCATCACGTGCAGGTTCACCGAGTACAACGCGGTCATCACGAGGATGCCCGCCAGCAGGGCGTTGATCTTGAACCGCGTGTGGATGACGCCGGCCAGAGCGCCTGCCACCGCTCCGGCGAGCGCCCCAGCCGCCGTCGCGAGGATTGGCGAGGTGCCCCCGACCAGCAGCACCGCCGCGACCGCGGCGCCGAGGGTGATCGAGCCGTCCGTGGTGATGTCCGGGATCGAGAAGATCCGGAATGAGACGTACACGCCCATCGCGAGGAGCGAGAGGATCAGGCCGAGGGTCAGCGCGCCGAGGAGGAGGGTCATCGCGGTACGGGTGCGTTCAGGCGGGATGGGCCGGGGCGCACCAGAGCGCGCCGCGGAGGAATTCACTGTCGCCGGCGCCGGCCGGGCCCCGCGGATCAGCGAGCAGGTGGAGGATCGCCTGGAGCCCCTGGCCGTCGAACAGCTCCCGCACGGTCGCCGCCAGTTCGATCGCGCCCTGCCGCACGGGACGGTAGGGGAAGACGGCCGCGTGGACGTGCGCCCGCAGGCCATCCCCGCCGAGTGGCCGCAGCAAGGGCTCAAATGGCGTCCCCGCGCGCGCCACCACGCCCGCGAGAAGGGCCGTCGAGTCGCGGAAGGAGCGCTCCGGCGTGAACGACAGCCAGTCCCGCACGGCCGGAAAAGCGAAGCGCTCGTCCGCGCCGTTCCCCGCGGCGGGTGACTGGCGCAGGGTGGCGCCGACGAGGCCTGCGGACTCGACGACGGCGACGAAAGCTACGGCGGGCGCCTCGCCCAGTGCGAGCGCCTCGGCCGCCAGCGCCGCGAGCGGCACGGAGCGGCGGTCACCCAACGGGGTGAAGCGGGAGAGCAGGGCGAAGTCACCCTCGCCGGCCAGCCCGAGGAGGAGGTGGCCGGACGGTTCGAGCCCGCCCTCGGTCACGACGAAATCCGGCCGCCCGGGCCCGTCCGTCGGCTGGTAAGCGGCGGCGCCCCCGGCGGCCAGCAGTTCGCCGAGCCGGCTGCGGCTGTCCGCCGCGTCGGGGCCCAGCGCGCCCACGCCAAGGGCGAAGGTTCCCGGGCCGAAGCGGGTGGGACAGAGTGCTTCCGGCGTCGCCCCGTGGAGCAGCCAGCCGGCCTCGCCGGTGATCCGCACGCGGACTCCGCCCGGCCGCGCTCCGGCTACGGGGTGCAGTTCGTGCCGCGCCGCCGCGCCCTCGTGGACGCGCACCGCAATCGGAGCGGCGGGGGTGGCGGCCGGCGCCGGGTTAGCGATGAGCTGCTCGAGCCCTGCCAGTTCCAGCACCTCGCGCACCGTCGCAGAGGGCGCGAGCACCCCGAAGCTGCCGCCGATGGCCTTCGTCTGCCGGTGGGCGGTGAGCAGGGTGCGCAGCCCCGCTGAACTCACGTAGCCCACGGCCGACATCTCGGTCCGCAGGTGGTGCTCCCCGTCCCGGATCGCGGCCGCGAGGGCGTCGGCCACGTGGCCGGCCCAGCTCGCATCGAGCCGGCCCCGCAGGATCAAGATCAGTTCGCCGCCGCGCTTGTCGCGTTGGATGTCCATCGGTTCAGCGTTTCCCCTCGAGTTCCGCCACGGCGCGGGGCGACTCGCGGCCCTGCTCGTCGAGCACGAGCTGGGCGCGGGCGACGAGGGCCGGGGGGAAGGACCAGCCCTCGCGGAGGCCAGCCAGGGCCTGCCGGTTGAGGCACAGGTTCTCCGGCATCAGGGGACTGACGGGAATCGTCGCCGGGTCCCGGCCGTTCAGCACTTCACCGGCGAGCCGGCCGGTCTGGCGGCCGATCTCGAAGTAATCCGCGCCGAGATCGAACAGGGCGCCCTTGCGCACGCTGGGCGGGGTCACGGTGAGGACGGGGATGCGGGCCTTGCGGGCGGCGGCCACGATGCCTTCCATCGCCACCAGCACCGCGACATCGCCGGGCAGCCAGAGGGCGTCGACCCCGCGGGCGATCACCGCGGCCGCGGCCTCGGGCGCGGAGCTGGCGTTCTCCGCGTTGCCCTCCTCGAGGGTGATCCCGAGGGCGGCGCAGGTCGCGCGGGCCACCTTCATCTGCGCGAGGGAGTTGGGCTCCGCCGGATTGAAGAGGGCGCCGAGGCGCCGCAGCCCGGGATTCAGTTCCCGGGCCATCCGCAGGCTCGCGTCCACGGGCTGCATCGTGGCGAAGCCGGTGAGGTGGGGCGGGTGCTCGAGGGGATTCTCGCGGCTGATGCCCACGCCGGCCGCGTAGGGGTCGGAGACGAGGCCGAACACGTGGGGAGTCTTGCCGGCCCGGTTCGCGTTGGCGACCGCCTGGAGCGAGACCGTGGTGATCGTCAACAGAAGGTCGTGGCCGCCCGCGGCCATCTGGCGCGCGATGGACTGGGACACGTTGGCGTCGCCCTCGGCATTGAAGAATTTGATCCGGGCATTGCGGCCCTGCTCCCAGCCCCTCTCGGCCAGGCCCTTGACCATCCCCTCGCGGCCCTCGTCGAGAATGTTCTGCGACGCGTGCTGCAGCAGCGCGATGCTGACTTGGCGGCCGGGCTCCGCGCGCGCCCTCGCGGCGGCTTCCCGGCGCGAGCCGAGATCCGAGAGCAGGAGGACGGCCGAGGTGGCGGCGATCAGCAGCAGGCCGAGGCTGATGCGGCGGAGGAAGGCGGGCATTGGGGCGGGACGAGGTGAATGCATTTCCCTCGCGCAGCGCAAGGCTGAGGAGCCGACCGGACGATCGGCCCTGCCTTCGCGCGTCCCCCACGCGCTCCCGGCTCTGACCGGGGCGCGCTCGGGGAGGTCACTGCCCCGGGCGGGGCGCCACCTCGACCGGCGTCCCGACCTTCACGCGCCCCTCGGGCACGTTCATATTGCGGGCGAGGAACGATTCCACCTTCGCGTAGAACTCGAGCTTGTTCTCCAGCTTCCGGAAACCGTGGCCCTCGTTCTCCTCGATGATGGCCTCGTACTCCTTGCCATGCTGGCGCAGCCGCGACTCGAGCTTCTGCCACTGGTCGAAGCGCACGCGGGGGTCGTTCTTGCCGTAGGCCGCCATCAGGGGCGCGCGAATCGCCGCGATGTGGTTGATCGGATTCACCGCGCTCAGGCGGGCAGCATCCTTCACCGGGTCCAGGTTGGTGAAGGACCGCGTCTCCTCGAAGATCCGTGGCAGGGCGAAGCTCCGCCCGCCCCCGCGCAGTTCCAGATCCGCCACGCCCACGTAGTTGATGCCGAGGCAGAACAACTCGGGGGTGAAGGTGAGCGCCGCCATCGTGGCGTAGCCGCCGTAGCTGGCGCCGAAAATGCCCACGCGGGCCGGGTCGGCGTAGCCCTGCGCCACGCACCAGCGCACGGCGTCGGTGAGGTCGTCCTGCATCTTCCCGCCCCATTCCCGGTAGCCGCCCCGCTGGAAGGAGAGGCCGTAGCCACCGCTGCCGCGATAATTCACCTGCAGCACCGCGTAACCGCGGCTGGCGAGGAACTGCACCTGCTCGCTCCAGCCCCATTGGTCGCGCGGACCGTACGGACCACCGTGGGGCACAAGAATCATCGGCAGTTTCCGCAACTCTCTGCCCGCCGGGATGCTGATGTAACCGGGAATCTCCAGGCCGTCCCGCGCCGGGAAGCGGATCGGGCGCATTTCGGCCATCCGCGCCGGATCCACCTTGGGCCGCACCTTGCCGATCACGGACATCTCCTGCTTGCCCGCGTCGTAGAGGTAGTAGGTGCCGGGATCCCGGTCGCTGGCGGCCAGGATCACCATCACCTGGCCGTCGCGGGTCGCGCTCGCGATGAAATTGCGCGTGCCGGTCAACGCGCCGTCGAGGTCGCGCTGCAGTTTCGCCATCGCCGGATCGAGCCAGCGCACCTCCGGGTAATCGTCGTGGAACGAGACCCCCGCGAGGTCCCCGGCCGGATTGAAGATCAGGCCGTCGACCGCGGCCCGCGAGGAGAGTCCACCGCGCCGGTAATTCGCGAGGCGGTCGCCCGGCTCGACGCGCGGGTGCTCGAACGCGATCGGGCCCCAGGTGCCGGTCTCCGGGTCGAGGGTCCGGATCACGGCCTTGTCGTGATCCATAAAACTCTTCACGTACAGGGTCCGGTCGTCCTTCGCGAAAACGCTCGGCCGCCAGTGCGGGTCAATGGGCGAGGCCTCCTCAAATAACAGGGACACCTCGCGGCTGAACTCCCCGATTGGCCGCCAATCCGCCTTTTCGGTCGAGCGGTACATTACTTGCACCGGCTTCTCGAAGTCCGTGCAGATCGCCAGGCGGATGACGCCCTTCGAGTCCGCGAGCCAGACGCGCGCGTTGATGTGATTCTGCTCGTGGATGGTCTCCCGGCCGGTCCGGAGGTTGACCTTGATCACGTCGCCCAGCCCGGAATTTCCGCGCAACCGGTTCATCAGGATGTGCTCCGGATCCTTGGACAGCAGTGAGATCAGGGTCTTGGGGAGGTCCCGTTCCGAGGAGGGGGCGTCGCCCGCGCCGAGACCGTCCGCGGTGGCCTCTACGCCCTCCAGTTTGTTGATCGTGACCAAGCTTGAACCGTCCGGAGAGCAGGCGAACATCCCGTACTGCTCGCGGCCGCCGTACTGTTGCGCGAACAGGATCCGGTCGGGCTTGGCCCACACGTAGGCCACCACGCTCTCGATCTTCATATCCGTGAGCCAGCGCATCTTGCGCGTTTCCCGGTCTAGTATCGCAAGGTTCATCCGCTGGTTCTTGGGGGCCAGCCAAGTGAGGTAGCGGCCGGTGGGGGAAATCTGGACGGCCTGCATTTCCGGATCCGCGAAGAGATCCGCGAGGGCGGGAGGGGGCGCGGCGGGGGAGGTGGCCGCCGCGGACAGGCAGGGAAGGGAGGAAAGGCTCAGGAGGAGCAGCAGGAATCGGCGCATGGCGGGGGAGAGAGCGGGGTTGCGGCCGGGAGTCAAACGTCGCCCGGTGGCCAAAGTTGGGCGTTGCGTTGCGAAATTAACCGCACTTTCACTTGTTTGTTAATTATCGGATTTCGGCGCCGTCGCCGGATTCGCACCCTCCCAACCAACCAAACCACCATGAGAAAACTGACCATCGCGGCCCTGCGCTGCGTGCTGGCGGGTTCCGCGGGCGCCAGCGTCGTCTGGGCCCAGGCCGTTACCCCCGCGAAGAAGGAAGACGCCCCGATCAAGCTCGAGAAGTTCGAGGTCACGGGCTCCCACATCAAGCGAGCCGAGACCGAGGGACCCTCCCCGATCAAGATCATCAACCGCGCCGACATCGATGTGTCTGGCCGCACCAACCTCACCGACCTCCTCCGCGAGCTCCCTGAGGGCGGCAACATCGGCATCAACGAGGCCGGCACTATCACCGCGGTCCGCGGCTCCACCGCCCTCGACCTCCGCGGCCTCGGCGCCAACAACACTCTCGTCATCGTCAACGGCCGTCGCGTCGCCCCCACGGGCAACAACTCGGGCGGCACGGTGTTCGTCGACCTCAACCGCTTCCCGATCGCGATGGTCGAGCGCGTTGAGGTGCTCAAGGACGGCGCTTCCGCCATCTACGGCGCGGACGCCACCGCGGGCGTGGTCAACGTCATCCTGCGCAAGGACTACTCCGGCGCCGAAGTGGGCGTGAGCTACGGCAACTCGTTCAAGACGGACGTCGCCGAGAAGACCTATTCGTTCTTCGGCGGCGCCGCCAGCGGCAAGGCCAGCGCCACCGTTGGCATCACCTGGTTCGAGCGCGCCGCGCTGCGCGCCTCGGACACCTCGTTCGCGAACAACGCCGACCTCTCGGCCCGCTTCGCGGCCCGGGGCCCGGACTACGCGGACAATGTCGCCGCCGGCGCCTTCGACCTGCGCTCCGGCACCGGCCCGCAGGCCCGCATTGGCCTGACCGGCCCCGCCGCCGGCCAAGTCAACGGCGTCAATGGCGTGAACATCCCCGGTCTCGCCGCGGGCACCGCGATCACCCGCCTACCCGGCACCGGGGGCGTCGTTGCCGGCACCCTGGCCTCCGCCTCGCCCAACTTTGCCAATGCGAACCGCAATCCCTCGCGGGGCGCTTTCAGCGCGGCCGGCGCGGCCACGTTCGAGCCCCAGCGCCTCGTGCCCCAGGGCAACCCCTCGAACCTCTACAATTTCCAGGAGTTCGTTTGGCTCACGCCCTCAACCGAGCGCCTCGGCATCAACACCACATTCCGGTACGACGTGACCAAAGACGTGTCGTTCTATGTCGAGACCGCTTACCAGCAGAACAAGTCCCACATCGAGCTCGCGCCCTCGCCGATCTCCACCGCGGGCGACAACGGCATCATTGTCCCCAAGACCAACTACTGGAACCCCTTCGGCGTCGACGTCTCGTTCAACTATCGCCCGGTCGACATCGGCCCCCGGATGGCTGACATCACCAACGACTCCTGGCGCCTCGTCGCTGGCGCCAAGGGCAGCATCCTCGATCGCTGGAACTGGGACATCTACTACTCCTACGACAACGACAAGGTCGTCGATCAGACCAAGAACGCGATCTCCGAGAGCCGCCTGCGCGCGGCGCTCGCCCGGAACACTCCGGACGCCCTGAACATCTTCGGCGGCGCCTCCTATCGGAATCCGCAGAACGTCCTCGACGGTATCCGCGTCACGTCCCAAAAGGGCGGCTACTCCACCCAGGATCTCTGGCACGCCCAGCTGTCCGGTGAGATCGCCCAGCTCCCCACGGGCGCCCTCGGCGGCGCGCTGCTCGTCGAGTGGCGCAAGGAGAAGTTCGGCGAGGCCAACGACGCCATCTCCACCACCCTCGACGACATCATCGGCCAGGTCCGCCTCGCCAACTCCACCGACGCCAGCCGCCGCGTGAAGGCCGGCGCCATCGAGCTGAACGCCCCGCTGGTCAAGGCGGGCACCGTCGCCGGCATCAACCGCCTCGAGCTCACCCTCGCGGGCCGCTACGAGCAGTTCTCGGACGGCTATGACTCCGGCCTGACGCCCTACGTCGGCCTGCGCTGGCAGCCGGTGAAGTCCCTGATGCTCCGTGGCACCTACAACGAGGCCTTCCGCTCCCCGACGCTGCCCCAGCTTTATGGTGGCGTTCGTGAGTCCCTCCCCAACGGCCTGGCCGACCTCCGCCGCCCGCAGCTCCTCACCGGTGATCCGTTCGACGGCGCCGCCACCCAGCGCCTTGTGCGCGCCGGCGGCAACCCGAACCTGACGCCCGAGACCGCGAAGGGCTGGCAGTACGGCTTCGTGTACGACGTCCCGGTCAAGGCCCTCCAAGGCCTCTCGATCGGCGCCTCGTTCTTCCACATCGAGCAGAGCAATATCATCACCTCCGTAGGCACCTCGTTCATCCGCCAAAACGAGGTGGGCGGAGGCACCGGTGATCTCGTCGTCCGCGACGCGGGTTCCGAGACCTACACCAACCGCACCGCGAACCCGATCAACGTGCTCTCCGGCCCGAACGGCGCCGTCTCCCCGGTTGCCCCGGGCCAGACGGTCACCGTCCCCGGCCGCATCCGCTACATCAGCGACAGCGTCGTGAACTTGGCCTTCCAGAAGGTCGAGGGCTACGACTTCGAGGTGAACTACCGCAAGCGGACCACCGACTTCGGTCAGTTCAGCCTCCGGAGCAACGCCACCTACCTGAAGTTCTACGGCTTCACCCGCACGGTGAACCCGGCGAACCTCGCCGGCCGCGACGGCTTCCCCCGCACCCGCATCCAGACCAGCCTGCTCTGGACCCGCAAGGAGCACAGCGCCGGGATCACCAACAACCACATCGCCTCCTACAGCGACATCAATCGCGACGGTTACGAGGTGGACGCCTACTACACCTACAACGCCTTCTACGGCTGGGACATCCCCGCCGGGATGATCCCGTACCTGAACAACACCCGCGTCACCGTGGGCGTGGACAACCTGATGGATAAGGCGCCGCCCCTCTACTACGACTCGATCGGTTACGAGAGCGGCTACGTGTCCCGTCCGATGGGCCGGTTCTTCTACATGTCGGTGCGCAAGAGCTTCTAAGCTCCCGCCCCCAAGTTCCGTTCCCTTCCCGGGGCGGCCGGTTTCACCGGCCGCCCCGTTGCTTTGGGGGGGCTAGTTACGGCCGCGCCGGCACCTCAATCGGGGCGTCGCAGCGTGGCTGTCGCGGTGTGTTCGTCGGGATCGGCCAGCCGCGCGCGGGCCCACGCGACGGCGCCCGACTCGTCCGCGAATGCGCCGTCGAGCTGGGCCTCAAACGCCTGGTCCAGCAGCCCGCGGAAGCGCGGTCCCGGCGTCAGCCCCAGCGCGATCAGGTGCCGGCCGAGGAGGATCGGCCGCGGCGCGAGCTGCTCGAGCGCGAGGGCGCGGGCCTTGGCCACGAGGGCGTCGATGCGGGCGTGCCCCTCCGCCGCGGACAGCGGGGGCCGTCCCTCCGCATCGGCCCGCATCACCAGCGCGAGTTCGTCCACCGTCGCGGGCGCGAGCCGGCGGGCGAGCCGCCGCACCGCGGAATCCGAGAACTCCCCCTGCCCGTGATGGTGCGCGAGGTGATTGACGACCAGCGCCCGGATCGGCGCGGCGTACCGGGACGGAGCGCCGAGGCGGGCGAGAAAAGACTCGGTGAGGGGACCGCCGGCCGCCTCGTGCCCAGGGCTGGTCCAACGCGCGCCGCCGGGCCGTTCCACCCACACGGTGGTTGCCGGCTTGCCGAAATCGTGGGCCAGCACGGCCAGCGTAAGCAGCACGCGCTCAGCGGCCTCCCGCTCCCGCCACCCGGGCAAGAGGACCAGCGCGTCCAGGCAATGCCCGGTGTGAACGAACACGTCGCCCTCGGGGTGCCACTGCGGATCCTGTGGCGTCCCGCGGAGCGCGGCGACCTCCGGGAAATGCGCGAGCCAGCCCGTTTCCTCGAGCACGGCGAGGCCGCGCGAGGGCCGCCGCGCCTTGGCGGCCCACTTCTCCCATTCGCCCCAGACGCGCTCTACGGGCAACTCGGCGTAGGCCGGCGCGATGGCGCGGCACACGGCGGCGGTCTCCGGGGCGAGCGTTAGATCGAACCGCGCCGCGAGCTGGAACCCGCGGAGCACCCGCAGCGGATCCTCCGCGAAAGCCGCGCTGGTGTGGCGCAGGACGCGGCGAGCGAGGTCCTCGCGCCCCCCGTGCGGATCGATGATCGCGTCGGAGAACGGATCGTACGCGATCGCGTTCAGCGTGAAGTCGCGCCGCGCCGCCGCCTCCGCGTCTCCCAACCCGGGTTCCGGCGCCACCGCGAAACCCCGGTGGCCCGACCCGGTCTTCGACTCGCGGCGCGGTAGGGAAAAATCGTATTCCGTCCCCGAGGCGGCGCTCCGCACCTTAATCACCCCGAAACTTCGGCCCACGATATCCGTGGACCCGAACGGCGCGAGCGCGCGGTGCAGCGTCTCGAAGTCGATCCCGCGCACCTCCACGTCGAGGTCCTTGGGCGCAAGCCCCAGCAGCCAGTCGCGCACGCCGCCGCCCACGATCCGCGGTTGGCCGAAGCGGCGGACCGCCTCGAGCATCGCCCTCAGGTCGGGCGGCAGTGGTAGCGGCGCGTTCATTCCGTCCGTCGGCCGCGCAGGGCGGCCAGCGAGAGGAGCAGCCAGCCAGCGAGCAACGCGACTCCGCCTATCGGGGTCACCGGCCCCAGCCAGCGCGGGCCGCCGAGGGCGAGAACGTACAAGGAGCCCGAAAACAGGATCGTCCCGGCCGTCCAGCAGCGGGTCACCCAGGCGAGGCCCGGGGTGGGAGTCGGGTCCCCGCGCAGCCAGGCGGCCAGTGCCGCGAGGGCGAGGGCGTGCCCGAGGTGGTACTGGGCGGCGGTGGACCAGACGGTTTCCATCCCGCGCGCCGCGAGCGGGCCCTTCAGGGCGTGCGCGCCGAGGGCGCCGAGGGCCACGCCGCTCAGACCAAGCAGGCCGGCCGCACCGAGCGCACGGCGGGCGGGCAGGGAAGGGGAGAACATCATCGGAGGTTGCGTCGCGATGCCCCGGGAAACAAGGCCGCAGGCGCTTCGGGTGGAGGTCGGGAACGCGCCCGGTGGATTTTCCACCCAAAACTCGGTTGACACTCACGGGGCGGACCTTAGCCCTTGACCTCTTTTCGCATGAAAACGTTCCTCGCCAAGAAGGAGGCAGTGCAGCCCAAGTGGTATCTTATCGATGCCGCCGGCGTGCCGCTCGGTCGCCTCGCCGTGAAAGCCGCCAACATTATCCGCGGCCGCCACAAGCCGAGCTACACCCCCAGCGTGGACACCGGTGATTTCGTGGTGGTCATCAACGCCGAGAAGGTCGTCCTCACCGGTCGTAAGGAGGAGGCGAACGAGTATATGTTCTTCTCTGGCTTCGTCGGTGGCGAGAGCTACCGCAAGGTTTCCCTGATGCGCGAGCGTCACCCGGAGTTCATCATCGAGCACGCCGTCAAGGGGATGCTCCCGAAGAACCGGATTGCCGCGACGATGTTGCGCAAGCTGCGCGTGTTCGCCGGGACCGCCCACACCCACGAGGCCAACGCGCCGCAGAAGATCACCGTCTGAACCCCCTCCCAACGACCGCTATGAGCGCTGCCTCCCCCGCCACCGTGTTCCTCGGCACCGGCCGCCGCAAGACCTCGACCGCCCGCGTGCGCCTCACCGAGGGTTCCGGCAAGCTGACCGTCAACGGCCGTACCTTCGACGACTACTTCTCGCACGAGAACTTCGCCAAGCAGGCCTACGCGCCGCTGCTCACGGTGGAGCTCAAGGAGAAGATTGACGTGACCGTGAACGTCTCCGGCGGCGGCGTCGCCGGCCAAGCCGGCGCGGTCGCGCACGGCATCGCCCGTGCGCTGCAAAAGCTCAACGCTGAGCACCGTCCGAAGCTCAAGAAGGGCGGCTTCCTCAAGCGCGATCCGCGCGAGAAGGAGCGCAAGAAGGCCGGTCAGCCGGGCGCCCGCAAGCGCTTCCAGTTCTCCAAGCGCTGAGCGCTGCCGCAGTTTTATCTTCTACCGCCGTCCCTGCCCGGGACGGCGTTTTTCTTTGGCGCTAGACGGTCACTGCCGCCCGCGCTGCACTTTTTTGTTGGCGAAGCCGAAGCGCTCGGCCTCTATGGGTTTCAAGATGAAGTTGTCCTCCGCCCGTTGTGCCGCGCTCGTATTCGCTTTTTCCGCCTCCGTCGCCCGGGCCCATCCCGGCCACGACGGACACGAGGGGGGCGATTTCACCTGGGACTTTAGCCACCTCGCGTCCCACCCGCTGGCCACTGCGGCCTGCGCGCTGATCGTCGGCGCCGCGCTCTGGGCTGGCGTTAGCCACCTGCGTTCCCGCCGCGCCAGCCGCGCATTCTTGCGGAAGTGATCCGGCTCCCATTCCCGCCTTGCGGCCCCGGTGCCCTGCGCCGGGGCTTTTTATTTTCCCGCCACGGTGGCGGGCGCGGTTGGCTGGGTCCCGCCGCGGCTGAAGCGGCCGGGCCGGAAAACCGCGACGCCGGTGTGGTACGGCACGCGGAGGCGCTCCAGCAGCTGGCGCACCGCCGGTTCGTCCGGCGCGATCAGCCGTGTCGGCTCCGCGCACAAGGGCAGATGTTCATTGCCGAAGGCCCAGCCGACTCCCGCGGCGGCCGAGGGCGCCAGGTCGAGCGGCACTTCGACCACCGGCTCCTCCTGCTGGCAGAGGACATAGCGCGCACTGGCGGTCTCGAAGATGGTGTCACCCGCGCGCAGCGGGCTCGTCGCCGCGCAGCGGAAGGCCGTCCCATCCGCCGCGACCGCCCGCCAGGTCGTCGTGGCGAGATCCCTCCGCGCGAGGGCCACCACGACCGCAGGACGACTGGCATCGAAGGAGGCCACGGGGCCCGGAATCAGCTGCATTCCGCCAGCGAAGCCGGCCGCGGCGGCCACGACAAGGCCCACGTGGGCCGCCCGGAACAGTGAATCTCCCGCACCAGGCAAGGAATTTTTCAAATTTCCCGATCGCCGCGCACAGTTGGCCTGAAGCTTGCTAAGGAGGAGGAGTCTCGTTCTTCCATCACCCTGATCTACCATGAACCATAAACTCACCCTCGTTCTCCTCGGCGCCGCCGTTGCCCTGCCTGCCTTTGGCCAGGCTCCGGCCGCCCCCGCGGCTGCCGCTCCGGCGGTCGCGATCACTGCGACCGGCACCTTCGTGACCCAGTATATGTTCCGCGGCCAGCGGCTCAATGCCGGCGGCTTCCAGCCGACCATTGAGGCGGCGGCCGGCGACTTTACGGCCGGCGTCTGGGGCAACTTCGTGATCGATGATCAGGTCCCGGGCAGCTCCGATCCGGAACTGGATCTCTACGGTTCCTACACGATGGCGCTCGGCAAGGACCTCTCGATTGTCCCCGGAGCGACGCTCTACACCTACCCGAAGGCGGACAAGGCGGCCGGCTTCTACAAGTCGACCTTCGAGCCCAGCGTGGCCGTGAACTACACCGTCGAGGGCATCAAGTTCACGCCCAAGGTTTACTACGACGTGACGCTGCGCGGGGCGACCTACGAGGTCACCGCCGCCTATGCGGTGGCGCTGAAGGACCTCGGCACCGAGCTCGGGCTCACGGCGCAGTTCGGTACCTTCCTGCTCAAGGACGCCGCCAACGGCGTTTCGCCCGCGGTCAAGTCGTGGGGTGATTACTGGCTGCTTGGCGCGTCGCTGCCCGTGCAGATCAACAAGGAGTCCAAGGTCATCCTTGGCGTCGCCTACACGGAAGGGCGCAATGCCTATGTGAAGCAGGGCAACACCCCCAAAGGGGTGAACACCCTCGCCGTCGGCCGTTGGGTGGCCTCGGTCGGCTACTCGGTCTCGTTCTGACGTCCCGGTTGGCTTGCGGGCGGCGCTCCGGATTCCCGGACGCCGCCCTTTTTTTTGCGCCCGGATCGGGGCGCTCGTCCTCGACGGGTTCCCCGGGGGGCACTTCGCTCTGGCCTTGGGGCGGAGGGAAGGTGATCGTTCGGGATCCTTCCTTTATGAAAGTCGGCATTGTTGGCGCCTCGGGTTATTCCGGTGAAGTCCTAGTCAAGCTGCTGCTCGGGCATCCCGGCGTGGAACTGGCCGCGGTCACTTCCCGGAGCCAGGCGGGCAAGCGGCTCGCGGCCGTGATCCCCTCGCTGCGTGGGATCGACCGGGGACTGCTCTTCACGGATTCGGACGCGGCCGCCCTCGCGGCTTCCGATCTCGACCTGCTGTTCCTCGCCCTGCCGCACGGGGCCGCCGCCGCCTACGCGCGCGTCCTCGTAGCCGCGGGCAAGCGGGTCATCGACCTCAGCGCGGACTTCCGGATCGCCGATCAGGCGACCTACGAGCGTTACTACGGTCCGCACCCCGCGCCGGAGCTTTTGCCTTCCGCGCGGTTCGTGCTGCCCGAGCTCACCGCACCCGCTTGGCGCACGGAGGCGCGGCTCGTCGCGGCGCCCGGTTGCTATCCCACCAGTATCCTGATCCCGCTGGTTCCCTTGTTGCGCGCGGGACTCATCTCGCGGCAGCACATCGTGGTGAATTCCTACAGCGGGGTGAGCGGCGCCGGGAAGAAGGCCGAGGAGATGTACCTGTTCGTGGAGCGCGCGGAGAGCATCAAGGCCTACGGGCTGGTTAAGCACCGCCACCTCGCGGAGGTCGAAGAGCAGCTCGCCCTGCAGACCGGCGCGCCGACCGTGATTCAGTTCAACCCGCACTTGGCGCCGATGCGCCGCGGCATCGCCACCACGATCACCGTGCCCGCCGCCCCGGGCGCTGACCTCGCGGCGCTCCAGGCCGCGTGGCAGGCGGCCTACGCCGGGCGACCGTTTGTGCAATTGCTCGCGGCCGGCGAGACACCCGACACCGCGCACGTGGTCGGCACGAACCGCGTCGATCTCGCCGCGGCGCACGACCCGCGCACGGGCAACTTCGTCCTCACCGTGGCCGAGGATAACCTGATGAAGGGCGCGAGCGGCCAGGCCGTCCAGATCATGAACCTCTGGTGCGGCTTCCCCGAGACGGCGGGCCTCGCCTGAGCCGGCGGGGCCGCGAGCGTTAGGACCGGTAGTCCGCGTTCTCGCTCACGTACTCGTGGGTCAGATCCCCGCCGAGCACGGCGGCCGAGGCCGCGCCGTTGCCGAGTTCGATCTCGAGTTCCACCGCGCGCTCGTGGGGGGGGAAGTCGATCGGCGCGCTGAACACGCCGTCGGGCCCGGGTTGGCTGGCGTAGAGCTCCGCCCCCCGGAGGTGGGCCACCAGCGCGGCCTCCTTCTCCGGGTTGAGGCGGAACACCCCGCCGGAAAAGATTTCGATCCCGCCCATCACCGCCCGCAGCCGCGAGAGGTCCGTGCCCGGCGCGTGCGCGCCCACGTGCTTGCCGATGGCCTGGATCAGGCGGCCCACGTTCGGATCGTTGCCCGCGACGGCGCACTTGAAGAGCGGGCCGTTGACGACCGCCTTGCCCAGCGCACGGGCCAATCCCAGGCTGGCCGCCTCCCGCACGGTCACCCGGATCACGTGCCGCACGCCCTCGCCGTTGCGGACGACATCCTCGGCCAGGTCGCGGCACACTTGGTGGAGCGCGCGCTCGAAGGCGCCCCAGTCCGCGAACGGCACGCGGCCTGAGGAGAGCGCGACCACCGTGTCCGAGGTGCTGGTGTCACTGTCGATGCTGATCGCGTTGAAGCTGGCGTCGGCGGCGCGGGCGAGCATCTGGCGGAGCTCGGCGCGGGGCACCGCGATGTCGGTGAGAATGTAGACCAGCATCGTGGCTAGGTTCGGCTCGATCATCCCGGCGCCCTTGGCGATGCCGACGATGCTGCCGCCGCCGACTTCCGCGCGGCGCACCTTCGGGTAGAGGTCGGTGGTGACGATGCCCTCGGCGGCCGGCAGGATGGAGCCGGGCGCAAGCGCGCCGACCGCGGCGGGCAGGGCGCCGATCATCGCCTCCTCGGGTAGCGCCCAGCCGATGACGCCGGTGGAGGAGGGGAGGACCTGCCGCGGGGAGAGCCCGAGTTGCGCCGCCGCCGCTGCGCACACGCGCTCGGCGGTCGCGACGCCGGCCGGCGCGCAGACGTTGGAAATCTTGTTGTTGATGACCACGGCCCCGAGCGTGGGCTCCGCCAGCCGGGCGCGGCCGATGATCACCGGCGCGCCGGGGAACGCGTTGCGCGTGAAGAGCGCGGCGAAGGCGGGGGTCGGCTGGTCCAGCGCGATCAGCGTGAGGTTCATCCGCGCGGGCTTCGGCGCCTCGCGCGGCGTGAAGTCGAAGCTGGTGCGGCCGACGCGGAAGCCGGCGGGCAGGGCGGATTGGGCCGCGAGCCACGCGCGGTGCGCGGCCCGGTCGGCGAAGGTGAGTTGTGTGCTGGGCACGCGAGAGAAGTGGGCCCGCCACGGCAAGGTGTGAAGGCAAAAACCGGCCCGCGGCGCCCGCTGCGCCGCCGCGCGAAGTTTTTGGTGGAAATGCGGGCTGCGTGTGCCTTAGTCGCCCTCTTCGAACGAATCTGTGAACGCGCGCTCCGCCTTCCCCCGCTCCGTCCCGGCCGCTGGCCGGGCGTCCTGACCGCCCGATGAACGTCGCCGAAGTGACCGCCAAGGCGAAGGTGCTGCTCGAGGCCCTGCCGTATATCCAGGATTTCCGGGGCTCCACCTTCGTCGTGAAGTACGGGGGCAGTTTTATGGACGACCCTGACCCGGCGGCGCGTACGCGGGTCGCGCACGACATCGCTTTCCTCGCCGCCTGCGGGATCAATGTCGTGGTGGTCCACGGCGGCGGCAAGGCGATCACCAAGGCGATGGCGGAGTCCGGCCTCAAGGCCACCTTCGTCAATGGCCTGCGGGTTACCGACGCTGCCACCATCGCGGTGGTCAAGAAGACGCTCGACGAGATCGTGAACCGCGACGTGTGCGAGGCGGTCGCCGCCGCGAAGGCCCGGCCGAAGGGGCTCCCCGGGGACAGCGTACTCGTGTGCCAGAAGCTGGCCACGGATGACGACGGCAACCCGGTGGACCTAGGCTACGTGGGCGACGTCACCGAGGTGAAGGTGAAGCTGATCAAGAAGGAGATCAGCGAGGGCTTTATCCCGATCATCTCGCCCGTGGCGGAGGGCTACGACGGCAAGCCCTACAACATCAACGCTGACCTCGCCGCCGGCCGGGTGGCCAGCGCCCTGCGCGCCCGCCGCCTAGTTTATATGAGCGATGTGCCTGGACTCCTCTCTAACCCGGCGGATCCCTCCTCGCTCATCTCCACCCTCAAGACCGGCCAAGTGGAGGAGCTCAAGCGCCGCGGCGTGATCGACAAGGGGATGCGGCCCAAGGTGCAGAGCGCGGTGCGGGCCCTCGAGGAAGGCGTCCAGCGCGTCCACTTCATCGACGGCCGCCTCGCCCATTCGCTCCTGCTCGAGATCTTTACCGACAAGGGCATCGGCACCGAGATCGTGCTGGGCTGAACCGCGGCGGACGGCCGCCTCGTGGCCATCCCGTCGGCGCCCCTTCCTTTTCCCATGCATCCTTCCCCGGTCGTCCGCGCATCCACCGCCGACCTCTATGACGCGCACGTGATGCGCAACTACGCGCGGGCCCCGCTCACGCTCGTGCGCGGCGCCGGCACCCGCGTGTGGGATGACGCCGGCCGCAGCTACCTCGACTTCACCTCGGGCATCGCGGTGTCGGCGCTCGGCCACTGCCACCCGCACTGGGTCGCCGCGGTACAGCGCCAGGCGGCGGAATTGGTCCACGTGAGCAACCTGTTCCGGAACCCGGGGCAGGGGGAACTGGCGCGCCGGCTGGTTGGCCACGCCGGGCCGGGGAGGGTATTCTTCTGCAACAGCGGCGCCGAGGCGAACGAGGGCCTGCTGAAGCTCGCCCGCCTGCACGGGCGCCGGAAGGCCGGTGGCGTCGAGGGCAAGTGCTACAAGGTGATCTGCGCGCGGAACGCCTTCCACGGGCGCACGTTCGGCGGAATGAGCGCCACCCCGCAGGAGAAGATCCAGGGCGGCTTCCGCCCGCTCGTCCCCGGGTTCGCCTTCGCGGACCTCAACGACCTCGAGGGCTTCACGCGGCTGGTCGACGACGACACGGCCGCCATCTTCGTCGAGACGATCCAGGGCGAGGGCGGCATCAACCCGTGCACCCCGGAATTCCTGCTGGGCCTGCGCCGCCTGTGTACGGAGCGGAACCTGCTGCTACTGCTCGACGAGGTGCAGTGCGGCATCGGCCGCACCGGGCGCTTTTTCGCCTTCGAGCACGCAGGTGTCCGGCCGGATGCCATCGGGATGGCCAAGGGCCTCGGCGGGGGATTCCCCATCGGCGCCATCTGGCTGAGCGAGCCGCACGCCGACCTGTTCCAACCGGGCAACCACGGCACGACCTTCGGTGGTACCCCGCTGGCCTGCGCCGCGGCCCTGGCCGTGCTCGACGTGCTGGAGCGCGAGGACCTACTCGCGGCCGTTCGCGCGCGCAGCGCTCCTTGGCTGGCCGAATTGCGGGCGATCGCGGCCGCGCATCCGGCGCGGGTGCTAGCGGTGCGCGGCGAGGGTTACCTCGTCGGGCTCCAATTCGCGGCCGATCCCGCACCGGTGCTGGCGGCTCTGCGCGAGCGCGGCCTCCTTGCCGCCGCGGCTGGCGGTAACGTCATCCGCCTGTTGCCCCCGCTGAACGCCTCGCCCGCCGAGCTGGCGGAGTCGGTGGCGATCCTGCGCGCGGTGCTCGGCGCGGCGGCCTGAGCGGCGGTTTTTTCCTCGTTCGCCGCGCCGCCGCCGCCTAGGGTCCGACCCTTTCCGATGCCGCACTTCCTCCAAGAGACCGACTTCCCGCGCTCCGCGCTGCCCGGGCTGTTCGCCCTGGCCCGGGACCTGAAGCGCCGCCGCGGCCGGCCGGGACCCCGCCCCTTGGAGGGCCAGACCTGGGCCCTCATCTTCTCGAAGTCCTCCACCCGCACCCGCGTCTCCTTCGAGGTCGGCCTCCACGAGCTCGGTGCCCGTCCCCTCTTCCTCAACCGCAACGATATCCAGCTCGGCCGCGGTGAGTCGATCGAGGATACCGCGCGCGTCCTCTCCCGCTTCGTCCACGGGCTCATCGTCCGCACCTTCGACCACCAGGACGTCGTGCGGCTCGCCGCCGCGGGCTCCGTGCCGGTGATCAACGCCCTCACCGATCTGTTGCATCCCTGCCAGATCTACGCCGACGCGTTCACGCTCGCGGAGCGTTGGACGCGCGGCACTTCGGGAGCCGCGCTGTTTGGATCCCTCCGTGGGCGCAAGATCGCCTTCCTCGGGGATGCGGCCTGCAACGTGGCCAGCTCTTGGATTCTGGGCGGCAACCTCTTCGGGATGAAGGTCGCCCTCGCGGGCCCGAAGGCCTTCGCGCCCAGCCCGGCGGTTGATGCCTTGCTGCGGGAGTCCGGCCTCAGCGGCGGTTACACCTTCACCACCGACCCTTACGAAGCCGTGCGCGACGCCGATGTGGTTTACACCGACGTGTGGGTCAGTATGGGCAAAGAGGAGGAGACCCGCGCCCGCCGTCGGCAGATGGCGCCGTACGCGGTCACGCCCCAGCTGTTCGCCGCCGCCCGCCCGGACGCCTTCTTCCTGCACTGTTTACCCGCCCACCCGGGCGAGGAGGTCTCGCCCGAGGTGCTCGCGAGCCCGCGGTCGCTCATCTTCGACGAGGCGGAGAACCGCCTCCACATGCAGAAGGCGATCCTCACCCGCCTCGCCAGCCGTCGCTGAGCCGGCCCTACCCCCTTCCTATGAAAATCGTCCTCGCCTACTCGGGCGGACTCGACACGTCCGTCATCGTCAAGTGGCTCCGTGAAACGTACGACGCCGAGATCGTCACCTTCGCCGCGGACATTGGCCAAGAGGAGGAGCTGAAGGGCCTGCCGCGCAAGGCCCGCGCGACCGGCGCTGCCAAGCACTACACCCTCGACCTGACCGAGGAGTTCGCGCGCGACTTCATCTTCCCGATGATCCGGGCCAACGCCGTGTACGAGGGCCAGTATTACCTCGGCACCTCGATCGCGCGGCCCCTGATCGCCAAGGCGCAGGTGGAGATCGCCCGCCGGGAGAAGGCCGACACCGTCGCCCACGGCGCCACCGGCAAGGGCAACGACCAGTGCCGCTTCGAGCTGACTTATATGGCGCTCAACCCGCGCCTGGAGATCCTCGCCCCGTGGAAGCTGGAGAGCTTCCGCGAGCGCTTCCCGGGCCGCGCCGAGATGATCGCCTACTGCGCCGAGCACCGCATCCCGGTAGAGGCCTCGCTGAAGAAGCCCTACTCGATGGACCGCAACCTCCTCCACATCTCTTACGAGGCCGGTATCCTCGAAGATCCGTGGTTCGATCCGACCACCAAGGCGAACAAGGAGATGTTCAAACTGTCGGTTTCCCCCGAGGACGCCCCGGACCGTGCGGAATACGTGGAGTTGGATTTCGTGCGCGGCGACTGCGTGGCCGTCAACGGCCGCAAGCTCTCCCCGGCGGGTGTCCTGCGCGCCCTCAACCGCCTCGGCGGTAAGCACGGCATTGGCCGCGTCGACCTAGTCGAGAATCGCTTTGTCGGGATGAAGTCCCGCGGCGTCTACGAGACCCCCGGCGGCACTATCCTGATGCAGGCGCACCGGCAGGTGGAGTCGCTCACCCTCGACCGCGAGGTGATGCACCTGCGCGACTCGCTGATCCCGAAGTACGCCGAGCTGGTCTACTACGGGTTCTGGTTCGCCCCCGAGCGCGAGGCGCTGCAGGCGCTGATCGACGAGAGCCAGCGGTACGTCACGGGCACCGTGCGCCTGAAGCTTTATAAGGGGAACATCATCACCTGCGGCCGGAAATCCCGCTACTCCCTCTACGACCTTAACGTCGCCTCGATGGAGGGCGTGAAGAGCTGGTACAACCAGAGCGATGCCACCGGCTTCATCCGGCTCAACGGACTGCGTTTGCGCGCGCGCCATCTGGCGCAGGGTGGTCCGCGGGCCTGACGTAGAGCCCCCCGGTCGGAATGCGCGCTTGTGCTTTCCGCCCGGGGCGGTTGCCTGCCTCCTCGCCACTATGATCGCCCCCGAGACCTTCAACCACATCGAGAACATCAAGAAGCGCGCCGGCCACCTGTGGAGGTTTCTTTGACGGCGAACAAAAACTGCGCGAGATCGAGGCGATGGAGGCCGAGATGGGCTCGCCCACTTTCTGGGACCACAGCGAGCGCGCCCAACGTCACATCGCGAAGCTCAACGGCCTGAAGAAGGCCGTGCTTCCCGTGGTCGCCTTCCGCAAAAAGGTCGACGACGTCGGCGTAATGGTGGAACTGGTCGAGGCCGCCTCCGGCGCGGAGCAGGAGATGTACGCCGCTGAGCTCAGCGACCAAGTCACCGCGATGGTGCGCGAGCTCGACGCGATCGAGATCGGGGCCTTCCTCACCGGTCAGTTCGACCGCAACAACGCCATCCTCTCGATCCAGTCCGGCGCCGGCGGCACCGAGTCCAACGACTGGGCCGACATCCTTTTCCGGATGTACAACCGCTGGGCGGAGCGTCGCGGCTTCACCGTGGAGCTGCAGGACGTCCAGCCCGGTGACCAGGCCGGGATCAGCCGCGCCACCGTGTTGGTGAAGGGCGAGAACGCCTACGGTTACGTGAAAGCCGAGCGCGGCGTCCACCGGCTGGTGCGCATCAGCCCGTTCGACGCCAACAAGCGCCGCCACACCTCGTTCTGCGCGATCGATGTGATCGCCGAGATCAACGAGGAAATTAACATCGAGATCCCGGACGGCGAGATCCGGGTCGACGTGTACCGCTCGTCCGGCAAGGGCGGTCAAGGCGTCAACACCACGGACTCCGCCGTGCGCATCACGCACTTGCCCTCGGGCATCGTGGTGGTCTGCCAGAACGAGCGCTCCCAGATCAAGAACCGCGCCAGCGCGATGAACGTCCTTAAGGCGCGGCTCTACGAGAAGCGCCAGGACGAGCAGCGCGCGGAGATGGACAAGTTCTACGGCGAGAAGGGTGAGATCGGCTGGGGCAGCCAGATCCGCAGCTACGTCCTCCAGCCCTACCAGATGGTCAAGGACCTGCGCACCGGCGTGAGCACCAGCGACACGCAGGGCGTGCTCGACGGCGACCTCGACCGGTTCATCAACGCGTGGCTCCGCGCCGGTTGCCCGCGGCACCGCAACAAGGAGATCCAGATGGACGACGAGTGAGCCCGGCCCGCGCCGTCTCACGTCCGTCCTTCCCCTCCCGGCGATGCCCTTATCCCCGGCGGAACTCCGTGGCGCCTTCGCCGCGCAGAGCCTCTTCGAGGCCAAGACGTGGCGCCTGTCCCCGGAAGCCTGGCCGCTGACGGGCGCGCAGGTCGCCGAACTGGAGGCGATCGGCGCGGCGTGCCTCGAGTTCCACTCGGCGCTGGAGACGCTGTACCTCCGCTCCGCGGCGGACCGTAACCTGCTCCGCAACCGCCCGCTCGTCGCGCCCTGGGTCGCCGAGTACCTCGACCGGGGCAAGCCGCCGGAACTCGTCGCCCACGGCCGGCACCCCGCCAATCGCGGCGCCCTGCCGACCCTGCTGCGCCCCGACCTGCTGCTGACGGCGGAGGGCTGGGTGCTCACCGAGCTCGACTCCGTCCCGGGCGGGGTGGGTCTCACCGCCTTCCTCAACCGCCTCTACGCCGGCACGGGCGACATCCTCGGCGCGGGCGACACGCTGGTGACGCGGTTCCACGCCGCGCTCGCGGCGCTCCGGCCCGCGGTGCGCAACCCGTTCATCGCGCTCGTGGTCAGCGCGGAGGCGGCCACCTACCGGCCGGAGATGGAATGGCTGGCGCAGCAACTGCAACTGCAGGGGAAGCGGGTGCATTGCGTGCGGCCCGAGGAACTCTTCCCGCTGGGGTCGACGCTATGCCTGGCCGTCGACGGGAATCCGGAACGCATCGATATCATTTACCGATTTTTTGAGCTCTTCGACCTGCCGAACATCCCGGCGCACGGCTTTATCCTCGATGCCTGGGCGGCTGGCGAGTTGGCGGTCGCCCCGCCGCTCCGCGCCTTCCAGGAGGAGAAGCTTGCGCTCGCCCTGTTCCACCACCCTCGGTTGCGGGACTTCTGGTCCGAGGCGCTTACCGCCGGGGCGCGACGGACCCTCTCCGCGTTGATCCCGCCCTCGTGGATCGTGGACCCGGCCCCCCTGCCGCCCGGCGCGGTGCTCGATGGCCCGCTGGTCGGCGGGCGGCCGCTCCACGACTGGCGGGAACTGGCCGCCGCCTCGCAGAAAGAAAGGGATCTGATCCTCAAGATCAGCGGGTTCCACGAGTCCGCCTGGGGCGCGCGGGGGGTCACGCTCGGCAGCGACGTCCCGCGCGAGGCCTGGCAGGCCGCGCTCGAGCAGGCACTCGCGGAGGCGGCGCATCATCCCCGCGTGCTGCAGGTGTTCCGCAAACCCCGGCTGCTGGAGCACCCGGTCTACCCCGCGGACGCCACCACGGCCGCGGACGCCCGGCCGCAGCCCGGCCGCCTCCGGCTCTGTCCCTACTTCACCGTCGAGGGCGGCGCGACGCGGCTCGCGGGAGCCCTCGCGACCTTCTGCCCCGCGGACAAGAAGATCATCCACGGGATGCAGGACGCCGCCCTGCTGCCGTGCCGACGGACGGATTGAAACCCTTCGGGGCCCGGTACCGGCCGTGACCCCTCAGCGGGCGGCGGCGCGGCGGAGCCGGTCGTTGATCGCCAGCGCGAAGCCGTCGTCACCCGGCGCGGTCTCGAGGTTGAGGTGCCGGTAGCCGGCCGCGTCGAGCTCGCGCAGGCACGCGAACAGCCGCCGCGCCGCGCCCCGCAGGTCGCCGCGGGCGTCGAGCCAGTGGACGTTCGGCCGCGCACGGCCCGGCGGACGGGCGAGAAACAGCCAGGCCTCGTCCGCGGGGCCCGCGGCGGCAGCCGCGGGATCGAGGCGCGCGTGCAGGGTGGCCGGGGTGCGGGGACTGTAGTGGCGGGCCAGCTGGCCCGGGGCGACCTGCGCCCGGCGCGCGCTGCCCACCGGGCCGCCGTCCGCGACGCGCACGCCGAGCACCGCCTCCAGTTGCGCGCGGGAGATCGCCCCTGGGCGCAACAGGGCAGGCCGGGCCGGATCGCGCAGGTCGACGATGGTGGACTCGACGCCCACGGCGCAGGGGCCGCCGTCGAGGATGTGTTCGATCCGCGCACCCAAGCCGGCGCGGACGTGCTCGGCGGTCGTGGGGCTGACGTAGCCGAAGGGATTCGCGCTCGGGGCCGCGAGGGGGCGGCCGGTGAGGCGCAGGAGCCGGCGAAAGAGCGGGTGCGCGGGCACGCGGACGGCGACGCTGGGCAGCCCGGCGGAGACCAGCGCGGGCACGGCCGGGCGCCGGGGCAGCACAAGCGTGAGCGGACCGGGCCAGAAGGCGTCCGCAAGCTGGCGGGCGGCGGGGTTGCCTTCCGCGACCTGCTCCAACTCGCGGGCCGCGGCGAGGTGGACGATCAGCGGGTCCGTGGCCGGGCGGCCCTTGGCGCGGTAGATGCGGGCGCAGGCCCGCGCGTCGAGGGCGTCCGCGGCGAGGCCGTAGACCGTCTCCGTCGGCACGCCCACGAGTCCCCCGCGGCGCAACACCCCCGCGAGGCGGGCGAGGTTGCGGGCGGTGCCGGAGTAGATGCGGGCGCGGCGGTGCGGCATCGGGTTCCAGAGAGGCGTGCGGGCGGGCGGGGCGCCAGCCGCAAAATCCTCCGGTTCAGCCGGCGGGCGGACGCAGGGTCGGACCCTCCGTCCAGCGGGCGGAGATCATCGTCGTGGACGGCCAGGCCGGGATGCCGGTCTCGTTGCGCTGCAACTGGGCGATGAGCAGTTCGGCGGCGCGGGCGCCCAGGAGGCGCGGTTGCAGGTCGAGGCCTCCGCAGGGCCGGTCGGCCATGTCGAGGTTCAGGCAGGCGAAGCCGTGGGTCTTGGGCAGGTGGGCGCCGGCCGCCTCCATCCAGCCGACCGCGGGCGCGTGGTGGCTAAGGACGACGTCCGGCTGCTCGCGGCAGAACCAGGAGGTGAAGGCCGGTTGCGCGTAGGTCTCCACGATCAGGGGGCGCGTGCGGTCCGCCTTGGGCAGCGACTCCTGGAAAGCGCGGAAGGCGGCGCTCCAGCGGAACTGCAGGCGTTCGTCCTGGCGGCGCTGGAGATAAAGTCCGGGCCGGCGGTAGCCCCGGGCGTGGAGCAATCGCAGCGCGCCGAGGAGCGAGCGGTACTGGTCCGAGCAGACGGCGTGCAGCCGGGGACGCTCGATCAGGTAGTCCGTGTAGACCCCGGTGAAGTGGCCCCAGTCGAGCGCGGAGAGGTCCGGGGGGACCCAGGAGGGCAGCAGGGCGACGGCCCCGATGCCGCGCGACTGCAGGATCGAGCCGAGGCGGGGCACGCTCAGCCCCTCCGTACCGGCGGTGAAGCGCTCCAGCTTGAAGCCCAGTTCGGCGGCGCGCTCGGCGAGGCCCTGCGCGAGCTTGCCGTGGTACGCGGCCGCGCCCTCGGGCCGGTGGGCCTCATGGAAGTCCACCGCCGCGAGCACGCCGCGGAACTCGCTCCCGCGTGACCGCCGTAGCTCGGACATCAGCGCCCCCGCGAGGGGGTTGCGTCGGTAGCCGGCTGCCTCCGCCGCGCGCCGGACCCGTTCCGCCGTCCGCGGATCCACCCGCGACGAGCCGCGCAGCGCGTCGGAGACGGTGGTGCGGGAGAGACCGAGCTCCTTCGCGAGCGTGCGCAGGGTGGGGGCGGCGGGGGGCATCTTCGGACTGTCCGCACAGTCCGACGGTCGCCGGGGATGGCAACGTGTTTCTTGTTGCCGGGGGTACGGGTCCGTCCTCGCCTCCGCCTCACCGGCGCCGTGCGCCCGGTCGCCCGGCCCTGATGCTCCTTGGTTCCCTGCACGTCCTCGACGTGGCGATCATCGCCGCGTACCTCCTCGCCGTCCTCTACCTCGGCTACCGGGCGGCGCGCGGGGCGAAGTCGGAGGAGGGCTTTTTCCTCGCGGGCCGCGGGCTGGGAAAACTGTACCAGTTTTTCCTCAACTTCGGGAACTCGACCGAGCCGCAGGGCGCGGTGAGCACCGCGAGCTTCGTCTACCAGCAGGGGGCGCCGGGGTGCTGGCTCTCGTTCCAGACCGTCTTCATGAACCCGTACTTCTGGTTCATGAACGTGTGGTTCCGGCGGGTGCGCCTGACGACCCTGTCGGATCTCTTCGAGGACCGCTTCGCGAGCCGGGGCCTGAGCCTGTTCTACGCCACCTTCCAGATCCTGGTCGCCTGCGTGTTCCTCGGCTTCGGCAACGTCACCGCCTACAAGATCGCCTCCTCGCTGGTGGTGAAGCCCGAGGCCGCGTGGACCGGGGTCGAGCGGGCCGGGGTCGAGGGGTACCGCGAGTGGAAGACCCTCGAGCGCGAGCAGCGCGAGGGCCGGCTCGCGCCGGCCGCCCAACCCCGCCTCGAGCAGCTGCGCGACCGCGCGGCGCGGGGGGAGCTGTCCAGCCAGGTGACCCTGCTCGACGACGTGCTCTTCTACGCGGTGTTCACGCTGGTGGTGGGCACGTACATCGTGATGGGGGGAATGGCGGCCGCCGCCGCCAACGAGGGGCTGCAGAGTCTCCTGATCATCGCCTTTTCCGTGATCCTGATCCCGACCGGCCTCGCCGCGATCGGGGGCTGGGCCGAGCTGGGGCGCAAAGTCCCCGCCCACTTCTTCGACTTGTTCGGCTCCGGGGGCGCGGGCCAGTTCTCGGTGCTGGGCCTCGTCGCCATCCTGCTCGTGAGCGTGGTCCAGAACGCGGGGCTGAGCCACAACATGGGCATCTGCGGCTCGGCGCGGGACGAGTTCGCCGCGCGCTCGGGCGTCTCCGGCACGTACCTGAAACGGCTGATGATCATCCTCTGGGCCTTCGCCGGCCTGATCGCGGTGGCCTTGTTCGGGCCCGGCGGGCTCTCCGATCCGGACACCGTGTGGGGTACGATGTCCAACCGCCTCCTCGGCCCGGGGCTCGCCGGCCTGATGCTCGCGGGCGTGGTGGCCGGCACGATGTCGACCCTCGCGGCCAAGGCGCTGGCCATCTCCTCGCTCTTTGTCCGCAACGTGTTCCGCCAGATCTGGCCCGACCTCTCCGAGGCCCAGGGCGTCTTCCTCGCCCGCTGCACCATCGTCGCCGTGCTCGTGCTCGGTACCGTGGCCGGCTGGCTGATGCGGGACTTCTTCTCGATCATCAACCTAGTCCTCACCGTCAACCTGCCCTTCGGGGCCGCCGTGCTGGTGACATTTTTCTGGCGGCGCGTGACGGCCGCGGCCGTCTGGTGGTGCGTGCTCCTGACGACGCTGGTGGTGCTGGTGGTGCCGTGGACGGCCTCGCACGTGCCGGGCCTGCGCGACCATCCCGCGCTGACGGCCGCCGCGGGCGCCCCGGGCGCCGCGCCCGCTCCGCTCTATTTCCACCAGCTCATGCGCGCCCGCCCCGGGGACCCTGCCAGCCCGCTGGTGGCCGGACCCGGGCTGAATCGCTTCAACCTCGAATGTTGGCTGCTTTCCCGCTGCGGGGTCGAGATGGCCGGCCGTTCCCGCACCGAGCGCGTTACCCTACAGTTCCTCTTCGACGCCGCTTTCCCGTTCCTCGTGTTGCTGGGCGTGAGTCTGGTGACGCGCCCGACCGACCCGGAGCGGGTGGCCCGCTTCTATGGACGGATGAAGACGCCGGTGGGCGCGACCCCCGAGCTGGAGCAGGCGGCCCTTGCGGAAACCGAGCGGCGTCCGGACCGCTTTGACCACACCAAGCTGTGGCCGCGCTCCAACTGGGAGTTCTGCCGCTGGGACCGGGTCGACACCGTCGGCTTTCTCGCCTGCTGCGCGCTGTCGGGCACGATTGTGCTGCTGTTTCTCGCGTTGCTCCGCTGGGCTGCGCCTTGAGCGGCTCGGTCGCGGCTCAAGCGTCCGCTTTGGGCTCGGCAACTTCGGCCCGCGGCGTTCGTCTCCCCTAGTATGAGACTGTTTCTCGCCGCTCTGTTGGCGCTGGCCGGCCCGTTGGCCGCCGCGGAAACCGCCGCCGCCGCGGAACCCGTCGTCGAGTTGCCCCGTTTCGTGGTGACCGACAACCGCGAGCTGCCGCCCCCGGAAGCGTGGCGCTACGCGGCGATCCCGGGCTTCGAGATCCTGAGCAACGCCTCGGACCGCGCGACGCAGCGGCTGCTGCGGGACTTTGCGATGTTTCGCCAGGCGCTCGGCCACGTCTGGCCCCAGCCCGGGCGCCACCCGCAGACCACGTCGCTCATCCTCTGCGCGAAGCGGGGCAAGTTTCAGGACTTCATTCCGGCGGGGCGTTACGTGCCCGACGCGGGGTTCGCGAGCGTCTTCCTCAAGCAGGGCGCACAGACCGCGATCGTCATCGACCTGCAGGCGACGACCCTGAACGTGCTGAACGTCGACGGCCTGAACGATGCGGCGACGGGCACGGACTCGGGGATGGTCTCGGTCGATCACGACAAGCAGCTGTACCGCGAGTACGTGCGCTACCTGCTGAGCAGCAGCGAGCCGCGCCTGCCGGCGTGGGTGGAGGAGGGCCTCTCGCAGATCATCATGCGGATGGAGTTCGACCGGCGCTGGATCTCCTTCGCCAAGCTGGAGGACCCCAACACCATCTCCGCGCAGGCGGCGATGGTGCAGCAGCTGAACGCGCTGGGGGCGGGGGAGGAGGGCGCGGAGTCGATGGCGCTGCCCGGGGCTCCGGCGGAGGACCGGGATTTCAACGCGGCGCTGCAGCGCAAGGCGCTCGTCCCCTTGGACAAGTTCTTTGCCGTCGCGCACGACTCGTCGGAGGCGACCAACGTGCTCGGCAACAACCGCTGGGCGAAGCAGGCGTACGCGTTCGTGCACATGTGCCTGTACGGCCTGAACGGGAAGTACCAGAAGCCCTTCGCGACCTTCCTGCAGCGCCTCGCCCGCGAGCCCGCCAGCGAGGAGCTGTTCCGCCAGGTCTTCAACCGCACCTACAAGCAGATGCTGCTGGAGCTGCGGGGCTACATCGACTTCACGGTCTACCAGCACCGCGAGTACCGGTCGAAGGAGGACGTGATCGTGCCGCCGCCGCCGGTGGAACTGCGCGACGCGACGCAGGCCGAGGTGGGACGCATCAAGGGCGAGGCGATGGTGCTGGCCGGCCGGGTGAAGCCCGCCCGCGCCGAGCTCGCCGCGCCTTACACCCGCGGGGAGCGCGACCCGTACCTGCTGGCCGCGCTCGGCCTGTACGAGCAGCGCCACGGTGACGCGGCCCGCGCGCGTAAGTTCCTCGAGGCCGCCTTCGCCGGCGGCGCGCGGCGTTCCGAGGCCAACCTTGAGCTCGCTCGCCTGCGCCTGGCCGAGGCCCTCGCGGCCCCCGGCGCGGGCACGCAGCTCGCTCCCGCCCAGACCCGGGCCGTCCTCGCCCCGCTGCAGCTCGCGCACGGCAAGCCGCCGCTGCTGCCCGCGGTCTACGATGTCGCGGGGGACGCCTGGGCGCGCAGCACGTCCACGCCGACGCGCGAGGAGGCCAAGCTGATGGTGGAGGGGGCGATGCTGTTCCCGACGCGCCTGCGCACGGTCTTCCAGGCCGGGGTGCTGGCCCGGGACGCCGGTGACCTGCAGTCCGCCCACGCCTTGGCCGACCACGGGATCAAGTACGGGCCGACGCCCGAGGCCCGCCAGCGCTTCACCGGCCTCAAGGAATCCCTTCCCCCGGCACCCCCGGCCGCCGCGCCGGCGTCGCCGGCGTCGCCGGCGGCCCCGGCGCCGCGCCCCTGAACC
>NEUZ01000010.1 GCA_002304435.1 Opitutia bacterium Tous-C8FEB | reverse complement strand
TCCCGGGCGCGATTCCCAGTTGCCCTCCTTGATCGGCTTGAAGCGGCCGGTGTCGAGGGGGCGGTCGGGCGCGGTGACCACGCGGTCGTCTTGGATCCAGCAATAGGGCGGGAAATTGATGACATCGTCCCCGAAGTAGTGGTCGAAGCCGCGGGCGAGCGGCCCGCTGGGGATGGGTTTGGTCCAGTCGAACGCCTCGGGCCCCCATTCCTGCGGGGCCTTGGCCTTGCCGCCGCCGCGAGGCTGGGCGCCCGGGCGGCGGATGGCGTCCCAGTCCCAGCCGAGGTGCCATTTGCCGATGGCGGCGGTGGCGTAGCCTTGGCGGCGCAGCATTTCCGGGAGGGTGAGCTGGCCTGGCCGGAAAACCGGGGCGCCGAAGGCGTTTACGATGCCGTGGAAGTCGCGCCAGTGGTGCCGCCCGGTGAGCAGCGCGTAGCGGCTGGGGGTGCAGACGCCGGAGGAGCTGTGCGCGTCGGTGAAGCGGAGCCCGGCGGCGGCGAGGCGGTCGAGGTGCGGGGTGGGGATGCGGGATCCCGCGTGGTAAGAGCCCAGGTCGCCGTAACCGAGGTCATCGGCGTAGAGGATCACTACGTTGGGTAGGCGGTTGGGGGCGGCGTGTGCCAGTGAGGCGGCGAGGGCGGCAGCCGTCAGGACGCGGCGGAGGAGGGCGGCGGGGGACATCGGGGTGGTTGCAATTAGGGGCAAACGTGGGCGGGGCACAAGGCCGCTCCGAATCGGGCAACGCTCCCCTTGGCAAAGCCCGGCGCATCTGCATCGTCGGCCGGATGTTCGTCGACGAATGCACCGTGAAGCTGGCCGCCGGGGATGGGGGCAGGGGCTGCATCAGCTTCCGCCGGGAGAAATATGAGCCGTGGGGCGGACCCAACGGCGGCGACGGCGGCCGCGGCGGCGACGTGGTCCTACTGGGGGACGTGAACACCAACAATCTGGTCGACTACAAGTACCAGCCCCACTGGCGCGGCGAGCGCGGCGGCCACGGCCTAGGCGCGGACTGCAACGGACGTGACGGTGAGGCGTGCGTGCTGCGGATGCCCTTGGGTACGATGGTCGTTGATCTCGAGACCGGCAAACCGGTGGCGGAGGTGATCGAGGATGGGCAGCGCATCGTGCTCTGCCAGGGCGGCAACGGCGGCTGGGGCAACACCCACTTCAAGACCTCCACGACGCGTGCCCCCCGGCGGGCGAATGCGGGCCTAGTGGGGCAGTCCGGGACCTACCGGCTAGTGCTCAAGAGCATCGCGGATGTTGGCCTCGTCGGTTTCCCCAACGCGGGCAAGTCGTCCCTGATGGGCCGCATCACCCAGGCCCGTCCGCGCACCGCGGCCTATCCCTTCACCACGCTGCATCCCCAGATCGGGGTGATTGAGTACCCGGAGGACAAGCGCGGCGCCCGCCGCCTGCTGCTTGCGGACATCCCCGGCCTGATCGAGGGCGCGCACGAGAACCGCGGCCTCGGGCACCGTTTCCTGCGCCACATCGAGCGCTGCGCCCTGCTCGTATTCCTCCTCGATATGGCCGGAACGGACGCGCGGGATCCCCGGGAGGACTACCGCCACCTGTTGCGGGAATTGAAGCTCTATGATCCGGCGCTGCTCAAAAAGCCCCGGCTCGTCGTGGCCAATAAGCTCGATTTGCCGGAAGCGAAGGGCTGGCTGGCCAAGTTCCGCCGCCGCCACCCGAGCGTGGATGTGCTGGGCATTTCGTGCTCCACGGGGGACGGCATCGATCGATTTAAAAAGGAATTGTTAAAACGCGTCCGCCGGCGCCCGCGCGCCGGAAATGCGTCGCCTCCCGCCGCCGGCTGAGGCGAAGCTAGCTGCGGTGTCCGCCCCTAGTGAACATCGCTCGCTCCTGATGAAGGCCAACCGGCAGCTCGGTCTGACGCTGTCGGACCGCAACCTGCTGTCGGCGGGGCAGCTGCAGGAGGCGAACGACCGCTGGCTAGAGTGGGTGTCCGGGGGCGAGCGGGGCGCGTCGCTCCTGCGCGTCCTCACCCAGTCGCTTAAATTCCTCCGGGAGGAGGACGTGCTGCGCCACGCGATGGAGCACGAGGGGGCCGGGCTGGTGGACCTGCGCGAGTTCGACGTGCCCGATGAGTTCCGCCGGCTGCCTGACCCCGGGGCCTGCTGGGCGACGTGGACGGTGCCGTTCGACAAGCTGGACGGCTTCACCTGCCTCGCCTCGGCCTATGTCCTCAGCCCCGTGGCCAAGGCCCACTGGGAAGCTCAGATCCAGGGTCCGGTGCTCTGGTTCGGCACGACGCTGGACGGGGTGGCAGAGCATTTGGGTAGGCTCGGAACCCTCGCGCGCTGAAGATGCCCCTCGGACGCGTCCAGACCAGCATCGTCACCCACCTCGTCGAGTTGGGGCGGCTCCAGCCGGCCCAGCGGGATGAGTTGCTGCAACATCCGCAGGACCTGAGTGGCGAGGCCCTCGACCGGCTCCTGCGGGACGATTACCGCGTGCCCGACTTCCCGCGGTTGTTGGCGGCTGCCCACGCCTACGGGATGCGCGCCTGCAACGTGGCCCGCATCCGCGTGACGCCGCAGACCTTCGAGGGCCTGTCGCTGGATTTTTGCCAAAAGAACCTCGTGCTGCCCGTGGGGTATCTGGGGGATCTGCTGCTGCTCGCGTGCGTCGACCCGTTTGACCGCGCGGTGGCCGACAAGGTCCAAGACCTCACCGGCCGCACCGTGGTTCGCCTCCTCGCTCGCGCCGAGGACCTCCGGGAGAAGGTGGCCCGTGGGCAGGACAAGGGGGCCGGCTTCGCGGATGTCGTCACGCGGATCGACCAGCAGTACCGCCAGGAGCCCGAGACAGAACTCAAGGACGAGGAGGTCACGGAGGAGTCCGGGCCGATCATCCAGCTGGCGAACCGGATCGTCGAGGAGGCGTACCTCGCGGGGACGAGCGACATCCACATCGAGCCCCAGGAGAAGGAGGTCGTGGTCCGCAATCGGGTCGATGGGGTGTGTTACGAGCGGCTCCGGTTGCCGAGGAAGGTCGGGCCCGCGCTGGTGGCGCGCCTGAAGATTATGTGCAACTTGGATATTTCGGAGCGGCGGCTGCCCCAGGATGGGCGCATCGTGTTCCGGCAGTATTCCAAGAAGGGTCTCGACATTGACCTGCGCGTGTCCACCGCACCGCTCAACCACGGTGAGGGGGTGGTGATGCGGATTCTCGACAAGCAGCGGACCACGTTGCCCCTGTCGGATCTCGGCTTCTCTGCGGACAACCTGGCCCGCTACCGCGCCTGCATCCGGGAGCCGCACGGGATGATCCTGCACTGCGGCCCGACGGGCTCGGGCAAGTCGATGACCCTCTATTCGGCGATGAACGAGATCAATACCCCGGACCTCGTCATCCGCACCGCCGAGGACCCCATCGAGTACACCCTGCCCGGCATCAACCAGATGCAGATGCACCGGCAGATTGGGCTCACCTTCGCCAGTGCGCTACGCTCCTTCCTTCGGCAGGACCCGGACGTTATCCTCGTGGGCGAGATCCGCGACCAGGAGACCGCCGGCATTGCGGTCGAGGCCGCCCTCACCGGTCACCTCCTGCTTTCCACGCTCCACACGAACGATGCCCCCACGACGGTCTCCCGCCTGACGGATATGGGGGTCGAGCCCTTTCTCCTCTCGTCGTCCCTGCGCTGCGTCTGCGCCCAGCGGCTCCTGCGGCGGGTCTGCCGCTCCTGCCGGGTCGAATACGAGCCTTCCGGGCGCGAGCGCGACCTCTTGGAGCGGGCCCTCGGCTGGAGCGGTCCTGTCCACAAGGCGCACCCCGAGGGATGCCCCAAGTGCGACCATAACGGCTACCGTGGGCGCGTCGGCATCCACGAGCTGATGGTGGGCAACGAGGAGCTGGTGGCCGCGATCAACGCGGGCGCCGAGGCGGCGGAGCTCAAGCGGATCGCGATGCGCGGCGGGATGAAGACTCTCCACCAGGACGGCCTGCTCAAGGTCCGCGAGGGCGTGACCACGATGGAGGAGGCTTTGACCAGCGTCCCCGCGGACCGCTGACCCGCCGGCGGATCTTGCGGTCGTGACAACCGCGGGGGCATCGCGCAACTTCGCCCGCGATGTCTTCCCCGTCCCCCCGTGCCGGCGGCCGCCGGACCCCTTGGCTCAGGCTCGGACTGCTGGCGCTGCCCTTACTCGCGGGCGCCGCCCCGGCCCCCGCGGCTGCGCCCCGTCCGCTGAACGTGGTGCTGCTGTACGCGGACGACTGGCGCCACGACACCCTCGGCGCGGCGGGCAACCCGGTTGTGCGCACGCCGCACCTCGACCGGCTCGCGCGCGAGGGACTGCGGTTCACCAACAGCTTTGTCACCACCTCCATCTGCGGCGTGAGCCGGGCGACGCTGCTCACCGGGCAGTGGATGTCGCGGCACGGGAACCGCGCGTTCGAGATGTTCCGCACCCCCTGGGCGGAGACGTATCCCGGGCGCCTGCGGGCGGCCGGGTATCACGTCGGGCACGTGGGCAAGTGGCACAACGGGAAGTTTCCCGCGGAGAGTTACGACTTTGGCGCCGGGCGGATCACGCCGATGCGGCACTGGCTCCCGCGGCCGGGCGGTGAGCCGGAGCACGTGACCCGCCGGAACGAGGCGGACGCACTTGAATTCCTGCGCACGCGCCCGGCGGGGCGGCCCTTCTGCCTCACGCTCGCCTTTGTCGCGGCGCACGCGGAGGACCAGCATCCGGCGCAGTTCCTGCCCCAGCCGGAGAGCCTCCCGCTTTATGCCGGGGTGCGGATTCCGGTGCCGCCGACCGCCACGGAGGAGCATCACCGGCGCCTGCCGCCCTTCATCGCGAACGAGCGCAACGAGGGCCGCGTCCGCTGGCATTGGCGGTTTGATGAGCCGGAGAAGTACCAGGAGATGATGCGCAACTACTACCGGCTGGTGACCGAAGCCGACGCGGTCTGCGGGCGGGTGCTGGCGGAACTGGAGCGGCAGGGGGTGCTGGAGGAGACGCTGGTGGTCTTCACCACGGACAACGGATTCTTCCACGGGGAGCACGGCCTCGCGGACAAGTGGTACCCGCACGAGGAGAGCATCCGGGTACCGCTGATCGTGCGCGATCCGCGCCTGCCGGCCGCGCGCCGGGGGGCGACGGAAGCGGCCTTCGCGCTCAATGTCGATTTAGCCCCAACTGTGCTGGGGGCCGCCGGATTACCCGCTTCCCCCGGGATGCAGGGCCGTGATCTGACGGCGCTCTATGCGCCGGAGCGGCGGCCGGCGGACTGGCGCCGCGAATTTTTCTACGAGCACGCGGTGATCCGGAACAAGGACTTCATCCCCGCGTCGGAGGCGCTGGTCCGCGCCGACTGGAAGTATATGTTCTGGCCGGACTTCGGGTTGGAACAACTGTTCCACCTCGCGGTTGATCCGCGCGAGGAGCGCGACCTGGCCGCGGATCCCGCGCAGGCGGGACAGCTGGCCGGGCTGCGTGCCCGCTTCCAGGAACTCAAGGCGGCGGCGCGTTAGGCCGCCGCGCCGTTCAGGCCCCGCGGGCCCGTTCCCGCTTCGCTTCCTGCCACGCCCGCCAAGTTTCCCAAACGATGGGCAGGACGGAGATGATGATGATGGCCAGGATCACCAGCTTGAAGTTCCGCTGGATGAAGGGCAGGCCGCCGAACCAGTAGCCGGCGTAGAGGAAAAAGTAGATCCAGATGAAGCCGCCGAGCACGTTGTAGGCGATGAAGCGCACGTAATGCATCCGGCCGACGCCGGCGACAAAGGGCACGAAGGTCCGCACGATGGGCACGAAGCGCGCTAGAATGATCGCCCGGCCACCGTATTTCTCGAAGAAGGCGTGCGCCCGCTCGAGGTGTTTCTTGCGCAGAAACATCGAGTCCTCTCGCTTGAACACGGCGGGCCCGAGCCGGGAGCCCAGCCAGTAATTGACGGTATCCCCGAGCACTGCCGCCACCCACAGGAGGGCAGCCATCAGGTGCACGTTCAGTCCGGTTTCCGGCTTCGCGCAGAAGGTGCCGGCCGCGAACAGGAGGGAATCGCCGGGCAGGAACGGCGTCACCACTAAGCCCGTCTCCGCGAAGATGATCAGCCAGAGCACCGCGTAGGTCCACAGCCCGTACGAGGCGATGATCTCGGCGAGGTGCCGGTCGATGTGGACGATGAAGTCCACCAGCTTGCGGATCAGGTCTAACATAGGCTGGGGGAGGGGTACGAAAAAGGCAGGCAGTGGGTACTGCCTGCCGGGAAAGGGGAGGGAAAACTCAGACGTCGGGCTTGGTCTTCCGCAGGCCCTGGACGCGATCGCCGGCCTTCCACTGGCCACGCTTCTTGAGCAGGTCCACCCGCTCGAAGCGCTTGAGGACGTTGCGTTTGACGACGATGCCGGAGGATCCTTGGAGGCTCTTGTGCTGGGACATAACGGAAAGGGAGTGGGCGCTAGGTGTTAAAGGGTTTAGCCTGACGCTCCGACCGCGCCCATGACAAGTATTTTTCTCCGACCCGGCAGGCATCCACCACAATCCATTCCGGGACGGAGTACGGGTGGCGGGCCAGCACCGCCGCCTCCAGCGCGATCAATTGCTCGTCGAGGCACTTTAGGGTGAGCCGGTGCTCCCCGGCGGATTCCACCTTGCCCTCCCACACGTAATGGGAGCGGAGGGGCCCCTCGATCTGCACGCACACGGCCAGTCCCGCAGTCACCAGTTCGCGCGCCAATTGCTCTGCCTCGCCGGCGGTCGCCACGGTGGTCCACGCAACTTTCATCGGCGGGCAGCTTCCCGCGGGGTGGGCGGCTGACAAGCGGGATCGGCGGGGCGGCGCATTCGCCGTTGACCGCGCGATGGCGCCGGCGAGCCTCGGCGCCACCCCCCCGCACAATGAAGAATCCCCGCCTATTGGTGTTCCTCCTCCTGTCGGTTTGCAGTGCCGGATCGGCGTGCGCCCAGGAGTGGACCCGGTTCCGCGGGCCCAACGGCACCGGCATCAGCCCCGCGCGGGGCCTGCCGGTCGCTTGGACCGAGGCGGATTTCCGCTGGCGTGTGCGGTTACCTGCCGGCGGTCACGGGGCGCCGGTGGCGTGGGGTGAGCGCCTGTTCGTCACCGCCGCCACCGACGAGGGCCGGGAGCGATCGATCCTTGCCCTGGACCGGCGGGACGGCCGGGAATTGTGGCGGAAGACGTACGCCCTCCCCACGCATCGGCCAGCCAACCGCAACGCCGGCTACGCCAACTCCTCGCCCGTTGTCGACGCGGAGCGTGTCTTCGCGGTCTTTGTCTCCGCGGATCACTTCTGGGTGCGCGCCTTCGACCACGCGGGCGGCGAGCTCTGGTCGCGCGACCTCGGACCTTTCGTCTCCCAGCACGGCCACGGCGCCTCGCCGATCCTGCACGCCGGACGGCTGATCGTGACCAATGACCAGGATGGCGCGAGCACGGTGACGGCGCTCGACCCCGCCACGGGGCGAGTCCTCTGGGAGACCCCGCGCCGGACGTCCCGTAGTGGCACCGCCTACGGCACGCCCTGCGTCCTCCGCCGCGCCGACGGGCGGGAGGAGCTGCTGCTGGCCAGCCAGTCGCACGGCATCTCGAGCCTCGATCCGGCCTCCGGGCGCCAACTCTGGGACGCCCCGGTCTTCAACAAGCGGATGGTCTCCTCACCGGTAGTCGCGGGGGACTTGGTGATCGGGACTTGCGGGCAGGGTGGAGGGGCGGGCAACTACCTCAGCGCGGTCCGGCTGGACGGCTCGGGCGACGCGGAGAGCCGGGTCGCCTACACCCTCAAGGTCGCCACGCCGTACGTGACCACCTCCGTGCACCACGAGGGCCGCGTCTACTTGGTGAGTGACGGCGGGGTCGCCACGGCGATCGAGGCAGCGACGGGCCGCACCCTGTGGTCTGAACGGTTGCGCGCCGAGTTCTTCGCTTCGCCGGTCTGGGTCGAAGGCCGGCTCTATTGCGCCTCGACCAAGGGGGAGATGCTCGTGCTCGCGGCCGGGGACGAGTTCCGGCTCCTCGCCCGCAACCCGATCGGCGAGGGCACGCACAGTACGCCGTGCGTCGTGGGCGACCGGATGTACCTGCGAACCTTCAACCATCTCGTTTGCGTCGGCGCGCCATGAACCCTCCCCCGTTACGCTGCGCCCTGCTCGCTCTGCTGTTGCCCACCGGGGGTCCTGTCCTCGCGGCCGGCGACTGGCCGATGCTCGGGGGGCGCCCCGACCGCAATATGGTCGCCACCGCCACTGGCCTGCCCCGCGACTGGGCGGTGGCTGGTCCGGGTGGTCCCGCGCGCCACGTGCGCTGGGCGGCGCCGTTGGGGGACGTCACCTACGGGGCCCCCGTGGTGGCGGCGGGCCGGGTGCTGATCGGCACCAACCGCGCCGAATCCTCTGGGGCGGAGAAGGCCGGCGTCCTTCGCTGTTTCTCCGCCGAGGACGGCCGGCTGCTGTGGGAGGCCGTGCACCCCAAGCTGGCGGACGATGCCGAGGACGATAGTACCATCGGCCTCTGCTCCACGCCCTGCGTGGCGGGCGACGAGGTCTTCTATGTGAGCAATCGCGGCGAGCTCGTCTGCCGCGACGTTCGCGACGGCCGGGAAATCTGGTCGCTCGATTTTCGGGCCCGGTTGGGGGTCGAGGTCAACCAGGCGTCCGCGTCGTCCCCGCTCGTCGTGGGTGAGCTGGTGTTCGCCCTTACGGGCAACGCGGCGCATCCGCGGACCGGCAAGGTGCGGCAGCCGCAGGCGCCCAGTTTCGTCGCCGTTGACCGGAAGACCGGGCGCGTGGTCTGGCAGGACGCCTCGCCCGGCGGCCGCATTCTCACGGGACAGTGGGGGTCGCCGAGCCACGGCGTGGTCGACGGGGTGGCGCAGGTCCTGTTTCCCGGCGGGGACGGTTGGCTCTACGCCTTCGCACCGGCGGATGGTCGGCTCCTCTGGAAGTTCAACTGCAAGGCCCACGAAAAGGCGTCCCCGGACGGCGAGCCGGACACCACTTTCAGCCTCGTGGCTGCGCCCGTGTTCGTTGGCCACCGGGTGCTGGTGGCGGTGGGCGAGCCTGAGGCGGGGAGCGGCCCGGGCGCCCTGCGCTGCATCGACGCCCGCGGGCGGGGCGACCTGACCGCGACCGGTGAGCTCTGGCGGCTAGGCGGGGAGGACTTCAACGACAGCATTTCCACCGTGGCCGTGCACGAGGGGTTGGTCTACGCGGCGGATGCCCCCGGCTACATTCACTGCGTCGACCTGGAGACCGGGCGCCGGCTCTGGGTGCACGACGCCAAGGCCAACATCTGGGGTTCGCCGCTGGTGGCGGACGGTCGGTTGTGGGTGCAGACGGCAGACGGCGAGGTGCTGCAATTCGCTCTGGGCCGCGAGTTGCGCCTGCTCGCGAAGGTGCCCGCGCTGCCCGACGCCGGGCACGGGACCCCGATCACTGCCGGGGGCGTGTTGTACCTGACCGGGCAGCGGCACCTCTTCGCGGTCGGCGGTTGAGGCCGGCGCGCCTTCCGGGCGGGGTCGGGACGCAATTTCTGTTTGCGGGTGACGCGCGCGGCCCGCTTAGCTCCTTGGTTCCGTCCCTTCACGATGCACCGCTCCCATCACTGCGCCCAGCTCACTCCCGCCGATCTCGGCCAGACCGTCTCGCTGCTCGGCTGGGTCGACACCATCCGGGACCAAGGCGGGATCATCTTTGTCGACCTCCGCGACCGCAAGGGGATCACCCAGATCCAGCTGGAGCCGCGCGACAACGCCGCCCTTGGGGAGCAGTTGAAGCACCTGAAGCCCGAGTCGGTCATCGGGGTCACCGGCAAGGTGGTCCGCCGGCCCGCTGGCACCGAGAATCCTGCGCTGCCCACCGGCGCGATCGAGGTGAACGCCTCCGCGCTGGAGATCCTGAACTTGGCGGACACCCCGCCGTTCCCGCTGGACGACGCCGGCGGCGACAAGGTGAACGAGGACCTGCGCCTCACGTACCGTTACCTCGACCTGCGCCGGCCGAAGATGCGCCGCAACCTCGAGGTGCGCCACCGCGCGACCAAGGCGATCCGTGACTACTTTGACGGGCAGGAATTCATCGAGGTGGAGACGCCCGCCCTCTTTAAGAGCACCCCCGAGGGCGCGCGCGAGTATCTGGTGCCCTCGCGCATCCACCCCGGCGAGTTCTACGCGCTTTCCCAGTCCCCGCAGCAGTTCAAGCAGATCCTGATGGTCGCCGGAGTGGAGAAGTATTTCCAGATCGCCCGCTGCTTCCGCGACGAGGACCTGCGCGCGGACCGGCAGATGGAGTTCACGCAGGTGGATGTCGAGGCTTCGTTCGTGACCCGCGAGGACATCTACGCGCTGTTCGAGGGGATGTTGAGCCGGGTGTGGCGCGAGGTGCTCGGAGTGGAGATCCCCACGCCCTTCCTGCGGATGCCGTTCCAAGAGGCGATGGACCGTTTCGGGGTAGATAAGCCGGATCTGCGCTTCGGCCTCGAGCTGGCGGATTTCTCGGAGACCTTCCGGACGTCCGCCTTTAAGGTATTCCAGTCCACGGTTGAATCCGGAGGGGTGGTGAAGGCCCTGAATGCCAAGGGGCTGGCCGACGTCACGCAGGGCGAGCTGAAGGCGCTGGAGGACATCGCGCGTTCCCTCGGGGCCAAGGGCCTGGCCTTCATCAAGGTGGAGGGCGGCGAGTGGAAGTCGCCCATCGTGAAGTTCTTCAGTGAGGCCGAAAAGGCCGAGCTCACCCGCCGACTGGGTCTGGCCGAGGGCGACATCGTGTTCTTCGCCGCCGCGCCGTGGGAGAAGGCCTGCGCCATTCTTGGCCGGCTCCGCTTGGAAGCGGCCCAGTTGCTGGTGCGACGCGGTCGCCTGACCATCCGCCCGGACGACTGGAAATTCCTCTGGGTCGTCGACTTCCCGTTGATGAGCTACGACGAGGCGGAAAACCGCTACGTCGCCACGCACCATCCCTTTACTGCCCCCGTCCCCGAGGATGCCGCCCTGCTGGCGACGAACCCGAAGGCTGTGCGCGGGCAGCATTACGATGTGGTCCTCAACGGGATGGAACTCGGCGGCGGCTCGATCCGCATCCACCAGCCCGCCCTCCAGAAGCGGGTCTTCGAGGAGGTGCTGAAGATCCCGGCCGACGTCGTCGAGAGCCGGTTCGGCTATATGCTGAAGGCCTTCACCTTCGGTGCGCCGCCCCACGGCGGCATCGCCTTCGGGCTCGACCGGATGGTCGCCCTGCTTTGCGGCACCACCAGCATCCGCGACGTGATCGCATTCCCCAAGACCCAGAAGGGCCAGGACCTGATGGCGCAGAGCCCGACGCCGGTTACCCCGCGCCAGCTCCGGGAGTTGCACATCGCGGTGGTGCCCCCGCAGTGAGGTCGCGCGACCGCAACTAGAACTTGCGCCGGGCGGGGGTGGAGACTCTCCTTGCCCGGTCTAGAAGCCCAAGCTTTTCGCCGCCCTATGAAACTCATCATCGCCATCATCAAGCCGTTCAAGCTGGAGGAAGTGAAAGAGGCCCTGGCGGCCGCGGGCATCGAGGGGATGACGGTGACCGAGGTGAAGGGATTTGGCCGGCAGAAGGGGCACACGGAGATCTACCGGGGCAGCGAGTACACGGTGGACTTCCTGCCGAAAGTGAAGCTGGAGGTCGCCGTGTCGGACGATGTCGCCGGCAAGGCCATCGACGCCATCGCGAAGGCGGCCCGCACCGGCAAGATCGGCGACGGGAAGATTTTCGTTGTCCCGCTCGAGGAAGTGGTGCGCATCCGCACTGACGAGCGCGGCGAGAAGGCGGTCTGACGGCCGGCCCGCCGGCGGGAGTCGGCACGGGATCTTTTCCGCGCGGAATTTCCGGCGAGGTTCGCCGAGCGTAGGGTACGCCTTTTCGAAGCGGCGATGCGCCGTGGATTAGGCGGGTTTCAAGAGGGAGCCCGCGTCTCGCCACCGTGGTGCGGTACGTGGTTAAAATCGCTGCCGCCTTGGCACGGGGCGTGCTTAAGGAAGGTCGGGCCCGCCCTGCGGTCCCACTCCGGCCAAATGGGGTCTGTTCCCCGTGCGGCCGGTTGTTCAGGCCCTCAAACCCAACCACCACGCGCATGTCCACCTGTATTCGTCGAATGAAGCCGTTCGCGCTCCTCGCCCTGCTTGCCGGGCTTTGCTGGGGATCGCTGTCCGCCCAAACCCCCGCGCCCGCCGCGCCCGCGGCGCCGCCCGCCCCGAAGGAGCCCACGATGGAGCAGCGCATCGCGGACCTAGAGGCCTACGTGAACAACGGCGCCCGCACGCCGGACGTCGCCTCGAAGATCCCCGGTCCCGGTCCCGGCCACAACGCGTGGCAGATGGTGAGCACCGCGCTCGTCATTTTTATGACGCTGCCCGGCCTCGCGCTTTTCTATGGCGGCCTAGTCCGGCGCAAGAATGTCCTCTCGGTGCTCGCCCAGTGCATGGGCATCGCCGGGCTGGTCACGATCCTCTGGTGGGCGGTGGGCTACAGTCTCGCTTTCTCTGGGGGCAACGCGATCATTGGCGACACCGCCGCGAAATTCCTGACCGGCGTGGAGGCTGGTAAGACCGGCGCCGGCTACCACTGGATCAGCGATATGATGTGGTCGATGTTCCAGCTGAGTTTTGCCATCATCACCCCTGCGCTCATCGTGGGCGCGATCGCCGAGCGGATGAAGTTCCTCGCGGTGCTCGTGTTCGTGGCGCTCTGGATGTTCCTCGTTTACTTCCCCTTCGCCCACATGGTCTGGGCGGCGAATGGTCTGATGTGCGGTCCGCTTAACAAGGACGCTGCGATCAAGGCGATCGACTTCGCCGGCGGGACTGTGGTGCATATGACCTCCGGTTGGTCCGCCTTGGTGCTCTGCATCATCCTCGGCAAGCGAGTGGGCTTCGGTAAGGAGTCGATGCCCCCGCACTCGATGGTGCTCTGTATGGTCGGCACCGGTATGCTCTGGGTCGGCTGGTACGGCTTCAACGCCGGCTCCGCCCTCGGCGCCGATGGCATCGCGGCCAACGCCTTCGCGACCACGACCCTCGCGGCTGCCACCGCTGGCTTCACCTGGGCGGTTTGCGAGTGGGTCCTGCGCGGCAAGCCCAGCGTGCTCGGTTTCTGCTCCGGTATCGTGGCCGGCTTGGTGGTGATCACCCCGGGCGCCGGCTTCGTGCTCCCGACCTCAGCGGTCATCATCGGCATCTTCGCGGGGGTCATTCCGTTCCTCGCCTGCGCCTACCTCAAGAAGGCCTTCGGGTATGACGACTCCCTCGACACCTTCGGGGTGCACGGTGTGGGCGGCACCCTCGGCGCCATCCTCACCGGCGTGTTCGCCGATCCGGCCGCCAACGCGGTCCTCGGGCCCGACGGGATGAAACTGATGGACGGCCTGCTCGCCAACCAGCTCAAGGCCGTCGCCCTCACCATCGTCTGGTCGGTGGTCGCCACCGCCATCATCGCCTACATCGTCAAGGCCGTCATCGGCCTACGGCCCACCGAGGAGGCTGAACGCCAGGGCTTGGATATCTCCGAACACGGCGAAGAAGGCTACGTCAGCTGAACCCCTAATCCCTACCATCCATGAAACTCATCATCGCCATCATCAAGCCGTTCAAGCTAGAGGAAGTTAAGGAGGCCCTCGCGGCCGCGGGCATCGAGGGGATGACCGTGACCGAGGTGAAGGGCTTCGGCCGGCAGAAAGGGCATACGGAGATCTACCGGGGCAGCGAGTACACGGTCGACTTCCTCCCGAAGGTGAAGCTTGAGGTCGCCGTGTCCGACGAGGTCGCTGCCAAGGCGATCGACGCGATCGGCAAGTCGGCCCGCACGGGTAAGATTGGGGACGGCAAGATCTTCGTCCTCCCCCTTGAGGAAGTGGTGCGAATCCGCACCGACGAGCGCGGCGAGAAGGCCGTTTGAGGCCCCCGCCTGCGCGCGTGACCAGCCGGGACCCCGCGGGGTCCCGGCTGTTTCGTCTTTCCGTCCGGAAATAAGGCTTCCCCGCCCGCCCCGGGATCCTGTTACAGTTAGGGCGATTCTTCCCATGGCCAAATCCCTGTTCGAAAAAGTCTGGGCCGCCCACGCCGTGCGCACGCTTGCTAACGGCCAGACCCAGCTGCTCATCGGCACGCACCTCATCCACGAGGTCACCAGCCCCCAGGCCTTCGGGATGCTCCGCGACCTCGGCCTGAAGGTCGCGATGCCGCACCGGACCTTCGCCACGGTCGACCACATCGTGCCCACCGACCAGTTGGTCGAACCCTACCGCGACCCGCTCGCGCAGGCGATGATGGAGGAACTCCGCCGCAACTGCGCCGAGTCCGGGATTACGTTCTTCGACCGCGCCACCGGCAAGCAGGGCATCGTTCACATCGTGGGCCCGGAGCAGGGCATCACCCAGCCCGGTACTACCATCGCCTGCGGTGATTCGCACACCAGCACGCACGGAGCCTTCGGCGCCGTCGCCTTTGGCATCGGGACCACCCAGATCCGTGATGTCCTGGCCACCCAGACGATGGCCCTCGGCAAGCTGAAGGTCCGGCGGATCAACGTCCGCGGCCGCCTGCGGCCGGGCGTCTACGCGAAGGACGTCATCCTGCACATCATCCGCGTCCTCGGCGTCAACGGCGGCACCGGTTACGCCTACGAGTACGGCGGCGAGGTCTTCGACCGCTTCTCGATGGAGGAGCGGATGACGGTCTGCAATATGTCGATCGAGGGCGGCGCCCGGGCGGGCTACGTGAACCCGGACCAGACCACCTTCGATTATCTTCGCGGCCGCCCGTACTCCCCGCAGGGCGCGGCTTGGGACGCCGCCGTCGAGCGCTGGCGCGGCTTCGCCAGCGATCCCGGCTGCCCTTACGATGACATCGTGACGATTGAGGCGGCGGACATCGCCCCGACGGTCACCTGGGGCATCAATCCCGGCCAAGGCATCGCCATCACCGAATCTATCCCGGACCCCACCCACGCGACCGCGGCGGATGAGCGGGCCTCCATCGAGGAGGCGCTGGCGTATATGAAGCTCCGGCCCGGCGCCGCGATCAAGGGCACGCGCATTGACGTCGCCTTCATCGGCTCCTGCACCAACGGCCGGCTGAGCGACTTCCGCGAGGTCGCCCGCCACGTCCGGGGGCGCCGCGTTGCCCCCGGCGTCAAGGCGATCGCGGTCCCCGGTTCGCAGATCGTCGCCCTGCAATGTGAGAAGGAGGGCATCGATCAGGTGCTGCGCGACGCCGGTTTCGAGTGGCGTGCCGCCGGTTGCTCGATGTGCCTCGCGATGAACCCGGACAAGCTCATTGGGGACCAGCTCTGTGCCAGTTCCTCCAACCGCAACTTCAAGGGCCGCCAGGGTTCGCCCACCGGGCGGACGCTCCTGATGAGCCCCCTGATGGTCGCCGCCGCGGCCGTCACCGGCACCGTCGCGGATGCCCGCGAAGTTTTCGCCGTCAACTCCTGACCCTTCTGCTTATGGCCCTCGAGAAGATCACCGCTGTCACCGGCCGCGCCGTGTACGTGCCGGGCAACGACATCGACACCGACCGCATCATCCCCGCGCGCTTTATGAAGTGCGTGACGTTCGACGGGCTGGGGGAGTTCCTCTTCCACGACGTGCGCAAGAACGCCGATGGCACCGACCAGGCCCATCCGCTGAACGACCCGCGCTTCCGCGGCGCCACGATCTTGCTTTCGGGCGCCAATTTTGGCTGCGGCTCCTCGCGCGAACACGCGCCGCAGGCGATTCAGAAGTACGGCTTCCGCGCGGTAGTCGCGGAGAGCTTCGCGGAGATCTTCTTCGGCAACTGCACGACGCTCGGCATTCCCTGCGCCGCCGCCGCGCGCGCGGATATCGCCCGGCTGGCCGCGGCCATCGCAGCGGATCCCTCCCTCGCGGTTACGCTGGATGTCGCCGCCGGCGAGATCCGCTTCGGCGGGCAAGCCATTCCCGCCGAGGTCCGCCCCGCCGCTCGCGATGCCCTCATCCACGGCCGCTGGGACGCGATCGGGGAACTGCTCGAGGGACTTCCCGCCGTGCAGGCCCTCGCAACCCGCACGCCTTACCTCGCCGCCTGAGCGCTCAGGGGAACGCCTCGCGCAGGTAGGCCACGACGTCGCGGATCGCCTGCGCGGGTAACACGTTCCCCCACGGCGGCATCGGGTTCACCGCCGGCGGCTCCGGGAGTCGACCCTCGGTGACAATTTGCGCGAGCTCTGCGTCCGACCGGGTGCGCAGGCCCCGGGCCCCAGTGTAATCCGGGGTGCCCGCCGCCAGTGAGCCCTTGCCGTCCGCGCCGTGGCACGTCGCGCAGTGCAGGCGGTACAGTTCCGCGCCGGCCCTCGGATCGCCCGGCCCCAGCGCGGTTTCCGCCGTGGCGAGGAGTTTCGATGGAGCTGTGACGGTCGTGCCGTCGACGAGCCGGTTGAGGGTGTAGTAGGAGACGCGGTTCAGCAGCGGCTCCCCGCCCACGCTGGTTACCGCGGGGGCGACGGTCAGCTCGTGAACGAAGCCGGGCTGCACTTCCGCGAGCTCTAGGTGCAGGCGTCGGCCGTCCGGCTCGAGGCGCGCGATGGTCACCGGCACCTCGGTCTCCTCGCGGCGCAGCGAGCCGTCAAGGGGGTGGTGGTCGTAGCGGAAGCGTTTGAACCGGTAGTGCTGCGCCTTGGCCGCCGCCGTGCCCATCGGCACGGTGAAGGTCAGGTCAAAACCCCGCTCCGTCAGCCGCTGCGTAAGGATCTCGACGGGGGCGGTGCCATCCCACGTGATGCGCTGCAGGCCCTCGTTTCCCCCCGTCGGCATCCAACCGCGGACGGTCTGCCCGAGGTAAAGGGCACCATCCGGCCCGAACGCGTGGCGCATCCCGCCGAGCCGCAGGCCTTGCCCGCGGAGAAACGGGAACGCCGTTCCCTGATAGGCGCCGCCGATCTTTTCCAGATCGAGGCGCATCAGGACGGCGGACACGTCGCCGAGAAAGACCTGACCGGTGAATGGACCGAACCGGCCGCCTGTCTGGTCCCACACCGGTTGGCCGGGGGATGTTCCCATCAGGCCACGCGGGAGGTACACCGCCGGTGGCCGGCGCAGGCGGGAGACCTCCGCGGCGGACAGGCCCCGGTCCCGCAGTTCGGGATGCCATTTGAGGCTGTCGGGGTGCCCGTGGAATGCGCCGCGCTCCACGTGGATCAGGGCCGAGGTGGGTACCCAAGCTCCAGCGCAATCGCTGATGAAGAGCTCATCGTCCGGGCTTAGCCCGACGCCGAGGGGCTGGCGGAAGCCCGAGGCCCACGGGGTGAACGTGCCGTCCGGGGCGATTTGGAACGCCCAACCTTGGAACTCCGCCACGGAGCGGTGGCCGTCCGGGACGGCGCCGGGCCCCGGCCACGGGAGGTACTGTGCCGTCCGGAGCGGGCCCCGGGTCCACGGCAACTCGACCCCGCGTCCGAAGGAGCAGAGGCCCGAGGAGGCGTAAAAGTTACCTGCCCGGTCGCGCACCAGGCCGTACGTGAACTCGTGGTAACTCCCGGTGATGCCCCAGTGGTCCGCCACCGTGGTTCCGATCTCCGCGACGCCATCGCCATCTAGGTCGCGCAGCCGCGTGAGCTCGGGCCGCTGGATGACGAAGACATCCGTCTCATCGGTGGCGACCACGCCGAACGGCTCGTGCAGCCCGTGGGCTAATCGACTCCAGCGTTCGCCGCCGACGTGTCGGATCCAGACCTCACCACGCCGGTTGGTGACGACGAGGCTGCCCCGTGGGGTGAAGGTGATTCCCGAGACCTCCGGGATCATCATCCGCGGCAGGGCCACGGCCTCGACCCGGTATGGGGTGCGCCGCAGCGCCGACAAGCGGACCTCGCGGTGGAGGGTGGAACCGGCGGCGACCTCGAGGCGGAAGGTGGCCTCCTCGTGGTCCGGCGCGGTCACCCAGATCTCGTACACGCCGGGTGGCAGGGAAACCTGGAAGGCGCCGTCGTTCCCGGCGCGTTGAATCACCTGGCTGTTCTCTCGCCCCGCCAGCGCCGCGCCCTCGACCCGCACCTGTGCGAATCGAGCGGGGCCGCCGCCCTCGCTCTCGATCCGGCCGGAAAAACGGGCCGTTGCTGGGGCCGCCGCCAGAGCGAGACAGGCGGAAAACAGCGCAAGGAACCCGAGCAGGAACGGTTTCATCGGATCGCCTCTCCGTCGGCGCGGTGTAGCTGCACCGTGAATGCGCCACCGGACTCCTCAGTGAACCCGGCGTGCTCCGCCTCGCGTCTCGCCCCCGTCACCTCGATGCGGACCCCGGCTTGCGGTGCGAGTCGTAGCCAGAGGGTAGGCTTACCCGGCCCCACCGTGAAGTGGCGGGTCAGGCCCCGGCCTTCTGGCAGTGCCGTCGGACGTTCCGTAACCTTCCGGCCGTCGATCTCATAGTGAAACTCGGTTGTGCCGGCGCGCGCGGTATGGCCGCGGAAGCGCCACGGCGCGGCTGGCCCTCCGGCCGCCGTACGCCACGCGGGCTCCGGGGATTCTCGGTACCAGACGGGCCCATCGAGCCGCGCGGGGGCGCCCTGCTTCGTCAGCCAGCGCGGCCTCAGGTCCGCGAATTCGCCGGCCCAAAGGTAGTTGATACCCCCACGGACCGGATCGAGGCAGACGCCCACGCCTTCGGGAAAGGTGAGCGCGAAGGATCCGGGATGCGCGTCGGGCAGTACCGTCCGCTGTAGGTGGGGCGTTGCGCCGGGCACCGGTCGACCGCTCGCCCACCAGACCGCCTGCGTGACGAGCCGGAGGCCCGAGGCCTCGCGTAAGGTAGCCGGGTTTAACGCAGCGAGGTGCACGAGCCGGCGGGTGCCGTCCTGGCGGATCCAAGCGAGCGGAGCCGTTTCCTCACCCGCGGTCGCCTCCTGCAGGACGAAGGTATCTGCGGTGAGTCCGCTCCACAGCCGCAGGGGAGGTGGCGCCAGAGGCTCGGTGACGCCGGTGGTGATAGGATGGGCGTAGTCGCTGAGTACCGTGGGTGCGGCGCCCTGCGCGAAGCTCCCTCCCGGCGCAGCACCCAGCAGGGCGGCCACCTCGGATGCGCCGCCGGGCCAAGCGGCAGGGTCGGCTCCGAGCACCACCAGTGGTCGCGCGCGTTCGAGGAAACCCGCGAAGGCGGCGTCAACGGCGGAACCCGCGGAACCCGGCCCACGCCACACGACCGCCACCTCAGCCTCCTCCGCGCTGCCGACCACCGTGAAGAGGGCGAGCGCCGTCGCGATGGCGGTGAGTTCCGCGGTGGACTCCGCAGGTGCGCCGAGGAGGGCGACGTGGGGCGGGGTGGACTGGGACGGGCGCTCCGCCGCGACGGCGCGGCCCGAGTCCAGGGCCGCGGCGAGAACCCCGACGGCAAGGGAAAGGCGGGCGCGCGCGAGGGGGTGGGTCAAGCGGCGGACGCGCATAGAATGGGCCTCACGGCTGCGGCGTGGTCGGGGTGGCCTCGAGAATGAGGCGGCCGAAGCGGTCCGGAGTATGAAAGGAGGGCTTCGGCGTGAGGGCCTGCGCCCACTGGCTGTACTGCGGGTTAGTGCGGCCGCCGTGCCGGTTGAGGTTCATCCGCATCACGGTGCCGGGGCGCGGCGGCGTCGCGGCCGCGTGGGCGGCGAAGTTGCGCCAGGGGATCGCCACCTCCACGCGCCAGACCCGATCCTCGTCGGCATCATCGTTCAGGGAGCCCTCGTGCGTGCCCGCGAGCCGTACGCCCTCGGCGTCCCAGCGGGGGGCGCGCGGACGGTTCGGCCCGTGCGGGCGGAAGTTGTCGAGCAGCCCGCCGATCACGTTGAATTCCAAGTTGAAATAGACGTCGGGCTTGGCCGGATCGGGCATCAGCATCAGCTCGACGCAGTCGTCCTCGGGAATGCGGCCGTCGCGCTCGGTGTGTCGGGCGGTGATGTGCCGGTCGTCGCACTCGAAGGCGAGGTAGAGGTGGGTGTCGTCCCAGAGCAGGCGTGCGCGGGTCTGCTCGCGGGTGCCTGCCTTGAACCAGGTGAAGACAAAGTCCCCGGCGAGCGGGGCGGCGGCCCAGGCGGGGTCATCGAGGCGCCCATCGATCCGCGGAGGCGTGGGCGCGCGCGGGGCGCGGTACTCCGGCAGGGGAGGGGGCTCGGCGGCGGAGGCCGGCGTCGCGAGGAGGAATAGGATCGCCAAGGTTTGGCGCATAGGGAATTGCCGCAGCAGGGGATGGGTGGAACCCCGCGTGGAAGGCCGATGTAGATCCGGGATTTCCGCCGGTTAAAGGTTTTTCCTGAAGCGCCGGGACTTGTGGCAATGACGTCCTGTCATGCGCGTCCCCTCCGGTCGTCTTTTGCTGCTCCTCTCGCTCTGCCTTGGTCCGGTCGCAGGCCTGCGCGCGCAGTTGAACTTCACCTTCGATTACTCGCTCGACACCGGCTTCTTCAGCGGAGCGAACGCGGGCCGACGGCTCCATCTGGAGGCGGTGGGCAGCTACGTCAGCCAGTTCCTTACCGCGACAAGCCTCGCGGGCATCACCGCGGGCGGGGGCAACACCTGGACCGCCCAGTTCAACTCGCCTTCCGATCCGGCGACGACCCATTCCGTGACCGACCTCGCGGTCGCCGCCAATACGGTGGTGGTCTATGTTGGGGGGGCCGGGCTGGGGGGCTCGGTGCTGGCGCAGGCGATCCTTCCGGAAATTAGCGCCAGCGGAGAGCAGGGCTGGGTCAACAACACCGTTTTCAAGCGAACCGTCGGCGACAGCGTCTACACCCGGGCCAGCGTCGCGGCGCTCTCGTTCAACTCGTCCACCTCTTGGTTCTTTGATTCGACGCCGCTGGCCAACAGCAGCTTCGCGGGCCAGTTCGACTTCTTTTCCGTCGCGGCCCACGAGTTGCTGCACGTCCTCGGATTCGGCGACACCCGGGGAGGATCCGGGTGGGATCGTAACCTGTTCAACGGCGCCTTCGCGGGGGGCAAAAGCTTGGAGGAAAAGTCGGACACGCCCTTTGGGGTGCCGCTCAACGCGGGGCGCGATCATTGGGCGGCGAATACCCTCAGCTTCTCCACCCGCGACGGGGCGGTTCAGGAGACGCTGATGGATCCGGACATCGCGGCGGGCGTCCGCAAGTATGTCACGAGCCTCGATCTCCGGGCGCTCAACGACATCGGTTACGCCGCGATGCTCACAGCCGTGCCCGAACCGGCCGCCTTTGCGCTGGGGACCGGGGTCTTGTGCCTCGTCTGGGCCTGGCGCCGCCGCGGGCGCCGGGATCAGAGCTGAGAGCAGGCGGCCGGCACTAGGAAGCGCGCGGTGTTGCGCGAGGTATTGTTGGCCCAGCGGGGGTCATCCTTCATCTTCACCCAGCGCGGATCGGGGCCGAACTTCTTCCACGCCGCGAGGTGCGCCTCAAGGGTCGGGCCGGAGGTGAAGTAACGCAGGTGCGGCAGGTTTGGGCCGGCGAGCGCCTGGCCGAAGAAGACCGGGCTCATCCCGAGGTCGCGCATCAGCTGGGTTTCACCCTCGTCGAACATCGCCATCTTGTTGAGGGCCTTCAGCTCGCTGTGGCTCTCGTAGTCGCGCATCTCGAAGACGCGGCCCGGCGCCTTGGCCTTCGAGAAGGCGGGCACCTCGAGGCGGGGCATGCTGGCGAACGCGCGGAGCAGCCAGGTGTCGATCCGCTCGAAGGCCGGCTTCGCCTTCTCCACCTGGAGGTAGGCGGCCCCCGCGGCCTGCAGCTGCGGGTCGGTGACAAGGTCCGCGCTCACGGCGTGGAAGGACTCGAGGGTCGCGTGCGGGATCAGGACCCAGAGCGGGCTGTCCGCGACCGGCTCCGAGGTGCCCTTGGGCTTGTCGACCTTGATCTCGGTGAAGACGCCGACGGGGCCGACGTTGCGGCGGGAGAGCGCGGGCAGCAGGGCGTTCGCGAGGTAGGCCTCGACGGGGGCGCGGGGCGCGCTGGCCTTCAGGCGCGTGTCGGCCTTCAGGTGGTAGCAGCGGATCTCATAGTACTCGCGGCCGGCGGCCGTGGCGGCGCGGGCGGGGCGGGTCGTGGCGGCAAGGGCGGCGGCGGTGGCCATTGAGGAAGTCAGGAAGGTGCGGCGGGAGGAGGGCATAGGGGAGTGGGCGGAGCGTCGAGTGCGGACGAGGCGCTGGCAATCCCGGAGCGCGCGGAGAATTGCATCGCGCGGGGCCGCCGGGGCGTTTTTCACTTCTCCACCCCTTCCTTATGTCCTCCCCGCTCTCGATCGCGTTCATCGGCATCGGTGTGATGGGCCGCAGCATGGCCGGCCATCTCCTCCGCGCCGGCCACCGGCTCCACGTCCACAACCGCACCCCCGCCAAGGCGGCGGAGCTGCTTGCGGCCGGCGCGACCTGGCACGACTCCGCGGGTTCGGCGGCGGCCGCCGCGGACGCGGTGATCACGATGCTCGGCTTCCCCTCTGACGTGGAGGCGAGTTACCTCGGCGCCGGCGGCATCGTGGAACGCGCGCGGCCGGGGGCGCTGCTGATCGATATGACCACTTCCAGCCCGGTGCTCGCGCGGCGGATCGCGTCGGCGGCCACCGCGCGCGGGCTCGACGCCCTCGATGCCCCGGTCTCCGGCGGCGACCTCGGCGCGCGCGAGGCGCGGCTCGTCATTATGGTTGGCGGCGAGGAGGAGGCCTTCGCGCGGGCGCGGCCGCTCTTCGACCTGATGGGCAAGAACATCGCCCGCCTCGGCGCGGCTGGCGCGGGTCAGTATTGCAAGATGGCGAACCAGATTGCCGTCGCGGTGGGGATGGTCGCGTGGGTGGAGGCGCTCGCCTACGCCCGGAAAGCCGGGCTCGATCCGGCGGCGGTCCACGCCAGCATCAGCGGCGGCGCGGCGGGCAGCTGGGCGCTGACTAACCTCGCGCCGCGCGCCCTGGCCGGCAATTACGCCCCCGGCTTCTACGTGAAGCACATCCTCAAGGATATGCGCATCGCCCTCGACAGCGCGGCGGAGCTCCAGCTCGACCTGCCCGGGCTCGCCGTCGCCCGGCGGCTCTACGACGAGGTCGCCGCGCGCGGGCTCGACGAGTGCGGCACCCAGGCCCTCTACCAGCTCTACACCTCCCGCTGAACGATGAGACTCTCGCCTGACTTCCGCCGCCGCACCCTCGCCGGTGAGTGGCTCACCGGCACATTCCTTAACCTCGGATCCCCGCTGACCGTCGAGATCGCCGGCCTGGCGGGCTTCGACTGGCTGCTCATCGACCACGAGCACGGCCCGGGCGGCGAGGACCTCCTCCTGCACCAGCTGCACGCCGCGGCCGCCACGCCGGCGTTTCCGGTCGTGCGCATCGCCCAGAACGAGCCCGCCCGCTTCAAGCGGGTGCTCGACGCGGGGGCCAGCGGGGTGATGGTGCCGTATGTGAACACGGCCGCCGAGGCGCGCGCGGCCGTCTCCGCGATGCGTTACCCGCCCCACGGCTCCCGGGGCGTCGCGAAGTTCAACCGCGGGGCCGGCTTCGGCGGTGATTTCGAGGACTACTACCTCCACGCCCACGAGCGCCTGCTCGGCGTCATCCAGATCGAGACGCCCGAGGCGGTCGCGAACGCCGAGGATATCGCCGCCGTCGACGGCGCGGACGTGCTCTTCGTGGGACCCACGGACCTGTCCTACAATATGGGGATCCGCGATCAGCTGGAGCATCCGGATTTCACCGCGGCCCTGCGCCGCGTCGCCACCGCGGCCCGCCGCCACGGCAAGGCCGCGGGAATCCTGGTGCACCAGCCGGCCCTCGTGCCCAAGGTGCGGGAGCTGGGCTACACCTTCACCGCCCTCGGCAGCGATGGCGGCGCCGCGCGCGCCGGCCTGTTGGGGTTCCTCGCCGGCCTCCGCGCCAACTGAGCCGACGATGCGTATCACCGAGATGCACATCACCCCCATCGCGCTGGGGGATCCGCCGCTGCTCAATGCCGCCGGCCTGCACGCCCCCTACTGCCTGCGCACCGTCGTCGAGCTGCGCACCGCGGATGGACTCAGCGGCCTGGCCGAAGTGCCCGGTAGCGTCGCGGTGGACGCCGCGCTAGCCGCGGTGCGCGAGGCCGTCATCGGCAGCGATCCGCGCAACTGGCAGGCGCTCCGCCAGCGTCTCGCGGAGCGCGGCGCGCCCGAGGCTTCCGCTGCCCGCGGGGACAAGCCGTGGGACGGTCGCACCCGGGTGCAGGTCTTCAGCGCCCTCGATGTGGCCTGCCTCGACCTGCAGGGGCAGGCGTACGGGGTGCCGGTTGCCCAGTTGCTCGGCGGCGTGGTGCGCGAGCGCGTGCCCTACTCGGCTTACCTCTTCTACAAGTACGAGGGCGCGGGCGGGGAGCTCGGGTTTGGCACCGATCCCGCGGCCAAGGGTTGGGACGCGGCCCGGCAGCGGGCGGCGCTCGATCCGGACGGCATCGTGGCGCAGGCCGAGGCGATGGTCGGCGCCTTCGGGTTCGCCTCCATCAAGCTCAAGGGCGGCGTCTTCGAGCCCGCGCAGGAAGTGGCGGCGATGCAGGCCCTCCGGCGCCGCTTCGGCGCGGAAGTGCCGCTGCGGCTCGATCCGAACGCGCTCTGGACCGTCCCGACCTCCATCCGCTGGGGCCGCGAGCTCGGGGGCGTCCTGGAATACCTCGAGGACCCGTGTCGCGGACAGGAGGCGATGGCCGAGGTGCGTCGTGCCCTGCGCCTTCCGCTGGCCACCAATATGTGCACGACCTCCTTCGATGACCTGCCGGGCAGCGTCCGGACCGGCTCGGAGGACATCATCCTCACCGATCACCATTATTGGGGCGGGTTGCGCGCGTCGATGGAGCTGGCCGCGCACTGCCGGACCTTCGGCCGCGGGGTGTCGATGCACTCCAACAACCACGCGGGGATCTCGCTTGCGGCGATGACCCATCTTGGGGCCGCGATGCCCAACCTCTCCTATGCGCTCGACACGCATTACCCGTGGCAATGGGAGGACATCATCGTCGGTGGCCGCCTGCCGATCGAGGAGGGCTGCGTCACCCTGCCGCGCGAGCCGGGCCTCGGCGTCCGGCTCGACCGCGAGGCGCTGGCCCGCGCGCACTCCGCCTACCTCCGCTGCGGGCTGCGCGAGCGCAACGACGAGGTCGAGATGCGCAAGAAGGTCCCGGGCTGGACCTTCCAGGCCACCCGCTGGTGACGATGAGCGCGTGGCCGCAACGTTTCGCCGGGCGCACCGCGCTCGTGACCGGAGGCGGGTCCGGCATCGGCCGGGCCATCGCGCTCCGCCTCGCCGCCGAGGGTGCGGTGACGTGGATCCTGGAATCGCGCCCCGAGGCCGCCTCCGCCGTCGCGGAGGAGATCCGGGCGTCCGGCGGGCGCGCGGAGACCGTCACCGCCGACGTCACGGACACTGCCGCGATGGCGGAGGCGTTCGCCGCGCCGCCCCGGCTCGATGTCCTGGTGAACAACGCGGGCATCAGCCACGTGGGCGACGTGCTGAACACGGCGCCGGAGGATCTCGACCGCCTGTACGCGGTGAACGTCAAGGGCGTCTACCACGGCCTGCACTTCGGGGTCCCGCGCCTGCTCGAGGCCGGGGGCGGCGTGATCTGCAACCTCGCGTCGGTGGTCTCGAAAATCGCCCTCCCGCAGCGCTTCGCCTACGGGATGACCAAGGGCGCGGTGCTGGCGATGACCCTTTCCGTGGCGCGGGACTACGTCGACCGCGGCATCCGCGCCAATTGCGTGTGTCCGGCGCGCGTGCACACGCCGTTCGTCGACGGGTTCGTGGCCAAGCACTATCCGGGCGAGGAGGCGGCGACACTGGCGCGGCTCGCGGCGGCCCAGCCGCTCGGGCGGATGGGGCAACCTGATGAGGTGGCCGCGCTGGTGGCGTTCCTCTGCTCGCCGGAGGCGGCCTTCATTACCGGCTCCGCCTACGACATCGACGGGGGCGTCACCCTGCTAAGGTGACAGGAGCGCGCGGGCCTGCGGGTGCCGCGGATCGAGCTCGAGGACGCGGCGCGCGGCCGCGGCGGCCCCGGCGCGATCGCCCTGCTGGCGGAGGATGGTTGCGCGGGCGTAGGGATAGTCCGGGACGCGGGGCGCGAGCTGCTCGGCGGTCGCGAGGGCCGCGATCGCCTCGTTGCTGCGGGCGGTCTGGTGCAGGAGCAGGCCGAGGTTGTACCAGGCGCGGTCGAAGCGCGGATTCCGGCGCACGGCCTCGCGCAGGGCGAGCTCCGCGTCCGGCAACTGGCGCGCCCCGGCGTAGGCGAGGGCGGCGTTGAAGGCGGCGTCGGCGTCGGTCGGATTGAGCTGCGCGGCCCGCCAGAGGGAGGCCGCCGCCTCGCCCGGGCGGCCGAGCTCGTTGAGCACGATGCCCAGCGTGTCGTGGAGCCCGGGCGAGTTGGGGTCCCAAGCCACTGCCTGCCGGAGCGAAGCCTCGGCCTCGGCGGTGCGCCCGCGGTTGAAGAAATCCTGGCCCAGTCGCATCCGGCCGGCGGGCTGATCGGCGCTCGCCGCGAGGTAGGTGTCGAGTTCCTGCCGGATGCGTGAGCCCGCGGGAAGCTCCGGTGAGAGGGGCCAGGCGGCATCCAGGCGGACGAGGCGGACCGGATCATTCAGCATTGGGCGCAGCACGTCGTTCTGGCCCGGGACCCCGGAGAGGACTTGGACCGCGGCGGAGCGGACCATCGGGTCGGCGTGGGTGAGGTGTTCCTTCGCGACCGTGGGCACGCGTGCGTCGCGCGTCGCCTGTGGGCGGGTGAGCAGGAGGAGGGTGGCGCGCCAGGCCGGCACGTCTTCGTTCGCAATGAACTCGAGCAGGCGGTCCAGCGAGCCGGGCTGGCCGGCCTGCGCGGCGGCGACGACGCGGGTGCGCTGCCGCTGACGATTCTCGAGTTTCGGTCCGTACCATTTCTCGGCGTGCTCGATCGCCCAATCCACCGAGCGGTCAGTGTGGCACCGGTTGCAGGCATTCGGAATGCCCAACTCCTTGGTCAGCAGTGGATCCGGCTTCGTGAAGCCGTGGTCGTGCCGCGGATCCCGCTGCATATAGGTCGTGCGCGGCATATGGCACTCGACGCAGCGGCCCCCGGTGCTGCCGGGCAGGTGATGCGAGTGGGCGATGGGGTCGATGATTGGGGCATTGCCGCGCGGGGAGGGACCGTGGCATTGCAGGCAGAGAGAATTATCCTGCACCGGCAGGATGGTTTTCCCGCTGTGGGCGTCGTGGCAGTCGAGGCAGGTGACGCCCGCCTTGCCGCCCATCCGGCTGGTGAGGAGCGAGGTGTAGTTGAAGTCCTCGTCGCGCACCTGGCCGTCGGGGTAAAAGACGTTCGCTTCCGTCGGCAGGGTGAGGCGGTAGTGGTCGTGGTAGGAGCCGCCGGGCTCGAGGCGTCCCGTAAGGAGCTCGTTGCGCGCGTGACACGGGGCGCACGTCTCCTGCGCTCGCTGGAGCTCGGCGGCGGTGGCGCCTGGTCCGCGTCCGCCCGGAGGCGAGGGGCGCGGTCGGAAATGCGACTCGGGGAGGTCTCCGTGGCACTGGTAGCAGCCTACGCCCTGCTCGCGGAAGGTCGTGCGGTAGGTGTCGGTGGTGAGGTCGTAGTTCTTTCGGTAATCGGTGAGATGGCAGTGAGCGCACATCGAGTTCCAGTTCATCCCTCGCCCCCGCCAGTGCCCCCACTCGCCAAGTCGGCGGCGCTCATCGGCGAAGACGTTGAACCATTCCTTGCGCTGCGGGTCCCACGCCAGTTCCGCCGCTTGGTACGCGCCCCGTTCCCCCGGCACGACGTACTGCAGCAACGGAGTGTGGCCGATGACGAAGTCGGCCGCGTAGGTGTATCCGGGATCACCGTTCCCCCGGCGCTCGGTGAAGGTGGGCTTGCCGTCTTCCCAGCGGATCTCGTAGTCGACGCCGTGGAGGTTGAAGCGCTGGGGGGTGCCGACCGCGGTGGCGTCTGCCGGCGCATCCACGGCCCGGTGCGCGAGCGCGTGATGGGAGCCGGCCCAGTCGCGGTAGATGTCCTCGTGGCAGGCGCGACAATCGGCGGACTTCGCCGGTATGGTCGCGACGGCGGCCGCGGAGGAGGAGGCGGCGGAGGGCTTCGGCTGGCCACAGCCGCCGGTGGCGCCGGCGAAAAGGCCCGCGAGCGCCGCTACCCCGATCAGGGCAAGGCAGGCGCGAAGACGGGCGTTGAAGGGACGGTCGGCCACGGCGAGGCGCGAGGAAAGTCGGCGCCCCGGCGAGAAGCAAGCGAACCCGGCGGGTAAGGCTCTGGGTTCGCCATTCGGAATTTACCGGCCAAACTCCGCCCTTATGGAACTCGATCTCGCCGCCCTCCCGCCGCGCGAAGCCCACGCGTGGATGATCGCCACGATTCTGCCGCGGCCGATCGCCTGGATCTCTACAGTCTCGCGGGACGGCCAGTCCAACCTAGCCCCGTTCTCTTATTTCCAAGCCATCTCCGCGCGGCCGCCGTTGCTGATGTTCGTCGCCGCGAACACCCGGGATGGCACCCCGAAGGACACCCTGCGCAACGTGCGCGAGGTCCCTGAGTTCATCGTGCACTTGGTGCCTTTCGCGCAGGCGGAGGTGATGAACGCCACCGCGGCGCCATTGCCACACGGGGAAAGCGAGTTCGCCCGCTTCGGAGTGGACGCCACGCCGGCAGCCCGGGTGCGACCGCCGCGGGTCGCCAGCGCTCCTGTCGCTTTCGAATGCGTGGTCGAGCGCGAGATTCCCTTCGGCGAGGGCCCCGGCGCGGCCACGGTAGTCTTCGGCCGCATCGTCCACACCCATGTCCGCGACGACGTGCTCGGGCCCGACGGGCGGCCGGATCCGGCTCGACTCGACCTGATCGGCCGGCTCGGTGGCGAGGCCTATGCGCGGACGCGGGAAATCTTCACCGTTCGTCGCCCCGACGGCGCGCCCTAGGTCGCTGCCGTGCGGTTACTCCCGTCGCGCCGCCCAAAAGCGGCATTCGTCGGAAAACTCTCGCACGGCGCTCGTCTCGCGGGCGATGTCGCGGCGCGCCGCGTCAAAGCAGTGCGTCCAGCCGGTCGCAGCCAGATCGGCCAGCACCTCGGTGCGGTCTGGCAGGTGCATAAAGGTCCGGCCGTTCTCGTCCGTGAAGTAGCGGTCGCCAAACTCCACGAGCCGTGGGTCCTGTTCGCCACGCGCCCAGCGTTCCGCCTCCAGCCGCCAGAGCGCGCGTTCCGTGCGCGAACTTTCCCGGTCGTGGCTGGTGAAAAGGAGGGTTGCGCCGGGCAGGCAGGCGGCGTGCAACCCGGCGAGGGCGCGGCGGCGGTTTTCCCGGCCGGGGATCTGCATCAGACCGTTAAAAGGAAAGAGGGCTCCGGCCGCGGGCGCCACCCCGGCGGCGGAGAGTGAGGGCAGAAGCTTTGTGGCGTCAGCCTCGAGGAACCGGATCGCCTCTGCGCCTCTTTCGGCAGCCAGACTGCGGGCCTGGTCGAGGAGTTCCGCCGCGAAATCGAACGCGGTCAGTCGCCGGTAACCCAGCGCCCAAAGGCCGAGCGTGACCCTCCCAGCGCCGCATCCCGCTTCGAGCAGGGGCGCCTCTCGGTCCGGGAAGAAACGCTCGATCAGCAGCCGTTCGGAGGCCCAGAGGCCGAGGCCGTGGGCTGCGCGCGTGTAGTGCAGCACCGCGAGGAGGTCATTGAAGTCCGCGCGGACGATGTCGGCGCTGATCCGGGCCACGTGGGAATTAGCGCCGGCGCCAGGCGGCTAGGAACATCCCGTTCGCCTCGAGTTCCTGCGGCCACAGGGTGAGGCTGGCCGGGCCGTCGGGCACGCCGAAGAGAGGCGTGGGTTCCAGTTCGGGGTGCGCCGCGCCAAAGGCGGAGGCCAGCTCGGTTGTTTCGCGCCGGGTGAGGGTACAGACGGCGTAGACGAGGCGCCCGCCCGGCCGAACAGCGGGCAAAGTGTGCTCCAACAAGGCGCGCTGGGTGACAGCCAGCTCGGCGACGTCCTCGGGGCCGGTCGTCCAGCGCGCGTGGGGGTTGCGCTGCCAGGTGCCGACGCCGCTGCAGGGGGCGTCGAGGAGCACGCCATCGAACTTCGTCTTGATGGGCAGCCGCGCGCCGCCGTCCCAAGTGCCGGGGCGGAAGTTGAAAACGCCCGCGCGGGCCGCGCGGCGGCGGAGGGTCGCGAGCCGCCGCGGATTGCGGTCCGTCGCCCAGAGTAGGCCTTTGTTGCGCATCAGGTCGGAGAGGTGCAGGAGCTTGCCGCCCTCCCCGGCGCAAGCGTCCCACCAAGTTTCGCCCGGCTGGGGCGCGCAGGCGTGGCCGACGAGTTGGGAGGCGAGGTCTTGGATCTCAAAGGCCCCACGATGGAAGGCCGGAGTGAGGAAGAGGTCTTGGGTGCCCCCGTAGCGGAGCGCGTCCGGCGCGCGGTCGGAGGCACGGCAATTGCCGAGTTCGCGGCTGAGCGTTACTGAGGTGCCCGGGCGGGCGCGGAGCCAGAGCACGGGCTCGCGCTGCAGCTGGCGCAGGAAGTCCGCGGGTAGGTCCATCTCCTCCCGTAGCCACTCCGGGATCGCCCGGGCGGCGAGGGCCTCGGGCTTGATGGCTCGCGGGTCCGCGTTGAACCGCGCCTGCAACTCGAGGGCGGCTGCGGTCTGGCGTTGGAGGGAGTCGCTGGGGTTGAGCCACTCGCGCCAACGAAAGGCGGCGAAGACGGCGCGACTGATCTCCCGGCGCTCGCGGCCGCCCAGTCGGCCGGAATCCGCGAGGTGGCGGCGCAGGACCGCGTCGGCCGGGAGTTCACCGGTGACTCCGGCGAGGACGCGCGCGGCGTGGTTGAGGATGGCGGATTCGTGCATTTAAAGTGGCGGCGCGGCCGTTCACGACCGGCGCTTCCAGCGACGATCTTCCTTCAGTTCGAGGCGGCGGGTCTCCACCAGCACACCGGCGACGGCGGGGTGAGCGCGCAGTTCCTGAAAGGACGCGGCGTTGATCTTCCACGTAAGGGCGGGGCTGGCCTCTGCCACCGGCGTGAAGCGATCGGGGAAGGCGAAGGCGAACTCCACGCGGGTGTCCCCCACCTGGCGGTCGATCGTCGCGCGCAGGCGCGTCAGGAAATCGGGCGTCCCTGGGGCCTCCGGGCGGAGCAGCCAGGTGACCTTGCTGACCAGCGCCGCGACCTGGCCGTCGAGCGGGTAGCACTCCTTGACGTTGAGGCGCGCGCCCTCGGCGTTGACGAGCACGTTGCCCTGCACGAGCACCAGCGCGTTCTCGCCGAGACTCTGTCCGTACGCGGCATAGCCGTCGGCGAAGAGGTTCAGCGCGAGCGTGGCCCGGCGGGTGGCGAGGGTGAAGGCGACCCAGGGGCGATTATCCTTTTTCGCCAGCTTCTTCACCAGGCTGCCGGCGATCCCGCAGAGGCGGAATTCTGTGCGATCCGGCTGTTGCAGCAGCGCCTCGGGGGCGAAGGTGTCGATCGACTCGGTGAGGCCCGCGTAGGCCTCGAGCGGGTGGCCGGAGACGTAGAACCCGAGCAGTTCCTTCTCGAAGGCGAGCTTCTCCGCGGGCGGGAAGTCCTCGGCCGGCGGGCGCGGCGTCACGGCCCCGCGTCCGGGCGCCGGGGCGGAGGGGGTGGGTTCGCCGCCGAGGAGATCGAGAAAGCTGTGCTGGCCGGCCGCGCGGTCGCGGGCGGCGGCGGCGGCGGCGGCGAGCGCGCCGTCGATCCCGTCGAAGAGCGCGCGCCGCGGGGCGCCGGAATAGTCGAAGGCCCCCGTCTTCACCAGGTGCTCCAGCACGCGCTTGTTGATCGCGCGGCCGTCGATCCGACGCGCGAAATCCTCGAAGTCCCGGTAGGGCCCGCGCGCCTCGCGCTCGGTGATGATCTGCTGCGCCGCCAGCTCGCCCACGCCCTTGATCGCCCCCAGTCCGAAGCGGATGCGCCCGCTGACGGGCGTGAACGTCTCGCGTGACTCGTTCACGTCGGGGCCGAGTACCGTGATGCCCATCGCGCCGGCCTCGGCGACGAAGTGCGAGACCTTGTCGGCGTTGCCCAGCTCCGCGGTGAGGACCGCGGCCATGAAGGCCACCGGGTGGTTGGCCTTGAGGTAGGCGGTCTGGTAACTGACGAGCGCGTAGGCCGCCGAATGCGACTTGTTGAAGCCGTAGCTGGCGAATTTGTTCAGTAGGTCGAAGATCTCGTTCGCCTTGCGCTCGTCGAGGCGGTTCACCCGGCCGGCCCCTTCGACGAACTTCAAGCGTTCCTTGGCCATCGCCTCGGCGTCCTTTTTGCCCATCGCGCGCCGCAGCATATCGGCGCCGCCGAGCGTGTAACCGGCGATGATCTTGGCGCACTCCATCACCTGCTCTTGGTAGACGATGATCCCGTGCGTCTCGCGGAGGGATTGCTCGAGCAGCGGGTGCGGATAGGACACGCTCGCGGGGTCCTTTTTGCCGCGGGCGTAGTCCGGGATGAACGCCATCGGCCCGGGCCGGTAGAGCGCGCAGATGGCGTTGATGTCGTCGATGTTCGAGACGCCCACCTGGCGGCAGGCGTTCTGCATCCCCGGCGACTCGAGCTGGAACACGCCGACGGTGCGGCCGGCGTTCAGCAGGGCGTAGGTCGCGGGGTCGTCGAGCGGGATCGTCTCGATGTCGAAGGCCGGGTCCGCCCCGCGCCGGATGTGCGCCACGGCGTCCGCGATCACGGTGAGCGTCTTCAGCCCGAGGAAGTCCATCTTCAGCAGGCCCAGCTTGCCCACCGCGTTCATGTCGAACTGCACCGTAATGTCGCCCTCCTGCAGGGTGAGCGGCACGAATTCCTCGAGCGGCTGGTCGGTGATGATGATCCCGGCGGCGTGCTTGCCGGTGTTGCGCACCATCCCCTCGAGCACGCGGGCCTGGTCCATGATGCGCTTGGCCACCGGGTTGCGCGCCACCTCGTCGCGCAGCTCCGCGCTCTTGGTGATGGCGTCCTCCAGCGTGATGTTGAGCTCGTCGGGCACCATCTTGGCCAGGCGGTCGGCGTCCGCGAAGGGCAGGTTGTGCACGCGCGAGACGTCGCGGATGACCATCTTGGCCCCGAGGGTGCCGTAGGTGATGATGTTGGCGACGCACTGCTCCCCGTACTTCCGGCGCACGTAGTCGATGACCTCGCCGCGGCGGCGCATGCAGAAGTCGATGTCGAAGTCGGGCGGGGAGACGCGCTCCGGGTTCAGGAAACGCTCGAAGAGCAGCCGGAAGCGGATCGGGTCGAGGTTGGTGATCCCCAGCAGGTAGGCCACGAGGCAGCCGGCGCCGGAACCGCGGCCGGGGCCCACGGGGATGCCTTGGCCCTTCGCCCACGCGATGAAATCCCAGACCACGAGGAAATAGTCGGCGAATCCGGTGACGCCGATGATCGCGAGCTCGAATTCGAGCCGCACCACCAGCTCCTCGTCGCGGGTGAGGCCGGCGTAGTCGGGCGCCTGCGGTTTCTGGCCCGCAGGCGGGTTACGGATGCGCTCCAGCCGTTCCGCGATCGCCGGCTGCGCGGCGACGGGCGCTGGATCAAAGCCGTAACGGGTCCGCAGGCCCTCGAGGCAGAGCTGATGCAGGTAGCCCGTCCGGTCGGTCTTCACCTCCGGGGGCAAGGGATAGCGCGGGTAGCGTTCGCTGCCCTTGGGAAAGGGGATCGCGAGGTCGCACATCTCGGCGACGAGCCGGGTGTTGGGGACCGCATCCGGGACCTCCGCGAACAGCCGCGCCATCTCCGCGCCCGACTTCAGGTAGAACTCCTGCCCGGTGAAGCGCATCCGCTTCTCCTCCTCGATTTTGGCGCCGGTCTGGATGCAGAGCATCGCGTCGTGCGGGCCGGCGTCGGTCTGCCGCACGTAGTGCACGTCGTTCGAGCAGACCACCTTCAGGTTGAACTCGGCCGCGAGCTGGAGGAGCCCGGGGATGATCTGCCGCTGCTCGGGCAGGCCGTGGTCCTGCAGCTCGACGAAGAAGTTTTCGCGCCCGAAGATCTCGACAAAACGGCCGCACGCGCGGCGGGCCTCCTCCTCGCGGCCGTGCAGGAGGTGCTGGGGCACCAGCGAGGCGAGGCAGCCGGTGAACCCGATCAGGCCCTCGGCGTGGCGCGCGAGGGTGTCTAGGTCGGTCCGGGGCTTGTAGTAGAAGCCCTTGAGGTGGGCGTCCGAGACTAGCTTCAGCAGGTTCTGGTAGCCCTTGAGGTTCTTCGCGAGCAGGCCGAGGTGAAAGATAGTCTTCCCCTCGTCGTCGTTGCGACCGTGTTTCTCCAGCCGGGAGGTTTCGACGAGGTACAGCTCACAGCCGATCAGCGGCTTCAGGCCACGCGCCTTCGCCTGCTGATAAAACTCGATCGCGCCGTAGAGGTTGCCGTGGTCCGTGAGCGCCATCGCGCCCATCCCCATCTCGACCGCCCGCTCCACCAGTCGGTCGATGCGGCAGCAGCCGTCCAGCAGACTGTAGTCGGTGTGGACGTGGAGGTGGACGAACTGGGGATCAGCGGTCACGCGCGGGCTGAGGGAAGCTGGTGCGTGCGGCCGGGCAAGACCCGAAACGTCCGCCGGCGCGGACCGGGGATTGCGCTCGCCACGCGCGGCCGCCCGGACACGCTCTGCGCACCCCGCGCGTCGGCGTCCGGCGCGTTCCCCTCCGATGAGCTCCTCCGTCCCTGCCCCCGTGCCCGCCCCGCTGCCCGACCGTCTGCAGTCCCTCGACGTGTACCGCGGCCTGATCATGATCTCGCTCGCGTGCAATGGCTTCGGCCTTGCCGCGACGGCGCGCAACCACCTGAAGGCCGACCCCGACTCCGGCTTCTGGGGTCTCGTGCTCCACCAGTTCGAGCACGCGGAGTGGCGAGGCGGCGGCTACTGGGACCTGATCCAGCCGTCCTTCATGTTCATGGTGGGCGTCTCGATGGCGTACTCCTACGTGCGGCGCCAGCGCGAGGGCCAGGCGTGGGGGCGGATGTTCGGGCACGCCTGCTGGCGGGCGGTGGCGCTCGCGGCTCTCGGCATCTTCCTCATCTCGAACGGGCGCAACGGCACCGAGTGGTCGCTGATGAACGTGCTGACGCAGATCGGCCTCGGCTACCCGTTCCTCTTCCTGCTCTGGGGGCGCTCCCCCCGCGTGCAGGCAGGCGCCGTGGCGGCGATTTTGCTCGGGACTTGGGCCCTGTACGCCACCTATCCGGCGCCGGGGATCGATCCCGCCGCGGGGGCCCCGAAGGCGGGCGTGACTGCCGCCTGGGCGCAGCAGCACCTCGCGGGCGTCGGCGCGGCGTGGCACAAGAACGCGAACGTGGGCCACGCGGTCGACACCTGGCTGCTGAACCTGCTGCCGCGCGCCGAGCCGTTCGTCTTCAACGGCGGAGGCTACCAGACGCTCAATTTCCTGCCGTCCTTGGCGACGATGCTGCTCGGCCTGATGGCCGGGGAGCTCCTGCGTTCCAGCCGCAGTGCCCGGGACAAGGCGCGTTGGCTGCTGCTGGCGGGGATCGCGGGCCTCGCGCTGGGGTTACTCGGGGCGGCGGTCGGGATCCCGCTGGTGAAACGCATCTGGACGCCAAGCTGGGCCCTGTGGTCGACCGGCTGGTGCGCGCTGATTCTCGGTGGCCTCTACTGGGCGGTGGACGTGCGCCAGTGGCGGGGGTGGACGTTCCCCTTGGTCGTGGTGGGGATGAACTCCCTGGCGATCTACGTGATGGGAATGCTGCTGCGGCCGTGGACGGCGAAGACGCTTCAGACGCACCTTGGCGCGGACGTCTTCAAGGTGCTGGGCGCGGCCAATGCCCCGTTCGTGCAGGCGACCGTGGTGGGCCTGGTTTTCTGGCTAGGCTGCTGGTGGCTCCACCGCCGCCGGATCTTCCTCCGGCTCTGAGGGCCGGATGGCGGAAACGCCCGGCTCGAGCCTCAAAGCTCGCCGAGCCGCACGCACGCCGCCTCGCGGGCGGGACCGGCGGGGATCAGCGGGGGAACCGCCTCGCGGCAACGCGCGACCGCATACGCGCACCGGGGATGGAAGGCGCAGCCCGGTGGAGGGTTGATCGGCGACGGCGGATCCCCCGGTAACACCAGCCGCTGCCGCGTCCGCTCCACATCGGGATCGGGCACGGGAATCGCGCTCACGAGGGCCCTCGTGTACGGGTGCTGCGGCCGCTCGATCACGTCCGCCGCCGCCCCCAGTTCCACGATCCGCCCTAGGTACATCACGGCCACGCGGTCGGAGATGTGTTTCACCACCGAGAGGTCGTGCGCGATGAAGATCAGGGTGAGGTCCATCTCCCGGCACAGGCCGGCAAGCAGGTTCAGGATCTGCGCCTGGATGGAGACATCGAGGGCCGACACCGGCTCGTCCGCCACCACGATGCGCGGCTCCAGCGCGAGGGCCCGCGCGATGGCGATCCGCTGCCGCTGGCCCCCGGAGAACTCGTGCGGGTACTTCCGCAGGAAGCGCGGCGCCAGCCCGACCCGCTCCATCAGGCGGTGCACCCGCGCCGGGATTTCCTCGGCCGTGCAGACGCGGTGGACGCGCAGCGGCTCGGCCAGGGTGTCGAACACGGTCATTCGCGGGTTCAGCGAGGCGTAGGGATCCTGGAAGATCATCTGCAGGTCCCGCCGCGCCGCCCGCACCTCCTCCGCGCCGGCGGCGGTCAGGTTGCGCCCGCCGAGCAACACGGCTCCGGCCGTGGTCGGCAGCAGCTGCAAAATGGTGCGCGCGAGAGTGGACTTCCCGCAGCCGGACTCCCCGACCAGCCCGAGGACTTCGCCGCGCCGCACGGACAGGGAGACGCCGTCGACGGCCTTCACCGTGCCCGCGTCGCGCCGGAAGATCAGCCCGCGGTGGAGCGGAAAGTGGGTCTTGACGTCGCGGAGCTCGAGGATCGTTTCGGACATCGGGCGGGCGGGGTCAGAGTTCGCCGGCGTGCGCGCGGAGGCACGCGTGGAGGTGGCCGGGCGCCGCCGCGCGCAACGCGGGGCGCTCGGCGCGGCAGGCGTCGTTCGCGTGCTCGCAGCGGGCGGCGAACGCGCAGCCGGGCACGGGGCGCGAGAGATCCGGCGGGAGCCCCGGGATGGTGTAAAGCGTGGCGCCCTTGGCCTGGAGGGCCGGAATGGAGCGCTGCAGCGCGCGGGTGTAGGGATGCCGCGGCGCGTGGAAGAGGGTCCGCGTGTCGGCAGTCTCCACGATGCGCCCCGCGTACATCACCTGCACGCGGTCGCACAGGCCGGAGACCACACCGAGGTCGTGAGTGATGAAGATGACCGCCATCCCCAGCTCGCGCTGCATTTTGCGGATCAGCTCCAGGATCTGCGCCTGCACCGTCACGTCCAGCGCGGTGGTCGGTTCGTCGGCGATGAGCAGCTCGGGCTTGGTGATGAGGGCCATCGCGATCATCACGCGCTGCCGCATCCCGCCGGAGAACTCGTGGGGGTAGAGGTCGAGCCGGCGCGCGGCATCGTTGATGCCCACCGCCTCGAGCATCGCCAGGCCGCGGCGCCGCGCCTCCTCCCGGGGCAGCCGTTCGTGGATCAGCAGCGGCTCAATCAGCTGGTCACCGATCCGCAGGTACGGGTTCAGCGACGTCATCGGATCCTGGAAGATCATCGCGATCCGCTTGCCCCGCAGCGCCCGCGCCTCCTCCGGCCGACACCGCAGCAGGTCCGTCCCGGCGAACACCGCGCTCCCGCCCTCGATCCGGCCGGGCGGCTGCGGGATCAGGCCGAGGATCGAGTAGCAGGTGACCGACTTGCCGGATCCGGACTCGCCGACGATTCCCAGCGTCTCCCCCCGCTCGAGGCTGAAGCTCACCCCGTCCACCGCCCGGGTCACGCCGGTGCGGGTGTGGAAACTGGTCCGGAGGTCGGTGACTTCGAGAAGGGGCACGGCGAGAGTCGAGGAAGGGTCAAGACGGGAACCGGCCGCCGGAAATAGGCAACATCTCCCGCACGGCCGCCGCGACGGTCGCGGGGGCGAGTTGGGCGAGGTCGCCGCCGCCGGTGGGCGGGCAGCCCGGGGGCTGCAGCACGCGGTGCGGGGCGGTGAAGACCGGTCCGGTGCGGATCGGATTGGTCGGGCCGAACAGCGCGAGGACGGGGATGCCCAGCGCGTTGGCGAGGTGCATGCCGCCAGTGTCATTGGTCACGAGCAGGCGGCACGCCCGGAGCGCGGCGGCGAAGCCCGGCAGATCGGTCTCGCCCGCCCGGTTGCGCACGCGCCCCGTCGGCCAGCCGTCCGCCACGGCCGCGGCGAGGGGCCGGTCTCCCGGGGTGCCGAAGAGCTCGAAACGCGCCTCGGGGAGGGCCTCGATCAGCCCGCGCCAGGCCGCCACGGGCCAGCGCTTCGCGGGAAAATTCTCGGAGCCGACGATGAGACCGATGGGGCCGTCGGGTGCAGGCGCGGGCGGCGGCCCCAGCGGGCTGAGGTCGGGCGCCTCCGAGAGGCCGAAGTGCGAGAGGAATTCAGTCCAGAGCGCGAGCTGATGGCGCCCGGTCTCGTCCCACGCCGCCGGCACGCGGTAACGGTGGGAGAGCAGCGGCCGCGGCTGGCCGGCCCGCTGGAGGCCGAAGCGCTGGCGGGCCCCGCTGCACCACGCCTCGAGGTCACCGCGCAGGGACTGCGTGAACAGCAGCCACACGTCCGGATGCTCCGCGGCCAGCCGGCGGAAGAAGCGAAAATAGCCGGGCCCGCGCGCCGGCAGCGCCAGGTAGCGGTCGCCCAGGCCCCACGTCTCCACCAAGGGACCGAAGGCGGCGCGGCCGACGAGGAGGAGTTCGGCGTCGGGCCGGCCCCGGCGCAGTGCGCGGAGCAGGGGGGCCGCCAGCACGACGTCACCCAGCCAGTTCGGCAGCCGGATCCAGATCCGCGTCCTTCGGGGTGGGGCGGCCAGGCCGCGCGCCGCAAGTTCCGCGCGGAGAAGGTTGCGCTTCGACTCGAGACGGAACCGGAGTGCGGGCTGGTCCTGGTGCCGCCAGCGGTCGTGGGCCCAGAGCCACGAGGCGCACAGGTCCTCGTCCGTCGTCAGCAGGTTCTCTAGCCAGCGGTTCAGGCCGAAGGTGACGGCTTCCGACGTGCCATCGTGCGCGAGTTCGCGCGCGCCGATCTCCACGCGCCAGAAGCCGTGGCGGCGCGGGTAGATCCCGTAGACGCGAGCCGAGAACTTTTCCGCGAGCAGGCCGGGCAGCTCGGTGGTCGCGCAGACGCGCCCGAACAGGGTGGTGAGGGCGCCCTGCAGGCCGGCGTTCTGATCAAAGAGGATGCCGACGAAGCCGCGCCGCCGCAGGATCTTGAGCGCCTCGGCGAAGCCTTCCTTCCGCGAGAGCAGGCGCATCCCGAAGCGCTCCCGGGCCGCGCGGATGAAGCGGTCCGCGGCGGGGGAATCGAGCGGGCGGTAGATGATCCCAAACTCCGGGAACGTGCCGGGTACGGTGAGCGGCTGCGCCGTCTGCGCCTCCCAGTGCGCGAGGTGCGGCGAGCAGATCAGGGTCGGCGCCGGATCGGCCTGATGCCGGGCGTGCAGCGCGAGCAACTCCGGGCCGGCCCAGGCGATGCGGCGCAGGCGTTCCGGGCCGAGGTAGGGCAGGGCGAGGGAGAGTAGCCCCGTTTCAACCAAGCGGCGGCAGCTCTCCCGGCCGATGCGGCGCCGCCACGCCTCGTCCCGCTCGGGAAACGCGTGGTGGAGGTTGGAGAGGATGAGCCTGCGCCGGCGCGGGAGCAGCAGGAAGATCGCGTCGCCCAGCGCGTGCGAGAGCAGGCGCAGCAGGCCCTCGGGGCTGTGCGCCGCGAGTCGGCCGAGCAGTTGGAGGAGCAGGAGCTGCACGAGGGATATTCCGCGGCCGGTCGCCGGCGCGCGGGGCGCCTCAGGGTTCGCCCGCCTTGGCCGCGGCCTTGCGCTTGCCGCCGCCGCCCTTGGACCGTCCCGCGCCGGCGGCCC
>NEUZ01000001.1 GCA_002304435.1 Opitutia bacterium Tous-C8FEB | reverse complement strand
CGCGTTAGCGCGGCGATGGCCTCCGCCAATTGGGCGGGACGCACGGTGGGCCGGCCGAGCAGGCGTGCCAGTTGGGCGGGGCGGGCGGGGGCGAAGCCCGTGGAGCGGACTAAGGTGAGCAGACGATCGCGGAGCGACATGGGGGATCTCCCGCCGGCCCGCGGGCCGTGCTTTGGGATTGGCGCGAGGCAATGAGGCTTCTACCCCTCAAGCGATGAAAATCGTCCACGTGGCGAGCGAGCTCTTCCCGTACGTCAAGACCGGCGGCCTCGCGGATGCGGTTGGGGCGCTGGCCGGGGAGCTGGCCCGGCAGGGCCACCAAGTCTCCGTCTTCCTGCCCGGCTACCGCGCGGCGCTCGACCACCCCGCCGCGGCCGGCGCCGAGCGCATTTTGCGGCTCAAGGTCGAGCTGGGGCAGGACTACCTCGCGGGCGATGTGCGCGTCTTCTCGCCGCAGCCCAACCTCCGGATTCACCTCGTCTGCCGCGAAGAGTTCTTCGACCGGCGCGGCGCTTACGGCAACGGTGAGCGCGACTTCGAGGATAATGCCGACCGGTTCATCTTCTTCTGCAAAGCGGTCGTCGATACCCTCCGGCTCGGCGACTTCGGGGCGGACGTCGTGCACGCCCACGACTGGCAGGCGGCCCTCGTCCCCTTGCTGCTGCGCGATGCCGAGCGTCGTCACGGGCTGACGCTCGCGCTTAAGACCGTGTTCACGGTGCACAACATCGCCTACCAAGGGCTGTTCCCCGCGCGGGTCTTTGGTCGCACCAACCTGCCGGACGAGCTCAACCAGATGGACGGGCTCGAGTACTACTCGCAGGTCAACCTCCTCAAAGGCGGCATTCTCTTCTCAGACCGCGTAACGACGGTGAGCCCGCGCTACGCGCGCGAGATCCAGACGCCGGAGTTCGGCTGCGGCCTCGACGGCGTGGTGCAGACGCGTGCGGAGGATCTCGTCGGGTTGCTCAACGGCATCGACACGGCCGTCTGGAATCCGGCGACCGACCCGCTGCTGCCGGCCCGCTACTCCGCGGGCGACTTAGCGGGGAAGGCGAAGTGCCGCGCGGAACTGCTGCGGCGGTGCGGCCTCGAGGCTGGTCCCTGCGTTCCCCTCTTCGGGGTGGTAGCCCGCCTCACCGCCCAGAAGGGCATCGATGCAATCCTCGCCAACCGCGAGTTCTTCCTCGCCCACGACGTGCGCCTGATCGTCCTCGGGACGGGTGACCGCCGGCTCGAGGATGAACTACGGGAGCTGGCCCGGGAGCAGCCGCGCAAGGTGTTCCTCTCCGCCGCGCTCGACGAGGGAATGAGCCACCTGATCGAGGCCGGCAGCGACTTCTTCCTGATGCCGTCCGCCTTCGAGCCCTGCGGCCTCAACCAGATGTATTCCCAGGTCTACGGGACGGTGCCGGTCGTCAGCCGCGTGGGCGGCTTGGCGGACACGGTCATCGATGCCGACCAGGATCCCGCCGCGGGCACGGGCCTCGTGTGCGAGCCCAATCCGGCCAGCCTGCTCGACGCCCTGCACCGCGCCCTCGCCCTGTTTGCCGACCCGCGGCGGCACGCCGCCGTGCGGGAGCGCGGGATGCGCCGTGACTTCAGCTGGCGGACCGCCGTCGCCGCCTACGAGCGACTCTACCAGGACGCCTTGTGAGGCCGGTCGTGCGTGCCCGTCTTCCGCGGCGTCCCATTGGGCAGCTGGACCGTAGCAGCCGGCAACTTTCCTCGTGAGAGACTCATCCCCCTCGATCCTCTGGTTCCGCCAGGACCTGCGCCTGCAGGACAATCCCGCCCTGCACGCCGCCCTCGAGCGGGGTGGCCCGCTGCTCCCCGTTTACATCCGGGATGACGCGGGCGAGGGGGCGTGGCCCGCGGGCGGCGCCGCGCGCTGGTGGCTCCATCACGCGCTGGCCTCGCTCGACGAGTCGCTGCGCGCCCGCGGTTCCCGGCTGCTGTGCTTCCGTGGGGACAGCGGGAAGGTCCTGGCGGGACTCGCGGCCCGCAGCGGGGCGCGGGCGGTGTTCTGGAACCGGCGGTACGAACCCGCCGTGATCGCGCGCGACACGCGGCTGAAGGCGGAGCTCACGCAAGCGGGCCTCGAGGTGCGGAGCGCCAACGCCGCGCTGCTGCACGAGCCGCACACCATCGCCAACAAGCAGGGCCGTCCCTTCCAGGTTTTCACCCCCTTCTGGCGCCATTGCCTCACCCTGCCGGTGGAGGCCCCGCTGACTTTGCCGGCGGGACGCCCGGTGCCTGCCCCGGCCGCGTGGCCGGCGGCGCTGGGCCTCGGGGAACTTGGCCTGCTGCCGCGCATCCGCTGGGATGCGGGCCTGGCCGAGACTTGGACTCCGGGGGAAGCCGGCGCGGCGCGGCGCCGGCGCCAGTTCATCGACGCGGCGATGTCCGCTTACGCTGACCGGCGCAACATCCCGTCCGAGGATGGGACCTCGATGCTCTCGCCGTGGCTGCACACCGGGGAGCTTTCGCCGCGGCAGATCTGGCGCGCCGTCGAGGACGTGGGCCGCTCGGCGGGGCTGTTTCCTCCGGGCAATGGCGCCCGCCATTTCCTCAGCGAGGTCGGCTGGCGCGAGTTCGCGCACCACCTCCTCTTCCACTTCCCGCACACGCCGGAGAGGCCGTTGCGCGAGGACTTCGAGCGTTTCCCGTGGGCCGAGGACCCGGGCGGCGAGCGGCTGGAGGCGTGGCGCCGGGGGCGCACCGGCTACCCGATCGTCGACGCGGGGATGCGCCAGCTGTGGCACACCGGTTGGATGCACAACCGCGTCCGGATGATCGCCGCGTCCTTCCTCGTGAAGCACCTGCGCCTCAACTGGACCGGCGGTGCCGCCTGGTTCTGGGACACGCTGGTCGACGCCGACCTCGCGAGCAACACCCTCGGCTGGCAGTGGACCGCGGGCTGCGGGGCCGATGCCGCGCCTTACTTCCGGGTGTTCGCCCCGGTGCTGCAGGGGCAGAAATTTGATCCGGACGGCACCTACGTCCGTCGCTGGGTGCCCGAGTTGGCGCGTGTGCCGGCCGCCTGCATCCACGCGCCGTGGGAGGCGCCGCCGGAGGTGTTGTCTCGCGCCGGCGTGACGCTGGGTCCCTCCGGGAGTTATCCCCGTCCGATCGTCGACCACGCCCAGGCGCGACAGGCGGCCTTGGACGCATTTCGGGCCCTGCGCGGCGGCGAGGTCGTGGTGCGCGAATGAGCGCGCGGAGCCAGCGCGGCCCCGCGGCCGCGGTGGAGCGGATGCTCCTCGTGCTGGGTGACCAGCTGAACGCCGACGCCTCGGCGCTGGCCGGGGCGGACCGCGCGCGCGACGTGCTCTGGATGGCCGAGGTCGAGGGGGAATCCCGGCACGTCTGGAGTTCACGCCCACGCACGGCGCTTTTCCTCGCGGCGATGCGGCATTTCCGCGACGCCCGCCGGGCCGAGGGCTGGCGGGTCGAGTATGTCGCGCTCGACGATCCGGGGAACACGCAGACCCTCGCCGGCGAGCTGCGGCGCGCCGTCGCCCGGTTGCGGCCGCGTCAACTGGTGATGACCGCGGCGGGTGACCATCGCGTGTCGCAGGCGCTGACGGCCGCGGCCGTCGAGGCCGGGGTGCCGCTGGAGGTGCGCGAGGACGGGCATTTCCTCTGCTCGACGGCGGAGTTCGCCGCCCACGCAGAGGGCCGGCGGCAGCTGCGGCTGGAGTTCTTTTACCGGGAACTGCGCCGCCGCCACCGGATCCTGCTCGATGACGCGGGGGAGCCGCTGGGCGGCCAGTGGAACTTCGATCACGACAATCGCGGCAGCTTCGGCCGCGAGGGGCCGCCGGCCGATCTCCCGGTGCCCCGCCGCTTCGTGCCCGACAGTGTCACCCGGGAGGTGCTGCGGCTCGTGGCCGAACGCTTTTCCACCCACCCGGGCGACCTCGACGCGTTCGACTGGCCGGTGACTCCTGCCGAAGCCCAGCTTGCGCTCGACGATTTCATCGCGCACCGGCTCCCGCAGTTCGGCCGGTTTCAGGATGCCATCTGGCTGGGGGAACCCTGGCTGTACCACTCGCGCCTCGCCGCGGCGATGAACCTGAAGCTGCTTGATCCGCGCGCGGTCATCGCGGCCGCGGAGGCTGCGCACCGCGAGGGCCGGGTCGACTTGCCCTCGGCCGAGGGGTTCATCCGGCAGATCCTCGGCTGGCGGGAGTACGTGCGTGGCATCTATTGGCGCGAGATGCCGGGCTACCTCGAGCGCAACGCGCTCGGCGCCGCGGAGGAGTTGCCCAAGTTCTACTGGACGGGCGTGACCGAGATGGCCTGCCTCCGGGACGCGGTCGGCCAGACGCTGCGCCTGGGCTATGCACACCACATCCAGCGCCTGATGGTCACCGGGCTCTACGCGTTGCTGCTGGGGGTCCGCCCGCGTGCCGTCCACGAGTGGTACCTCGCGGTCTACGTCGACGCGGTGGAGTGGGTCGAGGCGCCGAACACGATCGGGATGTCGCAGTACGCCGACGGCGGGCTGATGGCCTCGAAACCTTACGTGGCCACCGGCAAGTACATCCAGCGGATGAGCAATGCCTGCGCCGGTTGCCGCTTCCGGCCGGATGAGTCGACGGGCGAGTCCGCCTGCCCCTTCACCACGCTCTACTGGGACTTCCTGCTGCGCCACGAGCCGCTGCTGAAGCGGAACCAGCGGATGGCGCTGCAGGTGAAAAACCTCGCCCGCCTCGAGCCCGCGCAGCGCGCGGCGGTGCGCGCCCGGGCGGACGCCATCCGGCTGGGTGGGGGCGAGCCCCCCGGCGCCGCGCAGGCGCAACTCGGACTTGGCTCGCCCGCGCTGCCGGCCCGCCGAGCCAAGCGTCCCTCCTCCCCTTGATGAACACCGCAAGATCCGTTCTCCTCGCTGGAGCCTCAGGCCTGCTGGGGCGGGCCCTCGTTTCCCGGCTTAACGCGGAGGGATGGGAAACGCGCCGGCTGGTCCGTCGCCCCGCCGCCGCCCCGGGCGAATTTACCTGGGATCCAGCTTCCGGTGAGGTGCCCGCCGCCGCCCTCGCGGGCGTGACCGCGGTGATCAACCTTGCCGGCGAGAATATTGCCGCGGGTCGCTGGACGGAGGCGCGGCGCCGGTTGCTGCGCTCCAGCCGGATCGAGCCCACTCGCGCCCTAGCGCGGGCGATCTCCAGGATGGCGCGACCGCCCGAGGTGTTTGCGTGCGCCTCGGCGGTCGGGTTCTACGGTGACCGTGGCAACCTGATGCTCGGCGAGGACGCTGCCCGCGGGGACGGGTTCCTCGCGGAGCTGACCGCGGAGTGGGAACAGGCGGGAGCGGAGGTGACCGCCGCGGGAGTCCGCTGGGCGGCCTTGCGTCTGGGCGTGGTCCTCAGCCCCGAGGGCGGAGCCTTGGCCCGGCTCCTGCCCATTTTCCGCCTTGGGCTCGGCGGCCGCCTCGCTTCCGGGCGGCAGTGGATGAGCTGGATCTCCCGGGAGGATGCCGCGGCGGCGTTCGTCCACGTCTTGGGCACGCCGGACTGCCGTGGGCCGCTCAATGCCTGTGCCCCCGGGCCGGTCACCAACGCGGATTTCACACGAATCCTTGGCTTTGTGCTGCGGCGACCGGTGGTGTTTCCCGTCCCCGCCTTTGCGTTGCGCTTGGCCTTCGGCCGGATGGCGGAGGAGACCCTCCTTGCAAGCACCCGCGCGATTCCGCGCGCGCTCGCCGCCACGGGGTTTCGTTTCGGGCAACCCGGGCTCGAAGCGGCGCTGCGCCAGGAGCTCGGACGGCCTAGAGCCGGCTCTTGAGGAAGGCTACCAAGTCGGCGAGCTCCTGCGGGGTTAGGACGACGTCCATCCCCGGAGGCATCGCCGAGACGGCTCCCGGCTGCAGGTCGGTGACTTGGGCGCGGGCGAGCCGCAGCTCGCTTTCCGGCCCGGTGGCGAGGACCAGTTCGTCCGCGGTCTCGAGTTTCAGGATCCCCGAGTGGCTCTCACCGGAGCGGGTGGTGGCGACGACGGTCTCGTAGCCGCGGACGATGGCAGCACTGGGATACATCACCGCCTCGAGAAGCTCGCGCTCGCTGCGGATCTTGCCGATCGCGGTGAGGTCGGGCCCGAGCAGGCCGCCGCCGTAACCGATCTTGTGGCAGAGGACGCAGGCGGTACGGGGGCTGTTGAACACGGCCTGGCCGCGGCGAACGTCGCCCTGCGCGAGGCCGGCCGCGACCGCATCGACCCTGGTGTTCTGGCGCGCCAGGTCGGCCTCCAGGCTGGAGAGCAGCGCGTCAGCCTCCCGGCGGATCTCGGATGGGTACTTGCTCAGTACCGGTCGCAGCTGGCCGGGGCGGAGGCTGGCGCGGGCGGGGGAGGCGGCGAGGCCGGCGAGCAGCCGTCGGCCGAGTTCGTTACCCGGCGAGCGCTCGAAGGCGGGGAGCAGGCGGGGGATCTCCATCGCCCCCGCGGTGGCGAGGGCGTCCGCGAGCCGGAGCTGCTGCGCCGGGGTCAGGCGGGCGCGGGCGAGGGTCTCCGCGGCGGCCTGCCGCTCCGCGAGCGGATGATTCGAGGCCAGATGCGCGAGCAGGAAGTCGAGGACCGCGGGTTCGGGGGCACCCGCGTGCGCGGCCGCGGCGGCGAGAGCCTCCAGCCGGAGCGCCGCCGGGAGGCGTGGCTCGGCGCCGACGCGGCTCAGCGCGCCGATCAGGCCGGCGTGACCGCCTTTGGGCAGGCGCTGAGCGCGCGCCGCTTGAACCAAGGCGGCCAATTCCGTGTCCGTCGCCTCCGGGATGCGCCGGGCGAGCGCGTCGAGCCAGACGGCGGGCGCCTCCCGCAGCGTGGCGCGCGCGAGAATCCCCGCCGCGAGGGCGCGGCCGGCGGCCGGTGCCGCGGTCAAGGCACCCGCGAGGGCCTGCTGCACGGCGGGCGAGGACGCGAGCGAGGTCAGCTGGGCCTGCAGCGCCGCCCTTTCCGCCGCATCGCCCGGGGGCTCCCGGAGGCGTTCACGGAAGAAGGCCGCGAGGGCTTCTCCCCAAGCCGGGCGCTGGGCGATAATCCAGCCTGCCGTTTGCGGGAGCGGCGAGGTCCCGGACCGCAGCCAAGGCAGGACGTCCTCGGGCCGCAGTTCACTGCCTGCCTGCTGGTCCGCGGCGACCAGCGCAGCGCGCAAGGCGGCCGGAGGCGCCGCGGTTTTCAGGAAGGAGCGCAGCGTTCCGCCCTGGCCCAGCTCGGTCAGCGCGTGGATGAAGGAGTGGTCGAGCGCGCGGGCCGCGGACTCCGCGGGTGAACCGGCGGCGGCCACAGGGCCGGCGGAAAGTCGTCCGGCCGCGGCCAGCAGCGGGGCCACCGCCTCCGCGCGCCCGCTCCGCCCCAGGGCCTCGGCGGCCGCGCGAACCACCGCGGCGTCCCGGTGTTGCAGGAGGGGAAGCAGGGCCTCGAGCGCCGTGGCGTCGCGCCAGAGGCTGACGCCGTGCAGCGCCACGCCGAGCACGCCGGCATCGACGTCGCGCAGGGTCTCCCGCGTCGCCGCGCGGGCCGTCGGGCCCTCAATCCGCGCGAGCGTCCAGAGCGCTTGCGCCCGGACCCGGGCGCCGCGGTCCGCCGTGGCCGCGCCGCGCAGCACGGGCACCGCGGATTCCCCGAGACGGGCTAGCCGAGACTGGGCTTGTTCCACGACCTCGGGCCGTGAATCGGCCAGCAGGCGGGCGAGCCCGGCGGCATCGAGACGAGTCCAGGGCACTTGGCGCCCGCGCGGATCCGGGATCGACGGCGCGCCCGTGCGGCGGATGCGGTAGATCCCGCCGAGGACATCCGGCTTGGCGAGTTGCGAGGTCGGGCAACAGATCTTGTACCAACCGCCGGTGTCGACGACGAGCACGCTGCCGTCCGCATCCTCCAGCACGTCGGTCGGGCGGAAGTCGGGCTGGTCCGAGGTGAGGAAGTCCGTGTCCCGGGTGCGGAAGGTTGCGCCGTCGGGGATCAGCTCGTGGCGGACGACCTTGCGGGTATTGAAGTAGCAGACGAGCAGGTTGCCCTCGAAGCCCGCCCCGAGCGTGTTGCCGCGCAAGGTGGCTGAGCCGCAGGGTGCCGCGGCGCCCATATGCGTCATAATGGGCATCAGTTCGCCCGTGCGCGGGTGGCCGGCGGAAGCGGCGTTCTCCTTGCCGTAGACCCCGCCGTGCAGGGCGTGGATCAGGCCGTCGCGCTTTCCCGCCGCGGGCAGCTGGAAGAACGTGCCGGACAGGAAGCGCTCGCCGGCGGGCCCGAAGGTCACGCCGACCGGGTTGTCCATCCCGCCGGTCATCACGGGCTCAAAGCCGCGGCCGTCGGGGCGGGAGCGGTAGATGTGCGCGGCGCGGGTGACGAAGGGCCGGCCGTCGCCGAGGGTGTGGCGTTGTTCCGCGAAGGCGCCCTTGGTCCAGTAGAACCAGCCGTCGGGCCCGAGGTAGGGGCCGTGCACGTCGTTGGCGCAGCCGGTGAGCGTGCCGCCGTCCCACCAGACCTCGCGGTGTTCCGCGATGCCGTCGCCGTCCGCGTCGGTGAACTTCCAGATGTGCGGCGGGGCGGCCACGTACAGCGAGCCCTCGTGGAACAGCGCGCCCTGGGGAAACATCACGCGTTCCGCGAACACCGTGGAGCGCTCAAAGCGGCCGTCGCCATCTGCGTCCTCGAGCCGGACGATCCGGTGCGGTTTCTCCTCGAGCTGCTTTTGCGCACGCTCGCTCAGGCCTGACGAGTCCGTCGCGTAGAGGGCGCCCGTCGGATCGAAGGCGAGGGAGATGGGGCGGTTGACGACGGGAGGCCCGGCCACGCGTTCCACGGTGAATCCGGCCGGCACGGTGAGGATCTGCCCCCCGACGTCGAAGGAGGCGGTGTCCGCGGCGGCGGCGAGGCTGGCGACGGACGCGAGGAGGGCGGCGATCCGGCGCAGGGCGGAGGACAGCGGAAGGGAAAGCACATCCCGAATGCACGGCGGCGGCCGGGGCGAGGCAACGGCAAAGCCGGCGCAGACCCGGCTTGCGCGCCTGCCGGCCCGGGCCCAGAACCGGGATCCGCCCCCGGCCTCGTGGGCGCTTGCCTATGACCCCGGAAGCCAACCTTGCCCGCCTCGGGCTCGTCCTCCCTGCCGCCCCACGCCCGGTGGCCGTCTACCGCCCGCTCGTGGTCGCGCAAGGCCTCGCCTACGTGTCCGGTCACGGTCCGGTCCGCGCGGACGGGTCGCTGATCCGCGGGCGGGTGGGCGTCGACCTCGACCTGACGCAGGGGCGCGCCGCGGCACGGCAGTGCGGCCTGGCGATCCTGGCGACGCTCCGCGCGGAGCTCGGCTCGCTCGACCGGGTGGCGCGGCTGGTGAAGGTCCTCGGGATGGTGAATTCCGGCCCTTCATTCCTGGAACACCCGCAGGTCATCAACGGCTGCAGCGAGCTTTTCGCGGAGGTGTTCGGCCCGGAGCATGGCATCGGGGCGCGGAGCGCCGTCGGGATGGGGCCGCTGCCCGGGGACATCGCGGTTGAGGTGGAGGCTATCTTCGAGGTCCGATGAGCGTGGACGCGGACTGGATGCGGCTGGCGGATGAGCCCGCGCTGGCGACGCCGACGCTGGTGGTGTTTCCGGAGCGGATCGAGGAGAACCTACGACGGATGATCGCGCGCGCGGGCGATCCGGCGCGGCTGCGGCCGCACGTCAAGACGCACAAGCTTCCGGCCCTGGTCGCCCTGCAGGTGCGGCTGGGGATCACGCGCTGCAAGTGCGCCACCATCGCCGAAGCCGAGATGGCCGCCGGGGCGGGCGCCGCGGAGGTCACCCTCGCCGCCCAGCCGGTCGGACCGAATGCGGGGCGGCTGGTCGAACTCGCCCGCGCCTTTCCCGCGGTGCGCTTTTCCACCTTGGTGGACGACCCCGGCGCTCTCGCCGGGCTGTCGGCCGCGGCGGCCGGCGGAGCTGCGATGCTTGAGGTCCTTCTAGATCTCGACGTCGGGATGGGGCGTACGGGCATTGTGCCCGGTCCGGCCGCCGTGGACCTCTACGCCGCGATCGCCACCGCGCCGGGGCTCCGTCCCGGCGGCCTGCACGCGTACGACGGGCATCTCCGGCAACGGGTGCTGGAGGAACGAGTGGCCGCCGCGGCTCCGGCGGTGGCGCGGGTTGATGCCATGCGGGCCGAGTTGGTGGCACGGGGTTTGCCGGTGCCGCGGGTGGTCTGGGGCGGGACGCCCACCTTCCCGGTCCACGCGCGGCGCCCCGGGGTCGAACTAAGCCCGGGGACCTGCGTGCTCTGGGATGCCGGCTACGGGGCCGGGTTACCGGATCTCGACTTTCTCCCGGCGGCGGCGCTGCTGACGCGCGTGATCAGTCGGCCCGGTACCGGGCGGCTCTGCCTTGATCTTGGGCACAAGGCAGTGGCCAGCGAGATGCCGCACCCGCGGGTGATGTTTCCGGAATTGCCGGACGCGCTGGCGGTCACCCACAGCGAGGAGCACCTGGTGTTGGAGACGGCGCGGGCGGCGGACTTCCCCGTGGGCACGGTGCTCCACGGCATCCCGTGGCACATCTGCCCGACGGTGGCGCTGCACGACCGCGTGCTGGTCGCGCGCGGGGGGCGGACGGTGGAGCGCTGGCCGGTCGTGGCGCGGGCCCGCCGGCTCAACTTCTGATCCGCCGCGCCGCTCAGGTCCGCCACGCGAGTTCGCGCGCCTGCGCGTGGCCCGGGTGCCGGGGATCACGCGCGCGCAACTCGAGCCGCAGGCCGGACGGAAGTACGGTCGCCTCCACCCAGCCGCTCGGTTGGTCCGGCGCGAACGGGTAGGCGACCGCGGGGAGGTTGACGAGGTGGATGCCGCTCTCGTCCCGGTCGATCTGCCAGCGGTGAGAGTGGCCGTAAAAGTGTGCCTGCACGTGACGCCGCGGCCGGAGCACGGCCATCAGCGCGTCGGTGTCGGTGAGGCCGTTCTTGTTGCCGCCGGTGTTCGGGTTGTGGTGCACCATCACGAGGGCGGGGCGGTCGGCGTGCGCGTCCAGGGCCCGGCCGAGCCAGGCGAGCTGCTCGGCGCCGAGCACGCCGGGCGTCGAGTTGGTGCGGTCCAGGGAATCGAGCACGAACCAGTTGGCGCGCTCCCCGCGCACGACCGCCGCCTGCCGTTCGCCCGCGGCGGCCTCGTGGCGGCGTTCGCCCGGCAGGCCCGCCCAGCAGCGCGCCCGGTGGTCGTGGTTCCCGAGCGCGAGGGTGATCGGGATGCCTGCGCCGCGCACCGGCAGGAGCAACTCGTTGAGGACCGCGTAGTCACCCTCCTCGCCCGTGTTCAGGGCGAGGTCGCCGTCGATGAACAGGCCCGCGGACCGGCGCGGCCGGGAGAGGATATCCCGGACGACGTCGGTGAGGTGCTCCGTGAGATTCACCCCGCGGGCGACTCTGGTCCGGTCCGCGGCAATGTGGGTGTCCGCGAGGAGCGCCCACGTGTGCGGGTCGGCGGGCGTGGCGGCCGCCGCGAGCGCGCGGCGGGCAAGGGTGACGCCGAGGCCGACGGCGGTGGCGTGGGCGAGGAAGGCGCGGCGGCTGAGAGGGGATTGCAGCAGGGGCATAAAGAAAGCCCGCCCGGTGGGCGGGCGGGCTGAGGTCAGCGGGAACCGCGGGGTGGTTCAACCCCGATCCGCGTGCGGGGGTCAGCCCGGACCGGAGCTCGGGGCGGGCGGCGGCACGGGCCCGCCCTCGCGGGGCGGGAAAGGCCGAGCGCCGGGACCGCGGCGCGGACCGCTGCCGGGGCCGGGCCCCGCCCCGGGGTCGGACTCCCCTTCGGGCCGGCCGAAGCGGGGTTGCATCGCGCCTTCAAAGGGCCGCCGCACCGGTTCGTCGCGGGCGCCGAGCTTCACCTTGAGCGTCTCCTTCTTCCCCGCGCGGAAGAGGGTCAACGCGACCTCCGCGCCCTCCGCGCGCTGGCGGACCAGCGCGGCAAACTGCTGCGGGTTGATGAGCAACTGATCGTCCAGCTGCGTGAGCAGGTCGTGGGGCCGCAGCACGCCCTGGGCGGGGCCGCGGGGATCGATCTGGAGGACGACCAGCCCGGACTCGCGCGGGAGGCCCAGCTGGGCCGATAGGACCGCCGGGGCCGGCGCGACGGCGGCGCCAAGGAAGGACACGCGTTCACGCTCGGGGCCCGGCGGCAGACCGGGGCGGGGGCCGGACTGGGGGCCCCGGGGACCGGGTCCGCGCCGAAACTCAGGTCCGGGCCGCGATTCAGATCTGGGGGTACCGGGCGAGGCGCCAGGGTCCGCGGCGGGAGACGAAGGAGTGAGAAGGACGAACAGCGGGAGGAGACGAAGAAATGAGTGCATTGGGATTACGGAGTTTTGTGCGGGCGCGGCGTTACCTCGTTGGACGCAGGGTTCGGGGAAAGGTTAATGGCGCCCGGTGCCGCAATGAAGCCCGCGGCGGCCGCGGCGCAAACCGTCTGGGGAGTCGGTTCAGGCCAGCAGCCCACGCATCGCCTCGCGCAGCGTGGTGTCGATGCCGGGGGGCGCGAAGGCGTGCTCGACCTCGTAGCCGCCGCCCGCGTGCTCCGCCGCCGTCGGCAAGTACCACGGGCCGCAGTCCCCGTAGGCCGCGACCGCGACCGGCTTCCCGGCGAGCGCCTGCGCGCCGAGCTGGAAGGCGACGAAGGGCTCGGCGGGCAGGTGCAGCGCGGCGAAGCCGTTGAGGTGCAGCGCGCCGAGCACAAACGGCTGGCGGCGTGCGCACCGCTCGAGGAACGCGAGCTTGAAGGCGGGGCGCATCCGGAACACCGGCGCCTCCCGCCGCGGCGCGAGCAGCTCCCGCAGGGCGGCCGGGGTCATTTCCGGGTTGGGCTCCGCGAACACCTCGCGGGTCCGCCAGTCGAGCGCCCCCAGCGGCTCCGGGCGCAGGGCCCCGCCCGCCTGGACCAGCGCGGCGTGGACCCGGTCGGTCAGGCGCCGGCGCGCGGCCGGGGAGCCGTCGTTGTAGCGCCCGGCGGCCACGTCGCCAGCGCAGCCCGTGAAGTACAGGTGCAGGCAATCCGGCTCCGCCAGCTGGACCCGGCGCCGGGCCAGCCCGCAGAAGTCCGCGGTCACCCGGCCATCCCCGTAATAGCTCATCGGATGCGTCGCGTAGGTGTGGCTCGCCGCCAGTTTCCGGGAACCGGAGTAATACGCGATCGTACGGAGCAGGGGATCGATCTCGCCCTCGGGCAGGGCGAGGAGACGGGCGTCCCGGCAGGAGCTGCCCCGCATCGCCGTGACGCGCCCGTCGGCTCCCCGCGCGACGCGGCGGTTGGCCGCCACCTCCAGCACCGGCGCGGAGGCAAAGGCGACGTGCGTCACCGGCTCCGCCCGGGGCAGCGCCGCCCGGAGGGCGTCCTGCGCCCGTGTGAGCGTGGCGGCCACGAAGCCCGGATCGTGCGAACGCGGCAGGTCGGGCTGCGTGTCCAGCAGACGCTGGGTCGCCGCGCAGACCAGCGGCGCGTTATGCTGGTGGACGGTATGCACGGCCACGCGGTCCGGCGTGGTTCCGGCGGCGGCCGCCAGCCCGGCGCGCCAAGCGAGGTGGCTCTCGTTGAGCAGCCCGGTCCAATCGACGGTGCAGAGAACGATTGGCGCGCCGGCGCCGAGGAGCACGAGACCCAGGCCCTCCAGCGGATCGTCGATCGCCTCCACCGGCCGGATCCAGCCGCCGCAGCAGGCGTGGCCGGGCGGGGGCGTGGCGTCGAAGCGGAAGGTCGCGAGGTGCAGCCCGGCGGTGCCGCGCGGGTCGCGGGTGGCGGCCCCTGCGGTGAAGCGCGCGGCCAGCCCGGCGGCGGCGGCCTCCCGCAGAAAGCGGCGGCGGGGGAGCGACATCGGGCGGCCGGCCTTAGAACGTGCCCTTGAGCCCGACGGAGAAGTACACGCCGAAGTGCCGGTGCTGGCGGGGGCGCGCGTACTCCGGGGTGGCGGAGCCGTACTTGGTGCCGGTGAGGTACGCGTTGAACAGGTTGCGCACGTTGGCGTTGAGGGAGAGGCGCCGGCTCAGCTGGTAATCCGCGCCGAGGTCGAGGGTGGTGCGCGCCGCGGTGTAGTTGAAGGCGTCCGGGGCGAAGGCCGGCTGGGCCGCCAGCTGCTGCTCGCCGCGGTAGTTCCATTTCGCGTTCAGGGTGAAGGGGCGGCGGGAGAAGGTGACGCCCCAGTTCACGTTGCGCGGGATGAAGCCGGTGAAGTCGGACTGCCGGGAGCCGCGCAGGCGGAGGCGGGTGGCGTTGAAGAACACGGTGAAGTTCCGCCCCCAAGTGCCGAGCGGCGCGAGCGAGTGCCGGGCGCTCAGTTCCGCGCCGGAGACCTGCGCGGATCCGGCATTGTAGCGCGTGGAGAGCTGCCAGCCCACGTACTCGGGCTCCAACCCCAGCGCCTCGAGGTCGTCCGCCGTCGCGACCGTGACTCGGTTCGCAAAGAAGTTGCGGATCTCCTTGTGGAACGCCCCCACGGTGAAGAATCCGCCGGAGGCCGTGTAGTACTCGAGCGACACGTCGAAGTTGTCGGCGGTCCACGGCTTCAGGCCGGTGTTGCGGATGTCGATCGTGCCCCGGATCTGCTGCGGGTCGCCCAGCTGCGACTCGTCGAGATCGCGCTCGCTGATGGTGGCATTGGGGATGATCTCGCTGAAGTCGGGCCGCCCGAAGGTGCGGGCCCAAGCTGCGCGCGCCTGCAGCGACTCGGTGGCAAGCCACGTTAGGTGGAGGCTCGGGTAGAAGCCGTCGTAGCCTTTCTCGGCGCGGAAGGCGCGTTCTTGGCGCGTCAGACGCAGTTCCTCCATCGAGCCGGCAGCGCCGGCCTCGGGGCGGCGGATCCGCTGGCCCCGGGCGTCGCGCGCGAAGGTGCCGTCCGCGCGCCGCACCCAGACGTTAGCCGGCTCGAAGACGGGCCCGAGGCCCTCGTCGTCGGTGCGTTCCCAGCGGACGCCCGAGAGCACGTTCAGGCGGTTGCTGAACAGCCGGGCCTCCCCCTGCACGTAGCCGGCGCTGACGGTCTCCTGAAGGTACTCGGAGTTGGTGATATGGAACTGGGCCGCGCTGACGGCTTGGGCGGGCGTCTGGGTGAAGAGCGCGGGATTCTCGCGCCACGCGCGGTAGGCGCGGTGCTTGGAGGTCCAGGGTGGCACGAGGCCGGGTAGGCCGAAGTGGGAGTTCTGACCGACGTAGACTTGGTTGCGGTAGGGCGCTGCGGCGAGGCTCCCGCCCACGCCGTTGTGGGTATAGGTGGCGCTCTCCTTGTTGCTGTCGCGCTCCTGCCGGCGGACCAGGCCGCCCGCCTGCAGGGAAGCGGGGAAGGGCAGCCAGCCGAGGCGGCGCCGGACATTGAGGTCCACCGCGCTCATCTCCTCGCTCACGTCGCGCGAGAGCAGGGAGGCGTTGTTCACCCGGTAATTATTGATGTCGTAGAGGTCCACTTCGCGGCCGGTGTTGTCGTAGGCACGGATCGAGCGGGGTTGGATGGAGGTGATGTCTTGGAGCACGAGGCGGACGGCAGGCACGAGGGTGACGTTCATCCCGGCAAAGTTGCCCTCGTCGCCGCTGCGGAACGCGTTGGTGGAGCGGGAGCGGGTGAGGCTGGCGTCGATCCGCCACGCGCCGTTGTCGAAGCGGTAGCGCAGCCCGGCGCCGCGCACCTCCTCATAGCGGGTCATAAAGTTGCCGCTGCCGAGCGTGACCGCGCCCCGGCCGGTGGCGCCGGAGGTGAAGGTTTCCCCGAAGGTCAGCGGCGTGCCGCCCGCGACGGTCGGGTTGCCGTTGGTGCCGGCGTTGAAGTTTATACTCTGGTGCCCCCACGAGGCCTGGTACTGGTTCAGCAGGGCGTTGAAGGAGAGGACGGTCTCCGGGTTGACGCGCCAGTCTGCCTTCACGCTCGCCGAGTTGCGGGTGATGTCCTTGGACCCGTCGTTGATACCGTACTGCTGGAGGAAGGGGCGTGCGGGGGATGCGCCGGTGGCGGTTCCGGCCGCGTTGTAGGTGAGGGTCGAGTGGTCCTCCTCGCCGGCGGAAAGGGAGCGGCTGCCGGTGAGGACGACACCAAAGTTGCGTCCGAGCGGCAGGGTGTAGTCGAAGTCCACCCCGGGCATCACCTTGCGGCGGCGGTCCTCGTAGGAGTGCGGCTGGCGCGCGAGGGTGAGGTAGTCGCCGTTGCCCGCCGCGTAGAGCCGGTAGCGGAACTCCGCCCGATTCCGCTCGAACGCGCTCTTGCTGACCATATTCACCGAGCCCGCCATCGAGTCCGCGGGGTTGGCCGGGGTGGGGACCTTGGTGACCTCGATGCGGGAGACGTTGTTGATCGCGAGCTGGGAGAACTGGAAGGTGCGCGAGTTGCCGTTGAAGTTCGCGTTGGCCAACTGGGCGCCGTCGGCGGTCACGGTGGTGAGGTTGGTGGCGAAGCCGCGCAGGGATACGGTGTTAATCTGCGCGTCGTCGTGGTCGCCGGAGATGCCGGGGAGGAACTTCAGGAACTCGCCCACGTTGCCCTCCGCCATATCGCCGAAGGAATCGGTCGAGACGACCGCCTTGAGGTTCGCGGCGAAGCGCTGCTCGTTGGTCGCGAGGGTCTCACCCTCGGTGTCCCGCGAGGTCGCCACGACAAACGCGTCGAGCCGGACCGCCGCGGCGTCTCGTCCGTAGCGCGCGACGCTCGTGAGCGCGAAGTCACGCGTGGCGCTTTCCCCCGGGCCCACGCGCAGGCGGGCCTCCTGCGGGTCGAGGCCGGTGTAGAAGACCTCGAGGGTGACCTCGCCGGCCGGCACCGGCGTCAAGCGGTAGATGCCGGCGTCGTCGGTGAACACGACCTGGTCGGCGCCGCGGAGGGTGACGCGGGCGTTGGGGAGGTACTGGCCGGTCACGGCGTGCTGCACCCGGCCGGAGACGGCCCCGGCGGGCGCGGGGGCGCCGGCGGCGGCGACGAGCGGCAGCAGGAGCAGGGTGAGGAGCGACGGGAGGAGGCGCATCGGTCGAGGTGGGGTGGGGTTCAATAGTTCCAGGTGGTGGTGAGGCGCCATTCGCGGGGCGTCACTAGGTCGTAGCGGCTGTAGGCGCGGCCGCGGCCTCCCGGCAGGAGGAAGCCGTCCGGGTTGGCCTCGGAGACGGCATAGCGCACGGGGACGAGATCGGTCTGATTGAGGGCGTTGGCCACGTTGAGCTGGAAGCGGAAGCGGCCGGGCACGCCGCGGAAGGTCCGCGTGTGGGCGAGGAGCAGGTCGGCGGCAGAGAGGGCCTGACCCGTGATCTCCGCGCCCGACGAGGTGCGGCCGATGATGTTGGCGCTGCGCCAGCGCCAGCCGCCCCCGAGGGTCCAGCCACGGAGCGCCCCCTCGCGGAAGTCGTAGGCCGTGAACAGGCTGACTTTGTGCGGGCGCACGCCCCAGCGCTGCTCGTTCTCCTCCTTGGCGTCGTTCAGCGCGTCCACGAGTTCGAAGAGCTCCTGCGCCAGGGTGAAGCCGGCGGAAGTCGTCAGCGTGCCCGGGGCGGCCTCGGGATGGCGTCCGGCGAGTTCGAGCCAACGGGCGGCGGTGCCACCGGGGAGGTAGGCGGCCGGGTCGACGATCCAGCGGCCGGCGGCGTCTTGGCGCACGCCTTGCACGACGCGGCCGTCCTGCGTGCGGAACCCGTACCAGTCGATGATCTCGCGGCTCACGTTGGTCCGGCGGGTGTCGGTACGCGAGTAGTTGGCGACTAGGCGCCAGCCGCGGGTGAGATTGGCGGTGACGCGGGCCTCGTAGCCTTCGGCCTCGTAATCCGAGCCGGCGGCGGTCGCTGGCGGGGTTAGTTCGGCCTCGATCGGTGCCCAGGCCGAGGCGGTGAAGGGCCGGCCCGGTCCGGTGAGGGCCGACTCGAGGGCGTCCGCCACGCGGCTATTCCGGCCCGCTGCGCCGACGAACCCGGTGGTGGTGACCTTGCCGCGTTCCAAGGAGGTGAAATAGACGACCTTCGCGTTCAGGCGGCCGCCGAGCAGATCGAGGCTGAACCCAACGTCGGAGCCGACGCCTTCCGACGGGGGCGCGAGTTCGCCGCGGGGGAACGTCTTCCGCACGAAGGAGGGTACGCCCTGATTGGTGGAGTAGTTCGCGAGCAGCGAGAGCCAAGGCTGCAGGTGCGCGACCACCCCCGCGGTGCCGGTGTGGCCCGTGGCGGAGGTCGTACGGGCCCGCGCGCGGTCCCGTATCACGACGTCGCCGACCAAGGGGTCGTTGGCGAAGCCCAGCTCGATCACGTCCACCCGGTCCTGCCGGTAGCCGGCGGTCGTCACGAGCCGGCCGTCGAGGAAGTAGCTTTGGGCGACGCCGAGCAGCGAGAACGCCTCCTGCTCCCCGCCGCTGTTGTTGGCGCCGGCGACCTCGTTCGCGAACACCAGGCCAAACGCGCGGCCGTCGAAGTTCACCGTGGCCGGCAGACGCCGATAATCGCCGACCCGGTACGTGCCGTATGCCCCCTCGGTGAGGTAGTTGCGGACCGTGATCCGGTTGTTGGCGTTGTTGGGCACGGGACTGTAGGGGCGGCCCGCCAGCGCGAGCCAGGAGTTCGCGCGCACGTCGTACTGGTCTTGGATGGAGGCCATCGCGGCGAGGCGGTGGCGGCCGAGCCAGCGGCGCGCGGGCTCGACGGTCCACGAGGCGGCGAGGCGGGTCTCGCGCACCTCGCCGGTGTGGACGTCGCGGCGCCAGTTGCCGTCGAAGTAGAGGCGGCCCGCGTACGGGTTGGCGGGGCCGTTGATGCCCAGCGTGCGGTTGGCGTCGCCGCGCAGCGTCGGATCGGCCCCGGTCATCAGCGTGACCTTCGCCGTGGTACGCTGGTAGTTGTGCGCGAGGTTGAAGGCGAGGGTGCGGGTGGCCTGCCAGTCGGCGGAAAAGGTCCAGTTGCGGAGATCCTGGTCGCGCGCCATCCCCGGGCCGGCGCCGTTCAAGCGGTAGGGGAAGATCCGCGGGTCGTTGATGCGGAGGCCTCTGGTCGTGATGCCCGGCGTGCCGTCAGGGGCGCGCACGGCCGCGTTGTTGTACGAGCCGGTGAGGAAGGTGCCGCGGGCGTCGAAGATCTGCCCGTCGTTCTCGATGTAAATGACGCGGCGGTTCTGGCCCGTCGCCGCGACCTCGCGGCCGGTGACGCCGAGGGCCAGCATTGCGGGGGTGGGTAGGGTGTTGTTCGGGGTAAACGTCACCGCAGCGACGCCGCGTGCTTCGCGGTTGTCATACCAAGCGAGGAACTGGTCGGAATCCACCGTGTTGCGGATCACCGCGCCGATGTCCCGTCCGGTCTCGCCCATCGCGGTGAGCGTGAGGCGGGGGTGAGGCCGCGCGACGACCGAGGCGAAGAGGCGGCGCCGGTCTTGGAAGTCCCACGCGCGCCAGCCGCCATTCTCTTGGTGGAGGGCGGCGACAGACAGCGCGAGCTTCCCGGGCAGGAGCACGCGGTTGGCGTCGAGCTCGGTGCGATTGCGGTCCCAAGCCCCGGCGCCGTGGCGGAGCATCAGGGAGGAGCGGCCGAGCTGCGCCACCTTGGAAGTCTGGTTCACGATGCCGCCCGGGGAGCCAATGCCGAAGAGGATGCTGTTCGGCCCGCGGCTGTCCTCGTAGCGGCCCGCGCGATACGGGTCCACGGGCACGATGCTAGTGAAGTAATCGAGACCCAGGCTGGCGGTCAGGCCACGCACGAGGATCGAGGGCGTCAGGCTCTGGGCGTTGACGACCGGGTTCTGCTCGGAACCCGCTTGGTTCTCGTTGGTGTTCATCTCGCCGTTGACGCTGTAGCGCATCAGCTCGGAGACGTCAGTGATGGCGATATCGTCGAGGAACTCGCGGGTGAACACGGAGAGCGAACTCGCGGTGTCGCGGAGCGCGGTGTTGAGCCGGCTGCCGGCGAGCGAGTTCTCCGCGGTGTAGCCGACGTCGCGGTCGGTGGTGACTTGGAACGGGGAGAGTTCCACGGGCGCTGCGGCGGGCGGCGAAGCGGCCGGCGTCGTCGGGGCGGTCGGGGCTACCTGGGCAGCGAGCGTCGGGACAAGGGCGAGCAGGAGAGGCAGCAGGGGTTTCATCGTGCGGGTATGGGGGTCTTTAGGGCGTGGTGCAGTAAAAAGTCTATGACGCGCGGGTCCTCGAAGAACCCGGGCCAGAGCGAATGGCCCTGGCCGGGGACGACCAGGAGTTCCATCGGTCCGCCCAGGGCGGTGTAGCGCGCGTGCAGGAGGGCGGAATTTTCGGCCAACGGAACGATCCGGTCTTGGTCTCCGTGCAGCGCGAGGAGCGGGACGCGCGCGGCCGCGAGCGGGGCGAGGCGATCGACGGGATTGTGTCGCGGGAGCTCGGCGGCGAGGGCGACGGGCGTGAGGCCGAAGGCCGGGGCGGCGCGCTCCAGCCCAGGGTAGCTGGCGAGGTTGGTGACGGGGTAGATGCCCGCGAAGGCGGCGACGTGCGCGGGGTGTTCGGCGGCCCAGGAGAGCAACATCAGCCCGCCGCGGCTGCGCCCGAGCAGCACGGGGCGGGGGGAGTAGCCGCGCGCCGTGAGCAGCGCGTGGAGGCGGTCGAATCCGGCGCGTCCGGCGGCGTTGCCGTAGGATTCCCCGACGTCGATGCCCGCGAGGGAAACTCCTGCCGCGAGCAGGCGCGTGAAGAGCCAGTTCTCGTGGCCGCCCGGCAGGTTGGGGAGAGTCGGGGCGTACCAGACCCACGGGCGCGGACCGCGGTGCGGCGGCCTAGGCGCGGGGATCAGGAAGGCGCGGTGTCCGCCGACGGCGAGGCGCTCCTCCCCGGACCACGTGGGCGCGGGTGGGGGCGGGGCGGCCCCGCGGAGGCTGACGGCGGCCGCGAGCGCGACGAGAAGAAGGGCGGCGGGAAGCGGCATCCTCAGAACGAGCCCTTCACCCCGAACGTCCAGAGCGAGCCGAACTCGGCGCGCTGGCGGAACTGCGCCTCGGCGGGCGTTGATGGGCCGTGGATCTCCACGTCGTCGGTCGGGTCGTTCACGTTGCGGAGGTTGGCGAAGAGCGCGAAGCGGCGCCCCAGCGACCGCTCGGCGGTCACGTCGATGTAGGAGCGCTTCGAGCCCCAGGTGAAGGTGCCCGGCTCGATGCTACGGCCGGTGACCGGCCCGCGGCGCGCCCGCCCGAGGTAGTTCCAGTTCAGGCGGACGTTGTAGGTCTCGCGGGTCAGGCTGATGCCCCAGTTGCCGCTCTTCGGGTAGAACCCGGCGAACTGCCCGGCGTTGACCCCGGTGGCGCGCTGCACGCTGCCGTTGGCGAAGACCTGGAGCCCACGGGCCCAGCGCGGCAGGAAGGTCAGCGCCTGGCGGTAGTTCACGTCGTAACCCTCCATCCGCACGCGCCCGGGCAGGTTGTACTGGGTGGCGACGTCGAACGGGTCGTACAGCACGGGGTCGAGGCCGTAGAGGGCGAGGAACTCCGGGGTGGCGTTGAAGACGGTGCTACCGAAGAAATTCTCGAAGTCGCGGCGGAATGCGCCGGCCGACAGGAGCCCGATCCGCTCGAAGTAGTACTCGAGGCCGACCTTCGTGGTCCGGGCGCTCCACGCCTTGATGCCCGCGTTGTTGACCGTGATCCGGTTGGTGTTCGAGGGCGGCGCCTCGACGTCAGGCAGCGTCACGCCGCCCGAGTACTGGTTGAAGTTCGGGCGCCCGACCGACGGGTACCAGGCGGCGCGTGCGATCAGGTTCTCGGTCAGCCGGTGGCTTGCATTCACGCTGGGGAACCAGCGCAGGTATTCCTTGCGTACGCTCGTCCCCCGATCGAGGAAGGTGAGGCGGGAGACCTCGAGGGGCACGGTGGCGCGGGGAAGCGGGCGGCCGTTGGCGCCGAGGACGATGCCGCCGGCGGCATCGCGCTGGAAATTGCGCGCCGGATCGGTGAGCGGGCCCTCGGCGCGCACGTTGGTCTGCTCCGCCCGGAGCCCGGTGGTGAGCTTCAGTCGCCGCTGGAGGAACGCGAGGTCGGCGCGCAGGTAGGCCGAGGAGATCAGCTCGCGGGAGAGTTTCGAGCTGTTGATCTGCGAGCGGTAGACGGCGTTCTCGTCGCGGGTGAACTGCCCGGGCGACGCCTTGAAGCGGTCGAGCACGGCCTCGTTGCTGACCCATTGCACGCGGGGAATACCGAAGAGGCCCGCCCGCTGGAAGAAGTAGGGGTCGAAGAAGGCGGCGGCGCCGTCGTCGGAGCCCGCAGGCGTGGTGCTGGCGCGGCCGTCGGCCCCAACGTAGGTGTAGGCGAGGTTGGTGGTGCGGTTGTCGCTGCGCGAGCGGCGGAAGTCGACGCCGGCCTTGAGGTCGAGGGGCACCGCGCCCCCGAACCCGCGGCGCACGTTGGCGTAGGCCGTGCCCTGCACGTTGCGCGAGCGCTGCAGGTTGCCGCCCGCGGTGCTCAGCGCGTACTCGCGCAGGTCGTAAGGATTGACGGGCAGGCCCGTGGTGCCGTCGGTCACCCGGATCACCTGAGGGCGGAGGTAGAAGATGTCATCGAAGGAGACGGTGACGCCGGTGCGCCGCGCCTGGGTGGAGCCGAAGCGATCTTGGTCGACGTTGCGGAAGCGGTTCTGCGCGTACGAGGCGCCGACGCCGGCCTCGGCCTTCCAGACCGGCCCGTCGTGCCGGTACGCGAGGGTCGGCATCAGGGTGCGGCTGTAGCGGTGGTTGCCGCCGTTGTTGAGGCGGATCTCGCCGGCACCGGTGAAGCCGCGGGTGAAGCGGGTCGAGAAATCCCCCGGGTTCACGCGGTTCACGAGGAAGCTCAGGGCGCGCTGGTTGAAGTTGGTGTGGAACGTCCCGTACTGGAACGAGAACGAGAGGCGCCCCGCGGCGCCCACGCGCCAGTCCACAGTCGCGGCCAGCGAGGTGCGGTCCGCGATCTTTGACTCGGTGCGCACGAGGAAGTCCGTCAGGTACGGGCGGTCCGGCGTCGTGTCCGGGAGCGTGCCGCCGTTGGTGGCCGCGCCGGCGCCGCGCCAGGTGTTGGTGAGGAGCGGCCCCTCGGTGTAGAGGGTCGACGCGCCGCCCGAGAGGGTGAAGCCGAAGCGCCGGTTGACGGGCATCACCCACGAGAACTCGAAGCCGGGGCGCACCTTGTGGGTGGGTTCTCGCTGCGGCCCGGGGGAGCGGTGGAACTCCTTGGTGCTGTCGCGCATCGCGAGGTAGACGCTGGAATTAAAGGCCGGCCGGGCCCGCTCGAAGGCGCTGCGCGGCACGAGGTTCACGGAGCCCGCGAGGGCTGAGCCCGGGCTCTCGGGGGTCGGCGAGTACACTGCCTCGATCCGCGAGAGGTTGTTGATCGAGATGGCGTTGAGCTCGACGTTGCGCCCGGTGCCCGAGACCTCCGAAGTCGCGAGACTGAAGCCGCCGACCGTCACCGGTACGTAGGCCGAGGGCACACCGTTCATCGAGATCTCCCGCGGGTCGCCGCCCCGGTAATCCATCGTGATCCCCGGTAGCATCTTCAGGAACTCGCCGATGTTGCCATCCGGCACGATGCCGAACTCGTCCGCCGCGACCACGTTCACGAGGTTCGGCGCGAAGCGCTGCTCGTTGATCGCGATCGCCGCTCCGTCCATCTCCCGCGAGGTCGAGACGACGAGCGATTCCAGCTGCACGACGCCACGGTCGTCCCGGTAGCGGCTGCCGCCCGCGAGGGTGAGGGCCACGTCGCGCCGTACCTCCGCGGCGAGGTCCGCCTCGATCCGGCCGGGCTCGAGCCCGGTGTAGAACACGTCGACGCGCACCGGCCCGCGCGGCAGGCCGTCGAGCCGGAAGCTGCCGGACTCGTCGGTGAAGGCGACCTGACCCGAGCCGGCCACGGTGAGGCGCACGTTGTTCAGGTATTGCCCGGCAGCGTTCTGGATCCGGCCGGTCAGGATCCCGTCGGCCGGGACTGCGGCGAAGCCGGGCGCGGCGGCCAGGAGGGCGAGCAACCAGGGGAGGAGCGAGCGGAGTGGGTGGGGCAGGGGCATAGGAAAAGGGTTCTGGGACTCAGGGGCGCCGGCGCGTGGGGTTCTCGTACCAGACGACGCCGAGGCCGTCGGCTTCCTCGCAGGTGAGGACATCTAGGTCGCCATCGCCGTCGAGGTCGAGCAGTTGGAGCAGGTCGAATTTCACGCCCGGTGCGCCCGCCAAAGACCGCTGCCACCAGCCGCCGTCCGCGCGGCGCTCCAGCCAGACCACGCCCTCTAGTTCGCCGCGTGCGTGCTCGCAGGAGAAGACCAGGTCGACGCGCCCGTCCCCGTTGAGGTCCGCTGCGCGCACGGCCTTGGCGTCGCCGAGGCCCTCGGCGGGCAGAGAGAGTGTCTCCTCGCGCCAGCGCCCGCCGGGTTCCGCGTGGAGGATCACGATGTCGCGTGGCTTCACCGCTGCCAGGACCTCGGGGCGGCCGTCGCCATCGAGATCCGCGAGGTCAGCGAACATCACCTCGCGGCCGCGCGCGCCCAACGCGTTCTCCCGCCAAGGCTGGTGAGTGCGGTTCGCGGCGGCCCCCGGATTCTCGAGCCAGAACAGTCCCGCCCGGTCGCCTTTTCGGTCGGAGAACAGTAGGTCCTGGTCGCCGTCGCCGTCGAAGTCGTGCGCGTGCAAGGTCATCACCCAAGCGGCCGGTCGTAGTGGATGGAAGCTCCAGTCCCCGACCGCGGCCGGATCCGCCGGCGCCCGCAGCCATCCCAAGGGGCTGCCGGCGCCCTTGGCGGCGACGATCAGGTCCGGGCCGTGCTCGCCGTCGAGCTGCAGCGGCAGCAGCTGCATCCACGGATGACGGCCGGAGAGCGCGGGGAAGGCGGTCGTCCGCCACCCGCGAGGGTCAAGCAGGGCGGCGCCCGCGGGGGGCGGCTGGTGCCAGTAGACCGTGCGCGTCCGGCCCTCGGTCGCGCTGATCACTTCCAGCCTCCCGTCCCCGTCGAGGTCCGCGAACACGGCGTCCTCCGCGTCCGTGACCTCGCCCACCGTCACCGCCGGCCACGGCGCGCGCACCTGCCCGTGGCCCGGATGGAGGTAGGCGCGGACGACGCCGCCCTCCTCCCAGCCGGTGACGAGGTCCGGCCGGCCGTCGCCGTTGAGGTCGCCGACTTTGATCCCGTCCGCGCCGCGGGAGGAGGCGTCGATGACGCGCCGCGTCCAGGGCGGTCCGGGCGCGCGCGCGATGTCCGCCGCGGGCAGGGCCGCGGCACCCACCAGGGCGAGGCAGGCGGCGGTCAGGCGGCGCACCGGCGGGTCACTTGGCCTTCTTGGCGCCCTTGCGCGCGCCGGCCTGCTGTTGTTGCGCGGCGAAAGCGACGGGGTCCATCCGGCGGAGGTCCTCCGCGCTCGGACCACCGCCGAACTGCTGCCAGTAGAGCTCCTTGAAGGGATTCACTTTCGGGCCGGTCGCGCCCTCGTTCACCATCAGGGGACGGGCGGCGGCCCACCAGTCGTCGAACCGCCGCTGCAGCGCGGCGACCACCTCCGGGTGCCGCGCGGCGACGTCCTGCTCCTGCCCCGGGTCGGCCCGCAGGTCGAACAACTGCCACGCGGGCGCGCGGCCGCCGTCGAGGGAGATCAGCTGCCAGCGCGGGTCGCGGACGCTGCACGAGCGGTACTTCCACTCATCCGGCGAGGTCCCGACTGGCCAGCGCCCCACGTGCGTGAAGAGGGTGCGCTCGGCCCAGGGGGCGGCGGGATCGGTGAGGAGCGGGACCAGGCTGCGGCCCTCGACCTGCGCTCGGGTCCGGGCGTCGAGCGGAGCGCCCGCGAGCTCCGCGAGGGTGGGCAAAAAATCGAGGTGCGCGGTGAGGGCGGGGACGTCCGCGGGCTGCAGGCGCGCGGGCCAGCGCCACAGGGAGGAGGCGCGGGTGCCACCGACCCAGGGGCTGCCCTTGGAGCCGCGCATCCCGGCGTTGAAGAGGCGGGTGCCGATGGTGCCGCCGTTGTCGTTCATAAAAACCACGAGCGTGTCGCGCGCGATGCCGAGCGTGTCGAGGCGCTCGAGGAGCCGGCCGACGTTGTCGTCGATGTTGGCGATCATTCCAAAGTACTTCGCGGTGTTCGCGTCGGGCACTTTACCCGTGTAGCGGGCCTCGTCTTCCGGCCGGGCGTCGAGCGGGGCGTGGGGTGCGTTGGTGGCGATCCAGGCGAAAAAGGGCCGGTCGCGGCCGACCTCGCCCATCCAGGCCATCGCCCGGCCGAAGAATACATCGGTGCAGTAGCCGGTGGTGCGCACGAAGCGGCCGTTGTGGAGGATGGCGGGGTTGAAGTAGGTGTTCCCCGGCGCGTCGCCGCAGGAGCCTGGGTAGGTCTGCCCGATCCCGCCCGCCCCGTGGATGAACATCTCGTCAAAGCCGCGCCGGCTCGGCCAGAGCTCCGGTTCATCGCCGAGGTGCCACTTGCCGAAGATGCCTGTCCGGTAGCCCGCCTCGCGGAGGATCTCGGCCACGGTCACGGCGCCGGGCGCGAGCCGCTCCCGCTCGAGGATCGTGTGGGTGATGCCGTTCTTGAACTCGTGCCGGCCGGTCAGGAGCGCCGCGCGGGTGGGCGCGCAGGTGGGGCTGACGTGGAAATCGGTGAAGCGCACGCCCTCGCGGTGCAGGCGGTCGAGGTGCGGCGTCCGCAGCACCGGGTTGCCGTGGGCGGAGAGGTCCCCGTAGCCCTGGTCGTCGGTGATGATGAAGATGATGTTGGGCCGCGCGCCGGCGAGCGGCGTGGGCACGGCGGCTTGGGCGAGGGGCAGGGCAAGCAGGAGCGCGGCGAGCGCGCGGAGCGGGTAGGCCATAAGGGAAAGGGGGTAGGGGATCGGCGGAAGTTGCTGGTCTGCCGCGAACCTGTCAGGCCCAAAAGCCGCGGTTCAAAGCGGAAACCGCAGCGTGCGGCCCGGCACGGGCAACGCGAACTCCTCAGCGGTGATCCCCGCGTTGCGCCGCGCGACCTCCAGCTCCGCCGCGGGCTCGCCGTAGCCGTCGTCCGCGAGGGGGAAGCAGCCGAAATGCATCGCCAGGCTACGCCGGGCGCGGACGTCGCGGTGCGCGCGCACCGCCTCCTCCGGGTCGCAGTGCAGCGCCGACATAAACCAGCGCGGGCGGTAGGCTCCGATCGGCAGGAGCGCGACCGCGAACGGCCCCAGCCGCCCGCCGATCTCGCGGAAGAGCGGCGCGTAGCCCGAGTCCCCCGCGAAATACACCGCGCCCCGGGGGGCGCGCAGCGCGAATCCTCCCCATAGCGAAAGGTTGCGGTCGAACAGACCCCGCGCCGAGAAGTGCTGGGCCGGGGTGAAGGTCACGCCGTGACCTTTGCCCAAATCGTGTTCGCCCCACCAGTCGAGTTCGACCGCGTCCGTGATGCCGGCGGCCGCCAGCAGCTCGCGCTGGCCGAGGCCGGTCACGACGCGCGGCCGGTGCCGGGCCTGCAGGGCCGCGAGGGTCGCGAGGTCGAGGTGGTCGTAGTGGTTGTGGCTGAGCAGGACGACGTCGATCCGCGGCAGGGCCTCCAGAGGCACGCCCGGGGGATGTACGCGCCGCGGCCCGGCCCACGGCACGGGGCTGCAACGCTCCGACCAGATCGGGTCGGTCAGGACGTTGAGGCCCGCGAACTGGAGGAGGAAGGTGGCGTGATTGATGAGGGTGACGGCGACTTCGCCCGGACCGACCGCGGCGGGTAGCGTGGACACCTCGGGGGCGGGCGCCGCGGCGGGCCAGGGCCCTTGCGCCCGCGCGAGTTGCCAGCGGAGTAGCGCGCCGAGGCCCGGTGGCGTTACGCCGCCGAGGTTGCGGAACCGCTCGCCGTCGCGCGGGGCAGTGCCGGCCGGTCCGGGTCCGTGCGCGCGGGCGGCGCGCTTCCCGCCAAGCAGGGCGGCCCCGGCCACGAGGCGCAGGAGGGAGCGGCGACGGAGCGGCATTCGCGGAAGCTGGGCTGGGCGGGACCACGGGGCAAGCGCCGGCGCCGGGGGGCGACTGTGGCATTGAAGCGCGCGCGGGAATCCGCACGGTGGCGGTAATGGAGGCAGCAACCACGGCACAGCAGGGCGCGGACGGGCTGGTCCCCGGGCAGGAGCCGCGCGAGTACGAGCGCGTGGTCCGCGCGGCCGTGTCCGCCGGTCAGCTGCTCACCGCCATCGAGGTGGCGCGCGAGGGATTGGAGCGCTTCGGCGAGACCGGCGGCCTGCGGCAGCAGCTGGCCCTCGCGCTGGTGCAGACCGGGGCCCTCGCCGCAGCGCGGGAGGTGCTCGCCGCTGGCCGACCCGGGGAGGTCCACGACGAAGAGACCCTCTGCCTGCTCGGTCGTGTGCATAAGGAGATGTGGCGTCGCGCAGCCGACCCGCGCGAAGCCGACGCGGCGATCCAGCGTGCCTGCGAGCTCTACGGGGAGGCGTTCGCCCGGCACGAATCCTATTATCCGGGGATCAACCTCGCCTTTACCCTCGCGGCCGCGGGCCGCCGGACGCAGGCCCGGCAGTGTGCCCGCAAGGTCGCGCGCCAGTGTGCGGCCGCCGCCCGCCGCGAGGGCCGGCCGGAAAACTGGCTCTCCCGCCTTACCGGCGCCCGCCCACCGGCTGACGCCGGTCCCCGCGACGGCTGGCTCCTAGCCACCTTGGCCGAGGCGCTCGTACATCTCGGCGAGGAGGAGGATGCCGCGCGTCATTACCGGGCCGCCGCCGGGCTTTTCGAGGGCCGCTGGCGCGACCTCGCCTCGATGCGGCGCCAAGCCCGGGAAATTCTCCGCTTCGCTGGCCGGCCCGCGGACGCGCTCGACGGCTGCTTCGAGTTCCCCTCTGTCGCGGTCTTCTCCGGCCATATGGTGGACGTGCCCGGCCGCCCGCGCCCCCGCTTCACCCCGGCGATGGAGCCGGGCGTGCGGCGGCGCCTGCTCGCTCAGCTGCGGTCGTGGCGGGTCGGTTTCGGTTACGCCTCGGGCGCCAGCGGCGGCGACATCCTCTTTGGCGAATGCCTGCTTGAGCTCGGGGCGCGGCTGCACCTCGTGCTCCCGCTTCCCGTGCAGGGCTTCAAACGGCAAAGCGTCCTGCCCGCCGGCGGCGATTGGGAGCGCCGCTTCGACGCGCTCCTCGCGCGGGCGGAGGACACGGTCATCGTGCACGGCGGCCTCGGCGGGGCCGCGCCGGATGCCGGCGCCGGCCCGTGCGAATTGGTTTATGCCAATCGGGTGATGACCGGTCTCGCCGCGCTCCAGACGCGGGCCCTCGACTTGGAATTGCACCCGCTGGCGCTCTGGGATGGGGAGCCCGCGCGCGAACGGGGCGGTACCGCGAGCGTCGTCGCGGATTGGCGGGCGCGGGGTCTGAACCCGGTGGTGATCAATCCGGCGGGCGAGGTCCGTCCGGCCGGCGGCGCGGGTCCTTTGGCACCTCCCCCCAGCGGTGGGGCCGGACAGGAAATCGAGGCGGTGGTCGCCCTTGAGGTGGTGCAGTTTCGCCGGGTTCCCGAGCGCCAGTGGGAGGACTACCACCGGGTCTTCCGGCAAGGCCTCGCGGGATTGGTGAGCCGCCTGCCCGCGGCGCCGCTCGCGGTCGAGGGGCTCGGACCCCAGCTGGGCTTCCGCTTCTCCTCGCTGGCCGCGGCCGCCGAGCTCGCGCTTACGGCGGGGGAATGGGCCGCGGGCAAGCCGTGGGTGGACGAGGGCCTGCCCGCGGAGCTCGGTCTGCGCGTGGCGGTGCACGCGGGGCCCGTGCTGGCCCTCGCGGATCCCCTGCTCGGGCGGCCAGCTGCCCTCGGCGCGCACATCCAGCGGCCCCAGCAGATCCTGCCCGCGGTGCCGGCGGGGGAGGCTTACGCCAGCCGGGAATTCGCCGCACTGTGCGGGGCGGAGCGGATCGCGGGCGTCGCCTGCGAGTTCCTCGGCCGCCGTCCGACCACCCAGATGTTTGAGGAGGCAGTGCTCTACCGGCTAAGCCGGGACCGCTGATGGCCGTTTTCCCGCTTCCCGTGAGCATCGGCCTCCGCGCTGGAATCCTGACCGGTCTGGTTTGGCTCAACCTGCCCGCGCGCGCCGCGGTGGAGAATTTCGTGCCCCCGGCGGGCTGGCGCGCCGCGCCGGAACTCGCGGCCGGTTTCCCGGCTGGTGCGCTCCGCGCCCTGATCCACGAGCGCCCGTCCGGGACCGCGCCAGCCCGGCGGGTGGTCGCGGTCCTCTGGGATCCGGGTTCGCCGGCGGTCGCGCTGCGTCCGGTCCTGGCGCCGGCCGCGCGCACGGTCTCCCAGTTGGCCGCGCAGGAGACCCGCCGAGTCTTTGCCGCGCTCAATGGCGGTTACTTCGGCGGCAACCAGTCCTTCAGCCTGGTCGTCGCTGCGGGACAGGTGCTCTCGCCGAACATCCGGCAGCTTTCCCGCCCGTTGCAGGGGGTGAATACCAACTATTTTCCGACGCGCGCCGCGTGGGGATTGGACGCCGCGGGGCGCCCAGCCGCGCACTGGGTTTACTCTGTGGGGACCGGCTCAGGGGTCCTCACCGCCTACGACGAGCCGAGCCCCAACCGTCTGAATGCGCCGCCCGCCCCAGTTCCCGGGGCGGAGTTCCCCGCCAGCGCGCGGCCCTGGCCCGCGGCCTACGCGATCGGCGGCTCGCCGATGCTCGTCCGGGACGGGGTCGTGCGCGTCACCGACGCGGAGGAGCTGATTGAGGTGAACAACAGCTCCCGCCGCCCGCGCAGCGCGATCGGCCACCTCGCCTCCGGCCTCGTCGTCTTCGTCGCGGCTGAGGGCGACCAGCCCGGCGGTCCGCCCGGGCTCACGCTGGTGGAGTTGGCGGAGCTGCTCCGCGATTTCGGCTGCCTCGCGGCGATCAATCTGGATGGCGGCGGTTCCACGACGCTATTGACGGGCGGCGCCCCCGCGGTGCGCCCAGGCGACGGCGCAGAGCGGCCGGTCGTGTCCGCGCTCCTGCTGGTCGACGCTGCCGGTTCCGGTCCGGTGCAGGGGCCGCCGATGCTCCGGCAAGAACCCTGGGCGTTGCGGCTGGCGCCCGGGGGGGCGGGCTGGCTGCAAGCCGGTGCGGAGGGTGGCGGCCTTGGCTACCAATGGAGCCGGGACGGCGAGCGGATCGCGGGCGCGACGACGGCGGCGCTCCGCGTGGAGGCCGCGGCGGTAGGCGCATCCGCCCGCTACGCCGTGACCGTCTCTAACGCCCGCGGCCTAGCGACCTCCGCGGCGGTGCCGGTCACGGTAGGACCCGGTGCGCCCGGGGAGCTGGTGAACCTGTCCGTGCGCGCCGCGGCCGGGGCGGGGGAGGATCAGTTGGTCGCCGGTCTGGCGGTGCGCGGGGCCTCGGTGCGCTTACTGGCGCGCGCGGTGGGACCCGGGCTCGAGCCTTTCGGGGTGCCGGGTGTCCTGACGGATCCGGCGCTGGAACTCCGCGCCGCGGGAGGCGCGCTGCTCGCGGCGAACGACGATTGGCCGGTCGCCCTGACCGCAACGGCGGCCGCGGCGGGCGCGTTTCCGCTCGCGCCGGGCAGCCGCGACGCCGGGCTCGTTGCCGCGATGGAGCCGGGAACATTTTTGCTCTCCTGCCCGCTGCCCGCCACGGCGCTCCCGGGAGAGGCGCTGTTGGAGGTTTACGCGCTGACCTCGGGCGTTGGGGCGCTGGCGAACCTCTCGACGCGGGCGCGTCTCGCTCCGCGGGGCGTGCTGACGGCCGGCTTCGTGATCCGCGGCGAGCAGGCGCTGACCATTCTGGTCCGCGCGGTCGGTCCTTCGCTGCGGGTGTTCGGGGTGGGGGAGGCGGTTGCGGCACCGCGGCTGGTGTTGGCCGGAGCGACGGGGGTCTTGGCGGAGAATCAGGGCTGGGCCTCCGCGCCCAACGCCGGGGCGCTGCGGGACGCCGCGGCGCGGGTCGGCGCGTTCCCCGTTTCCGGGATGGCGGCGGACGCCGCGCTGCTGGTGACGTTGCCGCCCGGCGCGTACACGGCGGCGCTGGCGCCGACGGGGGAAGGCGGGGGCGTCGGCTTGATCGAGGTTTACGAGGTGCGCTAAGCGGCCGCGCCGCGCTTGCGCCCGGGCCGGGGAGCGGTTGGTCTCGCCTGATGGTTAACCCTGCCCGGCCCTCCGCGTGCGTTCGCGCCGCGTCTGTTCTCCTGCTCTGCGCGCTCGCCGTGCTGGCCGCTGGCTGCGGCCGCGATGGCGATGGGCGGCGCGTGTCTCCCCCGGAGTCCAGCGCGCCCGCGGTGGAGTCGAAGGCGGCGAAGGCCGAGCCGGTGCCGGACGCGGGCGCACCGGCGGAGGTCCAGCGGATGCTGGGGCGCTGGCTGCGCTCCGACGGCACCTACGTGCTGGAGCTGCGCGGAGCGGACCGCAGCGGCATTGTGCAGGCGGCGTATTTCAATCCGAAGTCGATCAACGTCTCGCGCTCCATCTGGTTGCGCGGTGCGGAGGGGACGCAGGTGGTAGTTGAACTCAACGACGCAGGCTACCCCGGGGCGACCTACGTGCTCGGGCTGGCGTCGGATGGAGACCGCCTAGTGGGCAAGTATAACCAGCCGCAGATGGGCCAGTCGTTCGACGTCGAGTTCATCCGGCAGAAGAAGTTTCCCTGATCGGGGCGCGCGATGGGCCGGCCTCCCTTGGGCAACGCCGTGCGGTGCCCGCGTTGCCGGCTGACGGTGCGCTGGTGCGTCTGCGCGGCCGCGCGTCCGGTCGAGGTTCCGTTGGCGGTCGATGTACTGATGCACCACCGCGAGCATTTTCGGCCCACTAGTACGGGTCACCTAATCCAGCGGGCCCTGCCCGCCGCGCGCCTGCACCTTTGGCGACGGGAACGCCGGCTCGCGTCGGACGAGATCCGGCGGTCTGGCCGCGAGTTATGGATCCTGCACCCGCACGGCCATCCGCCGCCGGCGGACGCCGACCCGGCCGCGGTGCAGGCCGTCCTGCTGGACGGCGTCTGGAGCGAGGCCACGGGGATGCTGCCGGACCTCGCGGGCTGGGGCCGCGTGGTGGGCCTGCCGATGCGCGGGGAGAGCCGCTACTGGCTCCGCGCCCAGCAGGCGGGGGGAAGGTTCTCCACCATCGAGGCCCTACTCTTCCTCCTAGGCGTGCTCGGGCTGGACGCCGCGCGGCGCGAGTTGGAGCTGCAGTTTGAGCTCCACGTGTACGCGAGTCTCCGCTTGCGCGGGCGCAAGGAACTGGCGGCGCTTTTCCTGTCCAGTTCGCCGGTGGCGAAGGCGTGGCCCGAATTCCTTGAGGCCCTCCACACGCCTCGTCCGCTCACGCTCCCGGGTTTGACTCCGCCGGACGCGGCGCAAGCCTCCGCCAACTCCCCATGAACATCCCCCGCTTCCTCCGTCTGAGCGCGCTTTGGCCCTGTCTGGCGCTGCTTCCCGTTTCCGCCGCCGCGCCCGCCGAGGCGCCCGGCGCTGTGTACGAGCTCCGCACCTACGTTGCCGCCCCGGGCAAGGGCGAGGCGGTGCTGGCCCGTTTCCGCGAGCACACCACCCGCCTGTTCGAGCGCCACGGGATGGTTAATGTCGGCTACTGGTTGGCCGCCGACGCCAAGGATGGCGGCGCCGAGAAGCTGATCTATCTACTCCGCCACCGCAGCCGCGAGGCCGCGCAGGCCTCCTGGCAGGGCTTTTTGGCCGACCCCGACTGGCGCGCCGTCGCGAAGGCCACCGAGGCCGGGGGCAAGATCGTCGCCGGCATCGAGTCGGTGTACCTGAAGGCGACCGACTTTACCGCGCCGATGGACGCGGGCAACGGCGGGGCGGAGCGCGTCTTCGAACTGCGCACCTACGTCGCCGCCCCGGGAAAACTTTCCGCCCTCGACGCCCGTTTCCGGGACCACACCCGCGCCATCTTCGCGCGGCAGGGAATGACTAACCTCGGCTACTTTCATCCGGTCGATGAGAAGTCGGGCGCCGGCACCACCCTGATCTACTTCCTAGCCTACCCGAGCCGTGAGGCCGCCGCGGCTGCGTGGAAGGGCTTCCGGGACGATCCCGCCTGGGTGAAGGCCCGCACCGCGTCCGAGAAGGAGGGCAGGCTGACCGCCAAGGTGACCTCGGTCTACCTCAAGCCGGCTGACTTCTCGCGGATCCGCTGAGCGGGTCTACCCGCCAGAATCGCGTCGACTCGGGAGCTCCCGTCCACCAAGGATCGGGAATTCCGGCGGCGCCGCGGGTCAGGTCTGGCCCGGCTCGCCGCCGGGTTCGTACCTGACCCAATGAAACGCACCTCGCTTCCTCCGCCCTCGCGGGCGTTCCTGACGGCGGTTCTCCGCCTTGCGCTCCTCGCCTTCTTGGCCGGCGGCGCCGCCTACGCCCAGGCCACCGGGGTGATCTCCGGTTCCGTCGTCAGTACCGCCACCCGCAACGGGCTCCAGGGGGCGACGGTCTCCGTGCCCGCCCAAGGCCGCACTGAGTTCACCGACAGCGCCGGCCTCTTCCTGCTGCAGGGAGTGCGCCCCGGGGCGGTCGAGGTGGTGGTGACCTACTCGGCCTTCGAGGAGCGGCGTGTGACCGTCACGGTCCGCGGCGGTGAGACCGCGCGCGTCGAGGTCGAGCTGAAGCCCGCTCAGGCGATCGTGATGGACCGCTTCACCGTCGCCACCGTGCGCGAGGGCCAGGCCCTGGCGATCACGGAGCAGCGCAACGCCCTCAACGTGAAGAGCGTGACCGCGCTCGACGAGTGGGGCGTCCTCCCGACCCAGAACGTCGGCGAGCTCGTCTCCCGCCTGCCCGGCATCACCTTCACCACCGACGAGGACAACCTGATCAACAACGTGAGCATTGGCGGCCTGCCCGCGAGCTACACGCGCCTCAACATCGACGGCCTCTCGTCGACGGGCGTCGGTGGCGATGGCCGCACCGCCACCCTCCACTCGTTCTCGGGTTCGATGTACGAGCAGGTGGAGATCATCGCCGGTCAGACGCCCGACAAGCGCGCCGACTCGCTCGGTGGCCAGCTCAACCTCAAGACCCGCTCCCCCCTCGCGATGGCCGAGCGCCGCCGCTTCTCCTACACCGCCAGCGGCCGCTATTTCCCGTCCTGGTCGAAGCGCAACTTCGCCGTCTCGGAGCGCCCCCTGCGCCCCGACTTCAGCGCCGCCTACACCGAGGTCTTCAGCGTCGGCCAGGGCGTCCGCAACCTCGGCATCGCCGTCACCGCCTCCTTCCAGGAGGTGCTGAACCCTCACGACTGGGACATCTTGCTTTATGAGTCCACCGCCAACCCGGTGGCGCAACTGCGCGACTACACTCGGATGAGCGGCCTCAACGACCGCTTCCTCTCCGCGGTCAGCGCCCGCGCCGACTACAAGCTCTCCGAGTCCACGCGCGTCTCCCTGCGCTTCCTGTACAACGCAGGCTCCGAGCCGTTCTTCACCTACACCGCGGTCAACCCGTGGCTCGCCTCAAACCTTTCGGTGAATTCCGCCACCAACCCGAATGGCGGCATCCGGGCCGGGTATACCGCGACTCGCATTGAGATGTTGCCGGTGAACAACCCCACGCTCCAGCCGGGCGGCGTCGCGGTCGGCGCGGCCCAGATGCGTCTCAACCCGCAGCGTTACTCCTTCACCAGCAAGAACCCGACCGGCACCCTCGTGTTTGAGCACAACTGGGGTCGCCTGCGGATGGACCACGCCTACCGCTGGAGCCACACACACTGGAACTCCGGCGCCGGCCGCCGGCGCGAGAACGGCACGGTCTCGATGCGCACCCGCGACGCGATCGGCTTCATCCTCGATTACACCGACCCCGCCGGCCAGACGTTTCTCCCCACCGGCGGCGCGAGCGTCTACAGCGCTGCCAGCTACACCCCGTTCGTGACTTCGAATGGCTCCGCCACGCAGGCGGTGCCGCAGACGTCCCGGGTCTTCAACAAGCGCGACACGGTCACCGACACCAACGAGGTCACCGCGAACGTGAACGCCGCCTACACCCTCGCCACCGCGCTGCCGGTCACGCTGAAGGCCGGCCTCGAGTCCGTGAACCGCCGCGTCAACAATCGCCAGGTTTTCCCCCGCCGCTGGTACGGCGTGGTGGGCTCGGTCCTGCCCACCGACGGCCTGATGCCACTCACGGAGTTTGAGCGCCAAAACGGCGGCCGGCGCCTCCCAGTGGTGGATCCCGCCTTCATCAGCACTACCCTCGGTAACTCCGCGCTGTGGTACGAGGACGTGAACTTCACCGCCACCTCGCAGTACACCAACCGCCGCATTCTTGAGGAGGGCGTCGACTCCGGCTACGTCCAAGGCACGGTCCGCCTCGGCGGCCTTACCATCCTCGGCGGCGTCCGCCGCGAGTGGGTGGCGACGGACACGTTCACCTACTTCCGCGCCCGCACGACCCCGATCGCCGCCGAGCCGGATCACTTCAAGCGCGCCGCCCTCGACTACCAGCGCCTCTCCTACGACGGCGAGTACGCGAAGTCCTTCCCGAGTCTGCACCTCGCCTACGACATTACCGCCAACCTGAAGGCGCGCGCCAGCTGGTCCACCAGCTACGGCCGCGCCCCGCTGGGCTCGCTCGTCGCCGCCGTCTCGGCCAACGATGCCACCCGGATCGTCACGATGGGCAACCCGGACCTGAAGCCGCAGCTCGGCCGCAACATCGACCTCAAGCTGGAATACTATCATCGGGACGGCACGGTCTCCGTCCGCGGCTACCGCAAGGAGATCTCGGACTACATTGGCTCCTCCGGCCGCTCCGGCGAAATCATCGGCGGCGGCTCCGACAACGGCTTCGATGGCCTCTACGAGGGCTACGAGATCGTGCAGCCTCGGAACCTCGGTGACGCCACCTACCGGGGCCTCGAGGTGGACTTCCGCCAGCGCCTCTCCTTCCTCCCGGGCGCGCTCCGCGGGCTGACGGCCCGCGCGAACTACACCTACCTGCGGACGCAAGGGAACTTCGGCGGCACCACCGCGATCGCCAACGGCAAGCTCGGCGGTTTCATCCCGAAGGCCTACAACTTTGGCCTTCTCTACACGCAGGGAAACTTCGGCGCCTCCTTCGACGTGAACTATACCGGCGGCTGGCCGGTCCTCAACGTCAGCGCCACCTCCCCCCAGACGGCTCGTTTTCGCGAGCCCTGGCGGGTGATGAACGCCGGCGTGACCTATCGCTTCCGGCGCGACACCACCGCTTTCCTCAGCGTCAACAACCTCGCCGAGGAGGGCCGCCGCGAGTACATCTTCGATCCGTCCCGGGTCCGCTCCAACTGGGTGATCCCCCGCTCGCTCAAGTTCGGCATCACCGGGCAGTTCTGACCCGCGCTGTCCGGCCTTACCCGGGGCAGGCCGTGCGGCCTGCCCCTTTTTAATGTCCTGGCCCGTCCGCCAACTCTCCCGTCCGCTCCGTTCCGCGGCGCTCGCGCTGCTCGCCTTTGTCGCCGCGCCCGCGCCGACGCGGGGGAGTGAGTGGCCCGCGGCGGCCGCCGCCCTCGTCAGTCTCGCGGCGGATTTCCCGCGGCCCGCCGCCACCTGGCTGGAGGCGCAGGTGGAGCTGGCCCGGCGAGGCTTCTCCGGCGGTCCGATCGACGGGCTGCCCGGGCCGCAGTCCGCGGCCGCGCTGCGGGCCTTCCAGCGTCGGGAGGGGGTTCCCGAGACGGGGCTGCTCGACGCGGTGACCCAGGCCGTGCTCCGACTCGACGCCCCTGCCCTGACCTGGGCCTCTCTGGCTGCGGAGGACCTCGAAGGCCTGCGTCCGGTTCCCGAGGGCTGGACCGCCAAGGCCGAGGCTGCCGGCCTGCCCCACGCCTCGGCCCTCGAGTTGGCCGCCGAGCGCTTCCGGGCCGGCGAACGTTTCCTCCGCCGGCTCAATCCGGGCCTCGACTGGGAACGGCTCACCGCAGACACGCTCTTCGTCGCCCCCGCGGCCGAGTTCGTCCCCCGTCCGGGTATCGCCGCGCGCCTCGTAATCCGGCTTGCCGCGCGCGAGTTCCAGGCCGTGGACGCGACGGAACGCGTCATCGCCCACTTCCCGGTCAGCATCGCCCGCCGCGTCGACAAACGGCCGGTCGGCGATCTCGCGGTGCGCGTGGTCGTGGCGAACCCCGACTACACCTTCGACCCCGCCCTGTTTCCCGATACGCCCGAGGCACGCGAGGCGCCGTCCCGCCGGCTCATTTTACCGCCGGGACCGAATAATCCCGTGGGCGTGGCGTGGATCGGTCTAGACCGCTCCGGCTACGGCATCCACGGCACGCCGGAGCCTGCGAACGTAGGCCGCACGGAGTCACTCGGCTGCTTCCGCCTCGCGAATTGGGACGCGCGGACGCTCCTCGGCCTCGCGTGGGTCGGTCTGCCCGTCCGCGTCGAGCCGTGATTCGCGCCGGGCGGGGGCTTGACGCGGTGGCGTGACGGGCGAGGCTCGTCGCACCCCCCGTGAAAATTCCCCCTTCGCCCCGTCTTCCCCGTCGCGCCTTCCTCCGCGGCTCCGCCCTCGCCGGCGCCGCCGTCGCTTTTCCCGCCGTGGTCCGCGCCGCGGCCCCCAATTCCTCAGTCCAGGTGGCCGTGGTCGGCGTCAACGGCCGCGGGTACTCCAACCTGCACTCGGCCGCCTCGCACCCGTCCCTGCGCTACGTCGGGTTTTGCGATGTCGACCAAGCGTCCTACGCGCGGGCAGACGCGGATCACCCCGGCACCCGGCATTGGACGGATTACCGCGACCTCCTGCGCGATCTTGGCGACCGGTTGGACGCCGTGATTGTGTCTACGCCCGACCATATGCACGCCCCGGTCGCGGTCGCGGCGATGCAGCTGGGGAAGCACGTCTATTGCGAGAAGCCGCTCGCGCACACCGCCTGGGAGTGCCGCCAGCTGCGGCGGTGGGCGGAGAAGAAGGGCGTGGTCACGCAGATGGGTAACCAGATCCATTCCTCGGTCGAATACCGTCTGGCCACGCGCCTGCTGCGGGAGGGGACGATCGGCAAGGTCAAGGAGGTGCACTCTTGGGTCGGTGTCGCCGGCAACGAGCGCACCTGCCTGCTGGAGCCCCCGGCGGAGACGGCGCCCGTGCCCGCCGGGCTCGACTGGGATCGCTGGCTCGGCGCGGCGCCGGCCCGCCCGTTCGCGCCCGGGATCTACCATCCGTTCGCGTGGCGCGACTGGCAGGACTTCGGTGGCGGGGCGCTCGGCGACTTCGGCTGCCACATTCTCGACCCGGTGTTCACCGGGCTTGGCCTCACCGCGCCGTCCTCGGTCATCGCGGAGAACACGGGGGTCAACCGCCACATCTGGCCCACCAGCCAGACGATCCGGTATGTGTTCCCCGGCACCGAGTTCACCGCCGGCCCGACCCTGCCTGTCACGTGGACCGACGGGGGTTTGCGGCCCGAGCGGAAACTCGCGCAGGTCCCGGCCAGCCTGGAACTGCCCCGCAGCGGATCCCTGTTCATCGGCGAGAAGGGCAATATGGTGCTGCCCCACGTCGGCGGTCCGCGGCTTTACCCGGAGGATAACTTCCGCGGCTTCTCCTACCCGAAGGACGTTAAGGCGGTGCATCACCACCACAGCTGGATCGATGCCATCCGCTCCGGCGGGCGCACCAGCGGGGGCTTCCACTACGCCGCGTTCCTCGCGGAGACGGTCCAGCTCGGCAACATCGCGACGCGGCTGTCGCGCCGGAAAACCATCACGCGGGGCAACCGCCAGACCGACGTCAAGGCGGGCACCCTGCACTGGGACAGCGCCGCGTTCCGCTTCCGGGACCAGCCGGCGGCGGACGCCCTGCTGACCAAGGCTTACCGGCCGGGCTGGGAAGTTCCGGCTGCCTGAGCGCGGCCGGCGCCCTCAGCGCAGGCCGGAGATGCCCGTGGGCAGCGCCATCACGGCGCGGACTTCGGCGGGCGTGAGTTCGCGGTTAAAGACCGCGAGGTCGTCGAAGTCCCCGACGTAGGCCGCGGCGAGAACCAGCCGCACCTGCGCCGGATCCCAGCCGAGGTCTAGTTGCCAGCCCGTGATCGCGCCCTGCGGCTCGCCGTCGAGGTAAAGCCGGCCGGAGCCCGCCTTGCCCTCGTTCAGCCGGTCCCACGTGAAGACGACGTGCGTCCAGCGGGTCCGCGCGAACGGCGCCCGCGCCACCTGCACCATCGGGCGCTGCGCGTCGGTGAGCTTCGCCCAGTCCACGTTCTGCGGATTCCACAATTCAAGCCGCGGGCGGATCGCGTAGCGGAACAGCCGCGGCGTCTCATCCTTCGACCATTCCAGAAACATAAAACCCCGCTTGCTGTCGCCGCCGACGATCTGCACCGGGTCGCAGTAGCCGGGCTCGAGGTCCTCGTCGGGCGAGATCCGCAGCCAGACCGAGACGCTGCCGCTCCAGCTGCCCGCCCGGTAGTCGAGCACGCCCTGCTGGTGGTAGTAGGGCCGCACGGGATTCTTGCGGGTGACCCGCAGCGCGCCGCCGAAGCGACCCGCGCCGGGCGCGAGCCGGATGTGTTCGCCCGGTCCGGGCGGCGTGTCTTTGGGTCCGCCGGAAAAATGGAGCTTCGGATCGCCGCGCGAGAAGTCGGCATCGAAGCCGCGGTCGAAGGACGCGTGATGCGTGAGGGCGGAGCGCAGCGCGCCGGGGTCGGCGGCGAATGCGGAGGGGAGGAGGGCGAGCGCGAGGGGAAACAGGGAACGCATCGGGGTGGTGGTCGGCGGAAAGCTGGCGCGGGGCGACGTCGCCGCAAGCCCGATGCGCGTTTGCCTTCGCCGGGCCGCGCCGCAGCTTGGCCCCCGATGCGCCCGACGCCGCTGCTGCTCCTCTGGCTGGTTCTCTCTTCCTCGCGTGCCCTGCCGGCCGCTGCGCCCGCCGCCGCCGAACCGGCGGTGCGACTCGCGGAGGTGGTGGTCACGCCCAGCCGCTTCGGGGTCGCTGACCAGGCCGTGGGCTCCGCGGCCGCGATGACCGGACGCCAGCTCGAAACGCTCCCCCAAGTCGGGCAGGATTTGTACCGCTCCATCGCCCGCCTGCCTGGCCTCGCCGCCGATGACATCTCCGCCCAGTTCTGGGTGCGCGGCGCGCCGCAGTCCGAAGTGCGCGGCCGGCTGGACGGCCTCGACCTGATCGAGCCCTTTCATCTCAAGGACGTCGGTGGCGCGCTCTCCATCGTGGATCCCGCCGTAATCGGCTGGCTGGAGCTCGCCACGGGCGGCTTTGGCGCGGAGCACGGGGACCGGCTTGCCGGCGTGCTGACCCTCGAGACCCGGAGCGAGGCGCGGACGCGTTCCGCGGTCGACCTGAGCCTCACCGGCCTCGGCCTGCGGCGCGAGGGCACCTTGCCCGGGGGGGCGCGCTATCTGGTGACGGGGCGACGCGGTTACCCGGACGTGGCGCTGCAGGCGTCAGGCCGGGACGACGACGTTTCGCCGCGGTATTTCGACGGCCTAGCCAAGGTCGAATTCACGCCCGCGCCGGGCCACGCGGTGTCGTTCCACGCCCTGCACGCGGGAGATGACCTGCGCTATGCGCGGACGGATTCGCCGTCGTTGCGCAGCGGCTACGACACCACCAGCGGTTGGGTCCGGTGGCGGGTCCAGGAACGCGCCGGATGGAAGGGCGAGACGGTCGCCTCCTGGTCGGCGCTCACGTGGAACCGGACCGGCTCCGGCCGGCTGGACGGGTTCCCCTTCAGCCTGCGGGATCGCCGCGGCCTGGATACGGCGCACCTCCGCTCGGAGTGGTCGCGGGCCCTCGGCGACGGCTGGCTCTGGCGGGCCGGTGCGGAAGCGCGGCGCGCCTCCGCCCGCTATGACTATGCGCTGACCCAGCAACGCAGCGTGGTCGTCAACGGCGTCCAAGTCGCGCGGACCTCCGCCGTGAACGCGCGGCTCGACCCGCGGGACACCGGTGGCGGCGCCTTCGCCGCGACGCGGGTGATCCTGCCGGGTGGCCTGCTGGTGGAACCGGGACTCCGGGCCGACCGGGCCCCGGGAACTTCCGCGACGGAATGGGGCCCGCGGGTCAACGTGGCCTGGGTCACCGGCGAGGTGACGTGGCGCGCCGCGTGGGGCCGCCACGCGCAGGCGCAGGGACTGCACGAGCTTGCGGTGGCCGACGGCGAGCGCCGGTTCGCGCCGCCGGAGCGGGCGGAGCACCGGGTGCTGGGCCTGGAGACCCGGCTGGGGACCGCCGCCGCCCTGCGGGTCGAGGCGTATGACCGGCCCTCGAGCCGCCTGCGCCCGCGCTGGGTCAACCTCGACAACGCCTACGACCTGTTCCCGGAGGCGCAGGCCGACCGGGCGCGGCTCGATCCGGACCGGGGACGCGCCCGCGGCGTGGAGGTGCTGCTGGCCGGCCGGGCGCGGGGGCCGTGGCAATGGAACGCGAGCTACGCCTGGGCGCGCACCGAGGAGCGGATCGCGGGCCGCTGGGTGCCGCGCGCGCGCGACCAGCGGCACGCGGCCTACGGGGATGTCACCTACGCGCCGGACGATCGCTGGACGTTCAGCGCGGCGTGGCACTTCCACACCGGCTGGCCGACCACCGACGTGACCTACGCGCTCGCCCCGCTGAACAACGGCCGGCGGCTGCTGGTGTCCGCCAATGGCCCTGCGTTCGGGCTGCGGCTGCCCGCCTACCACCGGCTCGACCTCCGGGCCACGCGGCGGATTCCCCTGCGGACCGGTGAACTGCGGGTGCACCTCGACGTCTTCAACGCCTATGACCGCTTGAACTTCCTCGGCTACGACCGGAAGGTGAGCGTCACGGGCAACGAGGTAACCGTGCGCCGGGAGGCGCGCGAGCAGCTGCCGTTCCTGCCCAGCGCGGGCGTGATCTGGGAGTTCTGAGCTCGCCCCGCGCCGGCGCTTTGCGGCTTGGCGGAACGGGCAATCACGTTTTCCCTCGGCGCGATGTTCACGGGCATAGTCGAGGAAGCGGGCACGGTCGCGGAGTTCGCGCCGACTCCGCGGGGATGGTCCCTGCGGGTCGCGGCGCGGGCCGTGCTGTCCGGGGTGGCGCTCGGGGACAGCATCGCCGTGAACGGCTGCTGCCTCACGGTGGCCGAGTCTGATGCGGCGGGCCTGCGCTTCGACGTGCTGGAGGAGACCCGCCGGCTGACCAGTTTCCGGATGCTGGCGCCCGGGGCGGCGGTGAACCTCGAGCGGAGCCTGCGTTTCGACGGCAAGGTGGGCGGGCACTTCGTCACCGGGCACATCGACGTGCCGGGCAGGGTGGAGGCCTTCGAGTCGCGCGGCGCGGATCATTACCTGCGGGTCGGTTTTCCGGCGGAGTTCGGCGAACTGGTGGTGCCGAAGGGCTGCATCGCGATCGACGGAATTTCCCTCACCGTGGCGGAGTGCGCGCCGGAGCACCTCGCCGTCTGGCTCATCCCGCACACGCTCGCGGTCACGAACCTACGGGAGCGGCGCGCGGGAGACGCCGTGAATCTTGAGTTTGACCTGTTGGCGAAGCACGTCGCGCGGCTGCTCCGGGTGCGCGGAACCTGAGCTGGCGATGCGCGAATCCCTTACCGCGATCACGGAGGAGCTTCGGCGGCTGAAGCTGGCTGGCGTGACGACCGTGCCGGTGGCGGACGAGACCCTTGAGCGGTTGCGGCGGGTGGTCGGCCGGCGTGCGGCGGCGACCGCGTCGGAGCAGGCCGCGATCGCCCCGGCCGCGGCGCCCGCCACGCCCGCCGCGGTGAATCCTCCGCCGGCGCCCGTCCGGCCCCGGGAGGCGGTCCGGACCGCGGCGGCGGTCGCGGCGGTCGCGGAGCCGTTGCGCAAGCCACCGGAGGTGCGGCTGCCGTCCGGGACGAAAGCGGAGCGCTGGGCCGCGCTGAAGGCGCTGGTCGAGGGCGACGAGAACTGCCGGGCGCACCTGCGGCCCGGCAAGCGCGTGGTCCTGGGGGTAGGCTCGCTCGATGCGGCGCTGATGTTCGTGGGTGAGGCGCCTGGCGCGGAGGAGGAGCTTCAGGGCGAACCCTTTGTCGGCCCGGCGGGGCAGTTGCTGACGCGGATGATCGTCGCGATGGGGGTGGCGCGGGAGGAGGTGTACATCGGCAACATTATGAACTGGCGCCCGGGCCTGCCGACGGCGGAAGGTCAGGAGCAGATCGGCAACCGGCCGCCGACCGCCGGGGAGATGGCCTACTGCCTGCCGTTCCTGCGCGCGCAGGTGGAGGTGGTGGCGCCGCGCTTCCTCGTGGCGCTCGGGGCGACGGCAGCACAGGGACTGCTCGGGGCGGGCGCGTTCAAGACGCTGGGCGAGGTGCGCGGGCGCTGGCACGACTTCGGTGGCATCCCGCTAATGGTGACCTACCATCCGAGCTATATCCTCCGTGAGCCGACGCCCCGCCGGAAGCGGCTCATCTGGGAGGACCTGCTCCAAGTGATGGAACGGGCCGGCCTGCCGGTTTCCGACCGGCAGCGGGGCTTCTTCCTCGAGCGATGAACCGCGTGCGCGCGTGGGGCCGGATGCTGCTCGGATTCGTGGCTACCGCCGCGGGTTTCGCCGGGGAACCGCTGGTCGCCGACTTCGCGGCCTTGCGGGCGCGCGCGCCCTCGCCGAGGTGCCGCCGCGGGCCAACGCCGGCGGGGTCCCGGCCTGGCTCCGGAGCCTGTCCTACGACCAGCTGCGGCGGATCGAGTTCGACCCCCAGCAGTCCCTTCGGGCCGGGGCGGTGTCCGGCTGGTCGAGATCCCGACCCGGACGGAATTCTGGTTCCCTACGTGAACGCGCTGCACGTCGCGCTCCTGCGCCAGCGCCGCCGCACCGAGGAGTCGCGCGAGTGGTTCGCCCAACTGCGGGAACGGTTGCTCCGCGACGGTCCCGACCGCTTCACCCCTCGCGAGAAGATGGCGCTACTACTCGACGCGGACTCGATGATGGAACTCCACCGCGACCTGTGGAGCGCCCGCACCGAAGATCTCGCCCCCTGGTGGCGCCTCGGCATCCGGCAATACAACGTCCTCACCACGGCCCCCACCACGGCGCTCTACCGGTGATCGCGGCCGCGGCGTTCCGGCCCAACCCGCTTAATTCGAGACTCCTGCATCAGCAAAAATACGCATCATAACATCACGATGCGTTGATGTTTAGCCTTGCGCGCCGGGCTCCCAGGCGGTTGGGATTCGGGCCTTCAACCCAATACCCAAATGGCCAAATCGTTCGTTTTTTCCTCTGAATCCGTCGGCGAGGGACATCCCGACAAGGTGGCGGACCTGATCTCCGACAGCGTGCTCGACGCCTGCCTCGCGGTGGACCGCCAGAGCCGCGTGGCCTGCGAGACGTTCGTGAAGTCCAACGTCGTCGTGGTGGGCGGGGAGATCACGATCCCGAAGCTGCAGGACAAACGCACGGGCCGCACCAAGCCGATCGAGGAGGCCATCAATCTCGGCCAGGTGATCCGCGACGCCATCCGCGATATCGGGTACGTGAACGACGACGACGTGTTCCACGCTGACTCGGTATTCATCAATAATTACCTCACGGCGCAGTCCGCCGACATCGCCCAAGGCGTCGACGCCCGGAAGGTGGAGGGCAAGAAGACCGCCGAGCAGGGTGCGGGCGACCAAGGCATTATGTTTGGCTACGCGTGCAACGAGACCGCGGAGCTGATGCCGACCCCGATTATGTTCGCGCACCGCCTCGGGCGGAAGCTCACCGAAATCCGCAAGAAAGGGGCGGTCGCGTGGCTGCGGCCGGACGCCAAGTCTCAGGTCTCCGTCCGCTACGAGGACGGCCGTCCGGTCGAGGTGGTTAACGTGGTCATCTCCACCCAGCACACGGCGGACGTCAGCCACGCCACAATCGAGAAGTACCTCATCGAGAATGTGATCAAGAAGGTGATCGACGCGAAGCTGCTGACGCGGAACACCGAGTACCTGATCAACCCGACGGGCCGGTTCGTCATCGGCGGGCCGCAGGGCGACTCGGGTCTCACGGGCCGTAAGATCATCGTCGACACCTACGGCGGTTGGGGCCGGCACGGGGGTGGCGCGTTCTCGGGCAAGGATCCCTCGAAGGTCGACCGTTCGGCCGCCTATATGGGCCGCTGGGTCGCCAAGACGATCGTCGCCGCCGGCCTCGCCGAGCACGCGGAGATCCAGTTCGCCTATGCGATCGGGCACCCGCAGCCGGTCTCGGTCCACGTCAACACCTTCGGCACCGCCAAGCCCGGCGTCACCGACGAGCGCATCACCGCGGCCGTACAACAGGTGTTCAGCTTCAAGCCGGCCGACATCGTCGCGGCGCTGAACCTCAAGCGGCCGATCTATCGGCAGACGACTAATTACGGCCACTTCGGCAAACCCGGGATGCCCTGGGAATCCACCGCCAAGGTTGCCGCGCTCAAGGCCGCCCTCCGCTGAACCACCCCCTTCCTCTTATGGCCACCTCCTCCGCCAAGAAACGCCGCCCTGCGGCTCCTGACCACGCGGTCAAGGACCTCTCCCTTGCCGCCTGGGGCCGCAAGGAAATCGCGATCGCCGAGCACGAGATGCCCGGCCTGATGGCAGTGCGCCGCAAGTTCGGCCCGAAGCGCCCGCTCGCCGGCGTGCGCATCACCGGCTCGCTGCATATGACGATCCAGACGGCGGTCCTGATTGAGACGCTGCAAGAACTCGGCGCCGACGTGCGCTGGGCCTCGTGCAACATCTTCTCGACCCAAGACCACGCCGCGGCCGCGATCGCCGCGGTCGGCACTCCCGTGTTTGCTTGGAAGGGCGAGACCCTTGAGGAGTACTGGGACCTCACGCTGCGCGCCATCTCGTTCCCGCAGGGCCTCGGGCCCCAGCTGGTCGTCGACGACGGCGGCGACGTCACGCTCCTCATCCACAAGGGCTGCGAGCTCGAGGAGGGCAGCGATTGGGTGAAGACGCCTTCCTCCTCCCACGAGGAGCAGGTCATTAAAAATCTGCTCATCAAGGTCAGCCGTGAGCGCCCGGGCTACTGGAAGAGCATCGCGGCCCAGTGGCGCGGCGTCTCCGAGGAGACCACCACCGGCGTCCACCGCCTCTACCAGATGATGGAGAAGGGGAAGCTCCGCGTCCCCGCCATCAACGTGAACGACTCGGTGACCAAGTCGAAGTTCGACAACCTCTACGGCTGCCGCGAGTCGCTCGCCGACGGCCTGAAGCGGGCGACGGACGTGATGATCGCGGGCAAGGTCGCCTGCGTCTGCGGCTACGGTGACGTCGGCAAGGGCTCGGCCCACTCGCTGCGCGGCTTCGGCGCCCGGGTGATTGTCACCGAGATCGACCCCATCAACGCCCTGCAGGCGGCGATGGAGGGCTTCGAGGTCAACACCGTCGAGTCCACGCTCGGCACCGCCGACATCTACGTCACGACCACGGGCAACCGTGACATCCTGACCCTCGAGCATATGCGGCGGATGAAGGACCAGGCGATCGTCTGCAACATCGGCCACTTCGACAACGAGATCCAGGTCGAGCGGCTGAACGAGTCGGACGCTAAGCGAATCAACGTGAAGCCGCAGTACGATCAGTACACCTTCCCGAACGGGCGCTCGATCTACCTGCTTGCCGAGGGGCGGCTGGTGAACCTCGGCTGCGCCACCGGCCACCCGTCGTTCGTGATGTCGACCAGCTTCACCAACCAAGTGCTCGCGCAGATGGACCTCTGGCGCAATCGCGACGCGTACGCGGTCGGCGTCTACCGGCTGCCGAAGCACCTCGACGAGGAGGTGGCCCGGCTGCACCTCGAGAAGATCGGCGCGAAGCTCACCAAGTTGACCAAGGACCAAGCCGGCTATCTCGGCGTGCCCGTCGGCGGGCCCTACAAGCCCGAGCACTACCGTTATTGACCGTGCCCGTCCCGGTGTCGCCCCGTGCGGCGCCGGGACGGTGTCAGTTCCCGACCTCGCCGGCCTCAGGGCCGGAGGGTGTGCAGCGGCGGGAGAATCCGCAGCTGAGGCACCGCGCGGGCGACGGCGACCGCCACCAGCACGGTCCCCACACCGCCCCACACGACGGCGGCCACCGGCCCCACGGCCGCCGACATCAGGCCTGCGCGCAGCGCGCCGATCTCATTGGAGGAACCGATGAAGATCTGGTTCACGGCCGTCACGCGTCCCCGCAGGGCGTCGGGCGTTAGGAGCTGCACCAGCGACTGGCGGACCACGACGCTCACGTTGTCGAGGGCGCCAGTCAGCGCGAGGGCGATCAAGGACAGCCACAGGGAGCGGGACCAGCCGAAGAGGATGGTCGCCACGCCGAAGCCGGCGACGGACCAGAGCAGGGCGCGGCCCGGCCGGGCGAGGGGCGGGCGGTGCGCCAGCCAGAATGCCATCGCGATCGCGCCGATCGACGGGGCGGCGCGGAGCCAGCCGAAGCCGACGGGTCCCACCTGGAGGATCTGGGCCGCGAAAACGGGCAGCAGCGCGGTGGCGCCGCCTAGCAGCACCGCGAACAGGTCGAGGCTGCTCGCGCCGAGGATCACCTTGCGGTTCCAGATGAACTCGGCGCCCGCCAGCATATCCCGCCACGAGCGCCGCCCTGGCGCCGGGGTCGGCGGGTGGAAATAGCGGACGCGCGCGATCGCGATCAGGAAGAGGATTTCCGTCAAGGTCCCGAGCACGTACACCGCGGTCGTGCCGCCCGCCGCGATGAGCAGACCGCCGAGCGCGGGGCCCGCGATCGTGGCGATCTCGAAGCTGCTCGAGTTCCACGTGATCGCGTTGCCGAGGGCGGGGGTGGGCACCAGCAGTGGGGTGATGCTGGCGCGGGCGGGCCAGACGAGGATTCGTACGGTGGCGTGACCTAGGAGCAGCAGAAACATCAGGGGCAGCGCCGGCTGGTCGAAGCGCAGCTGGGCCTGGTCGCCCGCGAGCTCGAACCAGCCGGCCACTGCTCGCAGCGCCGCATTGCCCCAGGCGAGCAGGGCCCACGCGGGGAGCGAGGCCGCCGCGGCCGAGAGCAAAGCCAAGAGGCCGTTGGCGACCACCAGCACTGCCGTGCCCGCGGCGATGAGGCGGCGCCGGTCGTGCCGGTCCGCCAGCGCGCCGGCCGGAAGCGACAGGGCCAGCAGGGGCAGCACGTTCACGGCGCCGACCAGCCCGAGCGCCGCGGCGGAACGGGTCCACTCGTACACCTGCCAGGTCACCGCCGCGAGGACCGCCTGCCGGCCGAACAGGGCGAGGGAGCTTCCGATGAGGTAATCCCGGTACTGGGGCACCCGCAGGGCCGCGTAGGCGTCGTGGGGCGCGGGATCCGGGGAATTCATTCGGGCCCCGAGCAAGCCGGCCGGAGGGCGCGCACGCGAGAACGCTTTCCGGACGGGGATTTGCTTTGAACCGGCGTTCCCGCGGGAGTGACTTCATTCGTATGCCGCCGCTGCGCCTTGTCTTTCTCGGCTCCGACCCCATCGCCCTGCCGATCCTAGATTGGCTCGCCGGGCCGGGGGCCGCCGTGGCCGAGGTCGTCGGGGTCTTCACCCAGCCGGACCGGCCGGCCGGGCGCGGGCAGCAGGTGCGGCCCAACGCGATCAAGGCTTGGGCGGAGGCCCGCGCGCTGCCAGTCCTGCAGCCGGAACGCCTGACTCCCGAGATCACCGCGCAACTCGCGGCGCTCCGGCCCGACCTCGGGCTGGTGATGGCGTACGGCCACCTCCTGCGGGACGACTTCCTCGCGGTGCCCCGGCTTGGGATGCTCAACCTGCACACCTCCCTTTTGCCCGCCCTCCGCGGGGCCTCCCCGATCCAGACCGCGGTTGCGTCGGGGCTGCGGGAGACGGGTGTATCCCTGATGCGGATCGTGCGCCGCCTCGACGCGGGGCCCGTCGCGGACCGTGAGCGCGTCCCGATTGGCGTGTTGGACACCGCCCTCGAGATCGACGCGCGCCTCGCGGCGGCCTGCGTGCCTCTGGTCGCCCGGTGTCTGCCGGCGCTCGTGCGGGGCGAACTTGCCTTCGCCGCGCAGGACGAGGCCGTGGTGACGCATTGCCGGAAACTGACCAAGGAGGACGGGGCAGTAGACTTCGCCCGGCCCGCGGCGGAACTCGCGGCGCGCATCAACGGGCTTTTTCCTTGGCCCGGCTGCAGCGCGGCGCTCGGCCCGGAGGTCCTGAAGTTCGGGCTGGCGGACCTCCCGGACGCCCTTCCGCCTGGCCCGCCCGGGGCCCCGGGCTCCGTGGCGGGGAGCGACGCGACGGGGCTTCTCGTGTGGACCGGGGAGGGGCTCCTGCGACTGCGCCGGCTGCAGCGCCCGGGCGGCCGGATGTTGCCGGCAGGGGAGTTCCTGCGGGGGTTTTCCGCGCCTCCGGGGGCGATGTTCGACTCGCGCCCGATGCCCGCGCTGCTGGTGCCGCCGCGCCCGCCCGCTCCGGCCGCGACCCACTAGCCGCTTGTTTTCGGTCCGGCGCGCCTCATTGTCCCCGGCGATGCTCCCGCCGCGTTGCCTCGTCCTGCTTCTGGCTGGGACGCTCCACGCCCAAAACCTTCCGGTGGAGGTGGCCAACCTGCGAGAGGACGTGCGGGGGCTGTCGCAGCGTCTGGGCGAGCTCGCCCTGCGGGTGGAGCAGTTGGAGCGGGAGAACGCCGAGCTGCGCGGCCAGCTGGCGGCCGCGGGCCGGGCGCAGGTGACGCTCGCGCAGCTGCGAGAGTCTCTGGCCGAGTCGGCGCGCGAGGCGCGAGCGGCCGTCGCCGCGAGCAAGGCCGAGACCCTGCAGCAGGTCGCCACGCAGATGGAGAAACTCGCGAAGCAGACGAACGCCGCGCTGGAATCGCTGGCGCGCACGAACGGCGCCCGCGCCCCGGCGGCGGGGTTTGCCGAAGATTTCCCGCGCGAGGGCGTCAGCTACACGGTGCAGAAAGGGGACACCCTGGCGGTGATCGCCCGCAAGACCGGCGCGCGCGCGCAAGACATTATCAACGCGAACAAGCTGGCCGATCCCTCCCGGATCCAGGCCGGACAGGTCCTTTTTATCCCAGGAGGAAAATAAATCGATGCCGGCAGCTCCCAAATCACGTCTCGGCCGCGGCCTTGGCGGTCTCATTGCGGCGGCCCGTCCCGCCCAGCCCGCGGGAACGCCCGCTCCCGCAACTCCGGTCGCCACGCCCGCCGCCCCGGCTCCGGCGGCCACGGCCGCACCCGCCTCGACGGCCCCCGGCTTCCAGGAGATCGCCGTCGGCCTCGTGGATCCGAGCCCCTACCAGGCCCGCCGTGAGATCGCCCCCGAGCAGCTGCAGGAACTCGCCGAGAGCATCCGCGCGGAGGGTCTGCTCCAGCCGATCGTCGTGCGGCGGCAAGGGGAGCGCTTCCAGCTCATCGCCGGGGAACGCCGCTGGCGCGCCTTTCAACTCCTCAAGATCAAGGTGATCCCTGCGCGGCTGGTGGAGGCGAGCGACGCCTCCTCGGCTGCGATCGGGCTGATTGAGAACCTCCAGCGCGAGGGGCTCAACCCCCTCGAGGAGGCGCAGGGTTATGCCAGCCTGATCCGCGACTTCGACCTCACTCAAGATACCGCGGCGGAACGCGTGGGCCGGGGCCGTGCCACGGTCGCCAATTCGCTGCGCCTGCTCTCGCTCGAGGCGGAGCTGCAGGCCTATCTCGCCAAGGGACTGCTCTCGGTCGGGCACGCCAAGGTGTTGCTCGGGGTCGAGCCTGGCGCGTCCCGGACGGTGCTGGCCCGGCGCATCCTCGAGGAGGGGCTCAGCGTGCGCGCCGCGGAGAAGGCCTCCCAAGCCGCGCGGCGTACGCCCGGATCGCCGCGTGCCGACCGGGGCGCGCGCCCGCAGGATGCCGCGGCCGTGGCCGGCATCGAACGCAAGCTCACCTCGCATCTCGGGGCGCGGGTGGCGGTGCTGCATACCGCCCGCCGCGGCCGGATCGTCATCGAGTACCGCGGCAACGAGGACCTCCAGCGGCTGCTCGAGAAGCTCGGCGTCGAGGCCTGAGCCCGCGCGCCTAGCCCGCCGGGCGGTCGCCTTGCGCGCGCTCCGCGGCCAGCCCAAGCTCCAGCAGCCGGGCGATGCGGTCGGCGTCGTGCACGCAACCCGCCCACGTGCCCCCGCAGGCCTGTTGCAGCGCGGACCACAATCGCGTGTCGGCCGGGACCCGCGGGTCCGGACGCAGCCCGGGATGGCGGCCCCGCGCGCGCAGCTCCTCCGCGGAAAGGTCGGGCGCGTCCACGGAGCCCTCGAGGCGGCGGGTATCCACCACGAGGCGGATCCGGTCGCCGTCGCGAACCCCGGCGAGCGGACCGCCCGCCCAGGCCTCGGGACTCACGTGGCCGATGCAGGCGCCGGTGGAGACCCCGGAAAACCGGCCGTCGGTGACCAGCGCGATGCGCTCGCCGCCGCGTACATATTTCAAAGCGGAGGTAATCTGGTAGGTCTCGGGCATCCCGATGCCCGGCCCGATGCCCGCGAGCACGAGGACGTCGCCCGGGGTGAGCCGGCCCGCCTTCACCGCCGCGATCGCCGCCGACTCGGTGGTGAAGACGCGCGCGGGGCCCTCGTGGCGGTAAACGCCGTCGGGTCCGATCAGCGCCGGGCTGATCGCGGTGCTCTTCACCAAGGCGCCCTCGGGTGCGAGGTTGCCGCGCAGCAGCGTCAACGTGCTCGTCATCCCTTGCGCGGCGGCCCGTTCCGGGGAGAGGATGACGTCGTCGGGGTCGATACCGTCGAGCGCGTGCAGGAGTTCCCGTAGCCGCCGCCGGCGTTCGGAATGCTCCCACCAGGCGAGGTTTTCGCTCAGGGTGCGTCCGGACACCGTGCGGGTGTCGAGGCGCAGCAGGCCCGCCGCGCGCAGGTGGAGCATCACCTCGGGCACGCCGCCGGCGAGGTAGACCTGCACGGTGGCGAAGCTGCGGGGCCCGTTCGGGAGCACGTCGACCAGCCGGGGCACGGCGCGGTTCACCCGCATCCAGTCCTCGAGCGCCGGGGGCCGGAGGCCCGCCGCGTGGGCGATCGCCGGGAGGTGTAGCAGCAGGTTGGTGGAGCCGCCGAACGCCGCGTGCAGCACCAGCGCGTTGTGCAGGGCGTCCTCGGTCAGGATGGTCTGCAGCGGGGTGCCGGCTTGGTCGAGCGCCATCAGGGCGCCGGCGGAGCGCCGGGCGAGGTCGCGCCACAGCGGCGCCCCGGAAGGGGCCAGCGCCCCGTGGGGTAAGGTGAGGCCGAGCGCCTCGCCGACCACCTGGCTGGTCGCCGCGGTGCCCATAAACTGGCAGCCGCCCCCCGGGGAGCCGCACGCGCGGCAACCCATCTCGGCGGCGTGGTCGAGGGTGATTTCGCCCCGGGCGAAGCGGGTCGCGAGCGTCTGCACCTTGCCGGTGTCCTCCGCGCCGTGCGCGAGCAGCGTCACGCCGCCCGGGACCAGAATTCCCGGCAGGTCGGGGCAGCCGGCGAGCGCCATCATCATCGCGGGCAGGCCCTTGTCGCAGGTGGCGACGCCGAGCACGCCTCGCCGGGTCGGCAGGGAGCGGATGAGACGGCGCAGCACCACGGCGGCGTCGTTCCGGTAGGCCAGGCTGTCGAGCATCCCCGCGGTGCCGTTGGTGCGGCCGTCGCAGGGGTCGGAGACATAGCCCGCGAACGGGATGGCGCCTGCCGCGGTGAACGCGCGCGCCGCCTCCTCCATCAGCAGGCCGACTTCCCAGTGGCCGGTATGGTAACCGAGCGCGACGGGCGTACCGTCCGGGGCGCGGATCCCGCCCTGGGTGCTCAGGATGAGGTACTGGCGTCCCCCGAGGAGCGCCGGATTCCAGCCCATCCCCGCGTTCTGGGTCAGGCCAAAGAGGTCGCCGCTGCTGAGGTGGCGCAGTTGGCCGGCCTCAAGGGGCAGGCGCCCGGCCGGGCCCGGCGCGGTCGTGCGCAGACCCGTGTAGGCGGCGTCCGGGGAATCGAGGAGCGGATCCATCTCAGCCCGTCCTCCGCGGAGGGAGGGGTTCGCGGGTCGGGCGGCCTTCGACCAGGCGCAGCAGGCCGAGCGGGTTGGCGTCCTGCAACGCGGCCGGCAGGAGTGCGTCGGAGAAGCCTTGGTAGCACACGGGTCGGGCGAAGCGCAGGATCGCGGCCGTGCCGACCGAGGTGAATCGACTGTCGGTGGTCGCCGGATAGGGCCCGCCGTGGTGCATCGCCGGGCAGACCTCGACGCCGGTGGGGAAGCCGTTGAGGACCAGCCGCCCGGCTCTCTCTTCCAGCAGCTGTCGCAAGGTCGCGGCGCCGGCCAGATCCTCGGCCGTGCCGTGAAGGGTGGCGGTGAGCTGCCCGGCGAGGGCCCCGGCGCAAGGGGCGAGGCCTGCGGCATCCTGGGCCTCGACCACCAGGGTGAAGGGTCCGAAGGCTTCCTCCGCGAGCTCGGGATGCGCGAGGAACGTCTCGGCGGTGGTGCGGGCGACGACCGGCCGGGCCTCGTGGCGCTCGGTCGCGGGTTCCCCCGCGCCGCCGGCCCAGAGCGTCACCCCGGTCGCGGCGAGGAGGCGCTGCTGGTTCGCGAGGAACGCCGCGCGGATGCCCGGGGTGAGCATCGTGCCGCAAGGAGCGGCGCGCACGCCCGCCGCGAGGGCCGCGAGAAAAGCTTCGGTGGCCTCCCCGCGCACCGCGAAGACGAGGCCCGGCTTGGTGCAGAACTGGCCGACGCCCAAGGTGAATGAGGCGAGGAGCCCCGCAGCGATCTCCGCGCCACGCGCGCTGAGGGCCCTGGGCAGCAGGAAGACCGGGTTGAGGCTGCTCATCTCCGCGAACACGGGGATCGGCCGCGGCCGCGCCGCCGCCGCGTCGTGCAGCGCACGCCCCGCCGCCTGCGAGCCCGTGAAGCCCACCGCCGCCGTCGCCGGATGCCGCACCAGCCGTACCCCGAGCGTCGCACCCTCGCCGTGAAGTTGGGAGAAGACGCCCGGCGGCAGCCCCTGCGCCACCACGGCGCGAGCCACTGCCCCCGCGACCAGCTCCGCGGTGCCGGGGTGTGCCCGATGCGCCTTCACCACCACCGGGCAACCGGCGGCCAGCGCGGACGCCGTGTCCCCGCCGGCGGTGGAGAAGGCGAGCGGGAAGTTGCTGGAACCGAACACCACGACCGGGCCCACCGGCCGGAGCATCCGGCGGACGTCGGGCCGCGGCAGGGGCTTCCGCTCCGGGAGCGCGGGATCCAGGCGGGCGTCCACCCAAGAGCCTTCCCGGACCAGTTGGGCGAAGAGCCGGAGTTGCCCGCACGTGCGCGCGCGCTCGCCGGTCAGGCGCGCGACCGGCAGGCCGGTCTCCGCGGCCGCCCGCGCGATCAGCGTTTCCCCGAGTTCCTCGATGCCCGCCGCGATGGCCTCCAGGAGGGTCGCGCGGGTTTCTCCCGTGGTGTGCGCGAAGGTCACCGCCGCCACCTGGGCGCGCTCGAGGGCCCGGTCCGCTTCCTCCGGCAAGGCCTCGTGGAAGTCCGGCGCGAGCGCCGCGCCACCGGCGGGATCGACGGCCCGGAAGGTTTTGCCGCCGGGAGCACCCCGGTCGCCGGCGACCAGACTGAACCCGTGCAGGGAAGGGGAGGGGGACATCCCGCGATGTTCGCGAGCCGGCGCTGCGTGCCAAGCCGGACTTGCGCCGTCCGCTGGGGGCTCGACGCCTTGCGGGCGGTGCGTCACGGATGGGTTCGCCCCGATGAAGCCTGCCGCCCCGCTCCCCCGTCGTCCCGCGTTCCTTCTTCTCGCGCTGTTGCTGCTGCCCGCCCTCGTCTCCCCCGCGGCTCCGGCCGACCCGCTGGTGCCGGTCGGCGTGGCGCGAATCGACATCACCCCGGAATTGCCGATCCGGCTGACCGGCTACCAGTCCCGCGCCACGGAGGCGGCCCGGATCGGCGCCCCGCTGCACGCGCGCGCCTTGGCGCTCGGCGCTGATGCGGACGGCCCGGTGGTGCTGGTCACCGCGGAACTGATCGGGATCGGGGAGGAGACCGCCCGGGTCGTGGCCGAAGCCCTCGAGCGCCGCTTCGGGCTGCCCCGCGCCCGCCTCGCCCTCTGCGCGACACACACCCACAACGGCCCGGCCCTCGCGGATGTGCTCCCCTATATGTTCGCGCGCGATATTCCGCCGGAGGAGACCGCCCGCATCGCCGCCTACACCGCGCGACTGCGGGAGCGGCTGATCGAGGTCGCGGCGGCCGCGCTGGCCGACCGCCGTCCCGCCCGCGTGGCGTGGACCCAGGGCAGCGTCGGCTTCGCCACCCAGCGCCGCCAAGTGGTGGACGGCAAATGGAAGGGCTTCGGGATCGTGCCGGGCGGGCCCGTCGACCACGCGCTGCCGGTGCTGCGCATCACCGCGCCGGACGGGGCGGTGAGGGCCCTGTTTCTCAACTACGCCTGCCACTGCACGACGCTCGGCGGCGGGGACAACTTTGTGCACTCCGACTGGGCGGGGGATGCCGCGACGCGGCTCGAGGCGGCGCACGCGGGGGCAGCCGCGCTGGTGACCATTGGCTGCGGCGCGGACGCGAATCCCGGTCTGCCGCGCGGTCCCGAGGGGGTGCACGTGCACGGGGCCGCGGTTGCGGCTGAGGTCGCCCGGCTGCTGCCCGGATCGTGGCGGCCGCTCGGCCCCGTCACCACGGCCGCGTATCAGGTGGTGCAGCTGCCCTTGGATCCCGCGCCGGACCGCGCCGCGTTGGAGGTCCGGCGGGGGCCCGGGACGCGTGCGCCGGCTCAGTATGCGGCCGGGCGTTTTCTCGCGGAGTTGGCGGCGGGCCGTTCCCTTCCGGCCGCCGTGCCCCTTCCCGTGCAGACGTGGACGTTCGGCCGCGAGCTCGCGATGGTGTTCCTGGGCGGGGAGGTGGTCGCCGAGTACGCCCTCCGGTTGCGCCGCGAACTCGATGGCCCGCGCCTCTGGGTGAACGCCTACGCCAACGCCGTGCCCTGCTACGTGCCCTCGCGCCGGATGTACCCGGAAGGCGGCTACGAGGTCGACGGCTCGATGGACTACTACGGGTGGCCCACCCGCCTCCACCCGGACACCGAGGACCGCCTGATCGGCGCCGTGCGCGGCATCGTGCCCGGGGAGTTCCACACCGCCCGCCGTTGAGGCGTCCCTTTCCCGCCCTTGCGCTGGCGCCACTCCCCTCCTACTTGGCCCTGATGCGCGCGGATCGTCTTTTCCGTTTCCTTCTCCCCCTGCTCGCGTGGCTGGCCTGCGGCTACAAAGAGGTGGCGCCGCCTCCCAAGGTCCTGCTCCCAGCGCCGCTCGAGGCGGCCGCCTCTCTCGCGGCGATCCAGGTGCCCGCGGACCTTGAGGTCGAGTTGGTGGCGGCCGAGCCCGCGGTCCTCGACCCGGTGGATCTCGCCTGGGGCGCGGATGGACGGCTGTGGGTTGTGGAGATGGCCGATTACCCGCGCGGGATCGACGGCAAGGGACAGCCGGGAGGCCGGATCCGCGTGCTGGAGTCCACCCGCGGGGACGGCCGTTACGACCGTTCCACCCTCTTCGCCGACGGACTCCGCGCGCCGACGGCGGTCCTGCCGTGGCGCTCGGGGATCCTGGTCGTGGCGGTGCCGGATCTGTTGTTCCTCGAGGACACCGATGGCGATGGCCGGGCCGATGTGCGGCGGCCGCTGTTCACGGGGCTGGCAGAGGGGAACGAGCAGCACCTGAGCAACGGCCTCCAATGGAGCCTCGACGGGTGGGTGCACCTAGCCAATGGCAACAGTGGGGGGAAGGTGCGGCGCGCGGGAGCGGTCGGCCCCGTGGTGGAGCTCGGCCAGCGGGATTTTCGCCTTCGGCCCGACTCCGGGGAGGTCGAGACGCTCGCGGGCCAGACCCAGGCGGGGCGCAACCGCGACGACTGGGGCAACTGGTTTGGCGGCAATAATTCGAACCCGATCTGGCACTACGCCCTCGAGGAGCACTACCTGCGGCGCAATCCCCGGCTCCTGCCGCCGTCCGCGACCGTCACGGTCGCCGCCATCCCCGGGGCGGCCCGCGTCTACCCGCGGAGCGAGACCCTCGCGCGATTCAACGACGGCTTCGCGGCCAACCATTTCACGTCCGCCTGCGGCACGGTGATCTACCGCGACTCGCTGCTCGGTCCGGGTTACGCGGGCAACGTCTTCGTCTGCGAGCCGGTCCACAACCTTGTGCACCGCGAGGTGCTCGAGGCGGACGGGGCCACGTTCCGCAGCCGGCGCCCGGAGTCCGAGGCGACCTCCGAGTTCCTCACCTCCACCGATGCCTGGTCGCGCTTCGTCGCGGCGCGGGCGGGCCCGGATGGCGCGCTGTACATCGCCGACATGTACCGGCTCGTCATCGAGCATCCCCAATGGATCCCGGAGGCGTGGCAGCGCGTGCTTGGCGACCTGCGCGCCGGGCACGAAAAGGGGCGCATCTACCGGATCCGGCCGCGGGCGGGGGCGATGCGCCCGGTGCCGCGGTTGGATCGTGCCAACGCCGGGGAGCTGGCGGCCGCGCTGCGTTCCCCCAGCGGCACGTTGCGCGATCTGGCCCAGCAGCAAGTGGAATGGCGCCGCCCCGAGGGCGCCGCGAAGGTCGTGGAGCAGGTAGCGGTCGGGGCCGAACTCCCCGCCGCGCGCGCGCAGGCCCTTTGGGCGCTGCACGGGATCGGGGCCCTCAATCCCGCGGTGGTCCTGCGTTCTCTGCGCGATCCGCACGCCGGAGTGCGCCGGCAGGCGATCCGCCTCAGCGAGGCCGTCGCCGTGGCCGACCCGGCGCTGCGCGCCGCCGTGGCCGCGCTGGTCGACGACCCTGATGCCGCCGTGCGCCAGCAGGTGGGTTACACGTTGGGCGAGTGGCCGGGGGCGGAGGCGGGGGAGGCGCTCGCCCGGCTGCTGGCCCGGGAGGGCGATCGCTATTCGCGCGCGGCCGCGCTCAGTTCCGCTCTGCCGCACGCCGACGTGGTGCTGGAGGCCCTGCACGCCGCCGGGCCCGCGCAGAGCCCGCTGGTGGCGGAGATCGCGGCGGCCACGGCGAACGCCCGCGCCCTCACCCGGTTGCTGGCGGCAGTTCCGGCCGCGTTGGCGCGCGGGGAGGAGGGCGAGGGCCTCCGCTCGCTCGGCGAACTACTGGATCTACTGCAGCGCCAAGGGCAGACGCTGGCGCGGTTGCACGCGGACGCCGGCGCACCATTCCGCGAGGCGCTCGAGGCGCTGGATCCGGTGCTCGCGCGCGCGCGGGCGATCGCGGCCGACGCGACGGCCTCGGTCGAGACGCGGCTGGTGGCCGTTGCGCTGCTGGGACGTGGGCGGGGGCAGCAGGTCGAGGACGGCAAGCTCCTCGCCTCGCTGCTGGAAGCGCGGCAACCGCCCGAGGTGCAGCTGGCGGCGGCGCGCGGGTTGGGCGGCATTAACCGCACCCAGACGCCCGGCCTGCTGCTCGCGGGTTGGGAGAGCCACGCCCCGCGGTTGCGCGCCGTTATTTTGGGGTTACTCGCCGCCCGGCCCGCGTGGGCGCAGGTCCTCCTCGACCGGGCCGAGCGCGACGAGAGCTTCCGCGCGGAGATCGACGCCGCGCGACGGACGGCGCTCACGCAGCACGGGAATTCGCGAATCGCGGAGCGGGCCGCGGCGGTCTTCGGGGCGGGTGACGCGGCCGGGCGCCAGGCCATCGTGCGCGATTACGTCGCGGCCGTGGCGCCGCTTCGCGCGGATCCGCGCCGGGGAGGCGAGGTTTTTACCCAGTCGTGCAGCGCCTGCCATCGCTTCGGGCCGGTGCCCGGCCGGGCGGTCGGACCCGATCTCGCGGTGGTGAAGGACCGCAGCCCCGAGTACCTCATCGGGCACATCTTGGATCCGAACCGCGCGGTCGAGGATCGTTACCTGTTCTACACCGCCAACCTCGCGGACGGGCGCACCGCGGTAGGAATGCTCGCCGCCGAGTCCGCCGGCGCCCTGACGCTGATGGGGCTCGACGGGGAGGAGCAGGTCATCCTCCGCAGCGAGCTGCGCACGCTGATCAGCTCGGGACGGTCCCTGATGCCGGAAGGCCTCGAGGCCGCGGTTGACGCGCAGGCGATGGCGGACCTCGTCGGTTTCCTCGCCGCGCCGGCGGCGGGTGGCCGCTGATCAGGCCAGTTCCAGCACGGCGTAGCTGCGCTTGCCCTTGCGCAGCAGCACGTACCGGCCGTGCAGCACATCGGCCTCGCCGAGCGTGCGGCTGATCTCCGCGGCGCGCTGGTTGTTCACGTAAATGCCGCCGCCCTCGATGTCCTTGCGCGCCTGGCCCTTGGAGGGACAGAGGCCGGCGTGCACCAGCAGGTCCCCGAGCGGGGCGCCGGCGCCGGAGAGGCGGGTGCGCTCGAGGGCGTGCCGAGGGATTTCCGCGATGATGTCCTGGAAATCCTCCGTCGTGAGGCCGTCGAGCGGGCCGCCGAACAGGGCATCACTTGCACGGAGCGCGCCAGCCAGCCGGTCTTCCCCGTGCACCAGCCGGGTCATCTCGCGCGCGAGCGCCTTCTGGGCGGCGCGGGCGCCCGGGTTGGCGGCCACCTCGCGCTCGAGGGCCGCAATCTCCTCCGCGTTGAGGAAGGTTAGCGTGCGCAGCAGCTTCCCGACGTCGGCGTCCTCGGCGTTCACGAAGAACTGGTAGAAGCGGTAGGGCGAGGTGCGGCGCGGATCCAGCCAGACGGTGCCGGTCGCGGTCTTACCGTACTTGGAGCCGTCGGCTTTGGTCAGGAGCGGGAACACGAGGCCCCACACGGTGGCGCCGAGCTTCTTGCGGGTGAGCTCCGTGCCGACGGTGATGTTGCCCCACTGGTCGGTCGCGCCGATCTGCAGCTCGCAGCCGAGGGCGTGGCGCAGGTGGTAGAAATCGTAACCTTGGAGCAGCATATAGCTAAACTCCGTGTAGCTGATCCCGGCCTCGCGGTCCTCCATCCGCGAGCGGACGGAGTCCTTCGCCACCATTGAGTTGACCGAGATGTGTTTGCCGACATCGCGCAGGAACTCGAGCAGGGTCAGCGGCCCGGTCCAGTCGTGGTTGTTGACGAGGCGGGCGGGGTTGGCGCGGACGTCGAAATCGAGGAACTGGGTCAGCTGGCCGCGGATCGCGGCGATGTTGTGCTCGACCTGCTCCGGCGTCTGCAGGTTGCGCTCCGCGGACTTGCCGGAGGGATCGCCGACCATCCCGGTGGCGCCGCCGGCGAGGGCGATCGGGTGGTGCCCGAGGAGCTGGAAGCGGCGCAGCGCCAGCAGCGGGACCAAGTTGCCGACGTGGAGGGAGTCGGCGGTGGGGTCGAAGCCGCAGTAAAGCGTGATCGGGCCCTGCTCGAGGCGGGCGCGAAGCGCGACGGGATCGGTGCAGTCGGCGAGGAGGCCGCGCCAGCGCAGCTCATCGAGGATGTTCATGCGGGACCCGGGAGTAAACGGAGGGCGGGCGGGCGCGCGCAAGTGCGGATTCCGCGCGGGGCGCCGCCGCGAGAATCGATTTGCGGGGCACCGGGGCGGCGCTCAACGTGACCTTTCTTCCCGGGACCAAGCGCCCGGGTCTGACCAACCGCCAACCCACCGCCCTCACTATGCCCATCGCCGTCGGAACCAAAGCCCCGGACTTCACCCTCAAGACCAAGACGCCGGAAGGCCTCCAGGACGTCACCCTCAGCCGCAACCTCGGGCAGAAGCAGACCGTGCTGCTGTTCTTCCCCCTGGCCTTCACCGGCGTCTGCACCCAGGAGATGTGTGACCAGTCGGCCGGGCTCGAGCAGTATGCCCAGCTCGGCGCCGAGGTGATCGGCGTGAGCGTCGACAGCCCGTTCGCCCAGGAGGCGTGGGCCAAGGCCAACCGGATCTCGATCCCCCTCGTCAGCGACCTCAATAAGGAGGTCACCCGCGCCTATGGCGTGCTCTTCCCGATGCTCGCGGGCGTGGGCGACACCGCAGCGCGCGCCGCGTTCGTCATTGGCCGTGATGGCGTGGTGAAGTACGCCGAGCAGACCCCCACGCCGAAGGACCTGCCGAACTTCGACGCGATCAAGGCTGCGCTGGCCAGCTGATCCGGTTTCACGCCGCCGCCGGGCAGCCGCCCCGGCGGCGCGCGCGTGCGCCCATCCCCCTGCGGCTGTCCCCTTCGTTTTCCAATGAGCCTGCCGAATCCCTTCAACACGCTGCAGACGTTCTCCGCCAACGGCGCGTCGCACTCCTTCTACTCGCTTCCCGCGCTCGAGGCCGCCGGCTTCCGCGTGTCGCGCCTGCCGGTCTCGATCCGGCTGGTGCTCGAGTCGCTGCTGCGCAATTGCGACGGCAAGCGGGTCGCCGAGGGCGCCGTCCGGGAGCTCGCGAGCTGGGCCGCGAAGGCCCCGCGCACTGAGGAGATCCCGTTCGTCGTCGCGCGCATCGTGCTGCAGGACTTCACCGGCGTGCCGCTGCTGGTCGACCTCGCGGCGATGCGCTCCGCGGTCGCGCGGATGGGCCGGGACCCGAAGATCATCGAGCCGCTCGTGCCGGTCGACTTGGTGGTGGATCACTCGGTGCAGGTAGACTTCGCGGGCTCCGCTGATGCGATGCAGCGCAACCTCGAGCTGGAGTTCTCCCGCAACCGCGAGCGCTACCAGTTCCTGAAATGGGGCATGCAGGCCTTCGACACCTTCAAGGTCGTGCCCCCGGGCATCGGCATCGTCCACCAGGTCAACCTCGAGTACCTCGCCAAAGGTGTCCTCACCGACGCGCAGGGCGTGTGCTACCCGGACACCCTGGTCGGCACCGACTCGCACACCACGATGATCAACGGCATTGGCATTGTCGGCTGGGGCGTGGGCGGCATCGAGGCCGAGGCCGGGATGCTCGGCCAGCCGGTTTACTTCCTGACGCCCGACGTCGTCGGCGTGCACCTGACGGGCGCGCTGCGTGAGGGCGTGACCGCGACCGACCTTGCGCTGACGCTGACGCAGCTGCTGCGCAAGGCGAAGGTGGTGGGCAAGTTTGTCGAGTTCTACGGCCCTGGCGCGCAGGCGCTACCCGTGGTCGACCGCGCCACGATCGCCAATATGGCGCCCGAGTACGGGGCGACGATGGGCTTCTTCCCGATCGACGGCGAATGCTCCGCCTACCTCCGTGCGACCGGCCGCGACGAGCGGCACGTCGCGCTCTACGAGGCCTACTACCAAGCCCAGGGACTCTGGGGGATGCCCCAGCAGGGGCAGATCGACTACTCGTCCGACCTCTCGCTCGACCTCGCGTCCGTGGTGCCGAGCGTCGCCGGGCCGAAGCGGCCCCAGGACCGGATCGAGCTCCCCAACCTGCAGCGGGAGTTCTTCGGCGCCTTCCAGCGTCCCGTCACCGAGAACGGCTTCGGCAAGCCCCGGGCCACCTTCGCCGAGGAGGTCCGCGTCGTGAATGCGGCCGGCCGCAAGGCGCGCCTCACCAACGGCTCGGTGGTCATCGCGGCCATCACCAGCTGCACCAACACCTCCAACCCCAGCGTGATGCTGGCGGCCGGCCTGCTGGCCAAGAAGGCCGTCGAGCGCGGGCTCAAGGTCAACCCCGCGGTCAAGGCCTCCCTCGCCCCGGGTTCCCGGGTCGTCACCGCCTACCTGAAGAAGACCGGGCTCCAGCGCTACCTCGACAAGCTGCGGTTCCAGACGGTGGGCTACGGCTGCACGACCTGCATCGGCAATTCGGGCCCGCTGGATCCGAACATCGAGGAGGCGATCGTGAAGCACGACCTAGTCACCGCCTCCGTGCTCTCGGGCAACCGCAACTTCGAGGCCCGCGTGCACCAGAACGTGAAGGCCAACTTCCTGATGTCGCCACCGCTCGTGGTGGCCTTCGCGATCGCCGGCCGGGTCGATCTTGACCTCAGCTGCGAGCCGCTCGGGCAGGACCGCGAGGGCAAACCGGTTTACCTCGCGGACGTCTGGCCGACTCTCGCCGAGGTGCGGGACACCCTTGAGGCCGCGCTGAAGCCCGAGGTCTTCCGCCGCCTCTACCGCGATTTCGCCGCCCAGAATCCGAAGTGGAACGAGATCCCCGCCTCGACCGGGAACGTGTACGCGTTCGATCCGGCCTCCACCTATATCCAGGAGCCCCCCTTCTTTACCCAATTCGGGATGCAAGCGGGCACGATCGGCGAGATCCGCGGCGCCCGGGCGCTCGGCATCTTTGGCGACTCCGTCACGACCGACCACATCTCCCCCGCCGGCGCCATCAAGAAGTCCTCCCCGGCCGGCCGCTTCCTCGTGGAGCACGGCGTGGCCTTCGAGGACTTCAACTCCTACGGCTCCCGCCGCGGCAATGACCGCGTGATGACCCGCGGGACGTTCGCCAATGTCCGGATCAAGAACCTGATGCTTGGGGGTAAGGAGGGCGGGAACACGCTCTTCCAGCCCACCGGCGAGGAGGTTTCCATCCACGACGCCTCCGTGCGTCACCAGCAGGCGGGTACGCCCCTCATTGTCATTGCGGGCCAGGAGTACGGCACGGGTTCTTCGCGCGATTGGGCGGCGAAGGGCACCAACCTCCTTGGGGTTAAGGTGGTGGTCGCGCAGAGCTTCGAGCGCATCCACCGCTCCAACCTTGTCGGGATGGGCGTGCTCCCCCTGCAGTTCAAGGAGGGGACCACTGCGGCGAGCCTCGGGCTCGATGGGCACGAGACGTACGATGTCGTGGGGCTTTCGCCCGCGCTGCGCCCGCAGCAGGACCTCACCCTGCGCCTCACCCGGCGGGACGGCCGGGTGGAGGAGGTGCCGGTGCGCTGCCGGATCGATACCCCCATCGAGATCGATTACTACCAGCACGGTGGGATCCTGCCCTACGTTCTGCGGCAGATCCTCGCCCGCGGCTGACCCGTGCGCCGGTCGCGGGCGCACGGGCGTCCCGGCCGGCTCCCCGCCCGATGCCTGACGCGCCCACCCCCGTCTTCAGGGCCGACACCTCGTCGGACCCGGTGCTGGTGCGGGTCGACGGGCGCGCCACGTTCCAGAACAGTGCCTGTCTCCGCGAGTTCATCGCGCGGATGCTGGCGATGGGCAAACCGCGGCTGGTGCTGGATTTCGCCGGCTGCGAGGGGGTCGATTCCACCTTCCTCGGCGTCCTAGCCGGCGCCGCGATCGAGATCCGGCGGACCGCCCCGGAGGGGAGCCTGGTGATCGTGCGGGCGGGGACGCGGAACCTCGAGCTGATGCGCAACCTGGGCCTGCACCGCCTGCTCACGCTCGATAGTTCCGGCGGTGTCGTGGGGCTGGGCAACTTTGACACCGCCCTCCAGGTCCGCCGTCAGAGTGAGGCCGAGAGTGCGCGGCTGGTGCTGGAGGCTCACGAGAACCTCGTGGCGGCGGATGAGGCGAACCGCAGTAAGTTCCAGGATGTACTCGCTATTCTGCGCGAGCGCTCTGGCCCGATGCCGGGTTGAGGGGCGGCCCCAGCGCAGGGCTCAGACCACGCGGCTGCCCGGCGGGGTGAGCCGCGCGATGTGCGCCATAATGCGGTCGCTGGCCACCTGCGCGCGTTCCTTGCCGGCCCGCGGGTCGTCGTAGGCGGCCGGGAGGATCGGCGCGCCGAACACGACCGAAACCGGCGTGCCGAGCCGCAGCGGGCGGTCCCGCCCAAAGGCCTCGTGGGAACCGAAGATCCGCACCGGCACCACCGGGACCTGGGTCTTGACCGCGATGAAGCCCACGCCCGCCTTGGCCGGCTGCAGTTGGCCATCCGGCGTGCGGGTGCCCTCCGGGAAGAGGATGAGCCCCCGCTCCTCGCGCAGCGCGCGGAGCACGCGTTTGATTGCGCTGACGTCCTGCCCGCCGTCGCGGTCCACCGGGATGGTGCCGACCGCGTCGAGCCACCACGAGGAGAAGCCCCCCTTCCAGAGAGTCTTCCGCGCGAAGTAGGCGATCTGCCGCGGGAGCTGGCAGCCGATCATCGGTGGATCGATGAAGCTCGCGTGGTTCGCGGCGAGGAGGAAACCGCCGCGGGCTGGCACGTGCTCCAGCCCGCACACCTCGCCGCGGAAGAACATCTCGTACGACACCCTCAGCCAGTAGTGGCAGAAGCCGTAGACCGGCTGCATCGAGGTCTGGGGAAACGCCGCGCTCATCCGCCCAAATGCTCCGCGATGGGTTGAGAGAGCAGCGCGACCACCTCGTCTAGGCCCTGGTGGGTGGTGTCCACCGCCACCGCGCCCGGCGGGCAGGCGAGGGGGGCCGCCTTGCGCGAGGAATCAAGTTGGTCCCGCAGCGCGATCGCGTCCTGGCCGCCCTCGCGGGCGCGCCGGCGCGCGCGCTCCGTCGGGTCCGCGTGGAGAAAGAAACGGCAGGGTGCGCTCGGGAAGATCACCGACCCAATGTCGCGTCCCTCCATCACGAGGCCCCGGAAACCGCCCGTTCGGGCCACGCTCTCCTGGCCACGCTGGTAGGCGAGGAGCGCGGCTCGCACCGCGGGCAACGCGGCGACGTGGGAGACGGCCCCGTTCACCGCTGCGCCGCGGATCTCCGCGTCCGGAATCATCTCGCCGTTGATCTCCATCCCGGCCGAGCGCCCCGTGATGCGGGTCCCGAGCCGGAGCGAGGCCACCTCGGCCTCGATCCGCGCGGGGTCGTCCGCCGCGACGCCGCGCCGGAGCAGCACCGCGGTGACGGCCCGGTAGAACGAGCCCGTGTCCACGTGCAGCAGGTGGAAGCGGGCGCTTAGGGCTCGCGCGGTGGAGGATTTGCCCGAGGCGGCGCCGCCATCGATGGCGACGATGAGAAAGGGGCGCGTTTCCATCAGGAGTTCAGACTGGCCCGGCGGAGTTCCTCGAGGACCGCGAAGAAGCCGGGGAAGGTCTTCGCGCAGCAGCCGGGATCGGCGAGGGTCAGCCAGGGTCGGCCGTCCCCCCGGAGATCGTGACAGCCGAGGATCGCGAAACTCATCGCGAAGCGGTGGTCCCCGTGCGTGTCGATGGTCTGGTCCACCCGCAGCGGCCGCGGGGTGATCTCGAGCGCGCCCTCCTCCTCGCGCACCTCCTGGCCCAGGCGGCGGAGTTCCCGCGCCATTCCCGCCACGCGGTCCGTCTCCTGCTTGCGGGTGTGGGCGATGCCCTCGATCCGGGTCGTCCCGTCCAGCAGCGGCGCGATCGCCGCCAGGGTCAGAAACGTGTCCGAGAAACCGCTGAAGTCGGTGCGGGTGGCCCGCGGGCGGCCCGGCCGGGCGGCTACGCGCAGGCCGCCGGCATCTGCCGTCACCCCGAGACCGCAGCCCTCCAGCACCCGGATGAACTGGGTATCGCCCTGCAGCCCCGTTCCGGGCGGGTGGAGTCCAGGCAAGGACAGGGTGCCCCCGGCGACCAGCGGCAGGGCCAGGAAGTAGCTCGCGGCGGTGGCGTCGGGCTCAATGCCGCAAGTCCCGCCGGGAGGCGCATACGCGGCGTGGGGCTGGACCGCGATCAGGTCCCGACCGCGCCAGACCGGGGCCGGCTGACCGAACCGCGTGAGCAGCGCTGCGGTCATATCCACGAAGGGGCGGCGCACCTCACCGGTCAGGCGGATTTCAACCTCGGCCCGGGCGAGCGGCGCGACCATCAGCAGCGCGGAGAGGAGCTGGCTGCTCTCGCGTGGGTCGAGGTCCACCCGGCCTCCGGCGAGGCCGCGGGCGTGGATCTCGAGAGGGAAGAAGCCCTCCTCGCCGAGGCACCGGATATCAGCGCCCAGTTGCCGCAGGGCGTGGATGAGGGGCTGCATCGGCCGGCGCCGCATCTGGGGCACGCCGTCGAGCCGGTAGGTGCCCGCCGGTGCCGCGGCGCAGAGGGCGGTGAGGAAACGCGCCGCCGTTCCCGCGAGTCCTACAAACAACTCCGCCTCGCCGCCCCGCAGGGCGTGTTCCTGGCCGGAGATGCGTAGCGTGGTGCCGTCGGCGTCCACCCTCACGCCCAAGCGGCGCAGGGCCTGCGCCATTAGTTGGGTGTCCTCGCTGGCAAGCGCGCCCGTCAGGGTGACCGGACCGCGGGACAACGCCCCGAGTAGGAGCGCGCGGTTGGTGAGGCTCTTGGAACCCGGTAGGCGGACTTCACTCCGGGAGGGCCGGATGAACGGCGTGACGGGAAGGCGGTCAGGGAGCGGCGACACAACAGGAGGGCAGATGCTCGCGGGCGGGGGCCGCAGCGCCAAGGAGTTTCTCCGCGGCGGCGAGGGTTTCCCGGCGTGCGGTTACGCTGAGGGGCCAGCACCCGGCTCCGGCGCGCGGAGGGAATGCCACAGGTAGAGCAGCACCCCGATGCAGATCCCGCTGTCGGCGACATTGAAAGTGGGGTAGATGTACGAGCCGAAATGCAGGTCAATGAAGTCTACTACGTGCCCGTGCGCGATCCGGTCGATGAGGTTTCCGACCACCCCGCCGCACAGCAGGCCGAAGCAGGTCTGATGGCGCGGGTCGCGGAGACCGAGCGAATGCCGCCAGAAAAAGATCGCGACCAAGGTTGTGGCCGCAAGTCCCGCCAGCAGCAGGCTGCGACCCGACAGGATGCTCCAGGCGGCTCCGGTGTTGCCGACGTGGATCAGGTAGAAAAACCCGGGGATGACCTCGTGGTCCTGGCCCAGGCCGTGCGAGTGCAGCGGGTTGTAGGGGATGCGCGCGACGACCCAGAGCTTGGTAGCCTGGTCTAGCACGAGCGTGAGCGCGAGGAGCCGCCAGAGCCGCCGGTAGGCGTGCCAGCGGGGGCCGGAGACCGGGGCCTGCGGGGTGGACATCGCGGCTCCGCGGGCGCGGCTCAATCTTCGCCGCCGGAGTCCTCCATCACCTTGCCGCCCTCCTCGCCCATCTCGCCGAAGAGGCCAGCCTGCGTCCGCGCGCGGTGGCGGTTGCGCTCGAGGTCCTTCTGGGCCTCGGCCGAATGCCGGGTGAAGGGCACCGCCAGCAGCCGCTCCTTCGCGATCGGCTTCTGCGTGATCTCGCAGATGCCGTAGCTGCCGTCGTGGATGCGCTTGATCGCGGCGTCGATCTCCGAGAGCGCCTCCTGCTCGCTCGCCACCATGCTGAGGGCGAAGTCGCGGTCGAAGGTGTCGGTGCCCGCGTCGGCCATATGCTGGCCGTAGGCGGAGAGGTCGCCGGCGTCGTCCTTCGCGGAGCGCTTCAGGGTTTCCTCGGAGTGCCGCTCGATATCCTCAGTGAGATGCGAGCGCAGCTCGACGAGCAGCCGGTGGAAACGCTTGAATTTCTCCGGCACCTCGCGATCCGACTCGGTGGGCGCGGCCTTCCCGCGCTTCGGATTGAAGCCGAGGATGTCCGTCAGCGAGGCGGCCTTGACGTGCTGCGGTTTCGCCTTGGGCGCGACCTCCACCGCCTTGCCCGGTTTGCCCGTCTTGCCGGCAAAGGGGATGTTGGTGCGGCTGGTGACGGTCTGGGCAATGGCCCGGACCTCATCGAGGCTGAAGGCGATGGGCTTGGCCGCGCCCTTGCGTTTCAGGATCGAGTCGCGCAGCGCGTTCTTCTTGGACGGTTTTTCCATGGGAGGAGTGGAGGCGCCGGCGGGCTTCGCCGCCGGCTTTGGGGCCGCGTCGACCTTGCCGGCCTTGGCGGCGGGCTTGGCGGCGGCCGGCTTCGGAGCCGGGGCGGCGGGCTTGGCGGCGGGTTTCACGGGTCTCTTCGCGGCCGGCTTGCCGGCGGCCGGCTTCGCGGGGGAGGGGGCGGGTTTTTTCGAGGCCATGGTTCAGGGGTTAAGGGGCAAGAGCTTCGGCGCAGCGGGGGCAGGTCTCCCCGCGGGGCGTCGGGACGAGGGCGGGCACCCAGCGCCAGCAACGGGGGCAGCGGACCAGTCCCGCCTCGGCGCAGGGCCGCGCTTCTACCGCGAGGGTGTCACCTTCGCCCGCGGCGAGCTCCACGTGGGAGACGATGAGGAGCTCCGCCAGCGCCTCGCGATGGCGCTCGAGCAGGGCCGCGGTCTCGCCGCTACGGGGAGCGCGCAGGGTGACGGCGGCGTCGAGCGACTTGCCGATCCGCCCCGCGGCGCGCAGCGGCTCGAGGGTCTCGTTCACCTGCCCGCGGATGCGGAGCAGGGCGGACACCTCGGCATCAGCTGCCGAATCGAGCCAGCCGACTCCGGCTGCGGGCCAGTCCTCGAGGTGAACCGAGCCGTCCGCGTACTCCTCGCCGGTCGCGGCGAAGCTCCATGCCTCGTCGCAGGTGAAGGTCAGCACGGGCGCGAGCAGGCGCACGAGGGTGTGGAAGATGCCGTGGAGGGCGGTCTGCGACGAGCGCCGCAGGGCCGAGCGCGTCCCGTGCGTGTAGAGGCGGTCCTTGAGCAGGTCGTGGTAGACCGCGGAGAGGGTCACCGCGCAGAATTGGTTGCAGAGCTGGTAGACGCGGTGGAACTCGCAGGCGTCGTAAGCCGCGGTGCAGTCCCGGAGCAGAACCGCCGTCTGGTGGAGGGCCCAGCGGTCGATCAGGTCCAGCCGTTCGTGTGGCATGGCGTCGCGGGCGGGGTCGAAGTCGAAGAGGTTCGAGAGTTGGTAACGCAGGGTGTTGCGGACCAATCGGTAGCTCTCCGCGACCACGTTGAGGATGCTGCTCGGGTTTTTGAGGTCCTGGTCGAGGTCGGAGACGCGGATGTCCTCGCGAAAGTCCTGCGAGGCGATCCACCACCGGATGACATCGGCCCCGTAGTGGCCGACGTAGTTGTCCGAGGTGGGCGGCTTCTCGTACTGGCCGGACTTGGAGATCTTCTTGCCGTCCTTGCCCACGATGAACCCGTGGGTGAGCACGGCGCGGTACGGCGCGGCATCGTAGGCGGCGACGCTCGTCCAGAGGGAAGACTGGAACCAGCCGCGGTGCTGATCACTGCCCTCGAGGTAGAGGTCGGCCGGCCACTGCGTGCCGCCCACGCCCCGGCGGAGCGTCGCCGCGTGCGAGCTCCCGGAATCGATCCAGACGTCGAGGGTGTCGCGTCCGCGTTGCAGTTCGGCGGCGGCGGGCCAGCCCGCCGGGAGCGGGATGCCCTCGAGGATTTCGGCCGGGGTGGCCTCGAACCAGAAGTTGGAGCCGCGGGCCTCGAGCTTGGCCGCGATGGCGCGCGCGACGCCCGCGTCGAGGAAGGCGCGGCCAGCCGCGTCGAAGAACGCGGGGATTGGGACGCCCCAGGCACGCTGGCGGCTGACGCACCAGTCGGGCCGGGACTCGACCGCCGCGCGGATCCGGGCCTCGCCGTGGGCGGGAATCCAGCCCTTGGTGTCCGCGATGCGCCCGATCTCCCGAAGCGCCGCGGCGCGGCGGCCGTCGCGGTCTAGCGAGATGAACCACTGGTCCACCGCGCGGAAGACAATCGGCGTCTTGGAGCGCCAGCAATGCGGGTAACTGTGGGTGTAGCGCGCCTTGGCGAAGAGGGCACCGGCCGCGGCCAGCTTCTTCAGGATGGCGATATTCGCCGGCGAGGTGCGCTTCGCGGCCAGATCCTCTACGCTCTCGAGGGTGGAAAGGCCGACGAGATCCGCGGGCAGACGGCCATCGTCCAGATACCGGCCGTCGTTGCCCACCGGGCAATAGATCTCCAGCCCGCAGCGCAGGCCCGTGAGATAGTCCTCGGCGCCGTGGCCCGGGGCGGTATGCACGCACCCGGTGCCGCTGTCGGTGGTAACGTAGTCCGCCAGCACCACGGGGGCGGTACGGTCGAGGAAGGGATGGCGTGGAGCTAGTCCCGCGATGGCCGCCCCCTTGAGCGTATGCAGGATCGGGGCGGCGGGCGGGAGCCCGGCGGCCGCCAGCACGGCCGGCAGCAGGGCGGCGGCGACCACAATGCGTTCCGCGCCAAGATCCGCCACCACGTAGTCCACCTCGGGATGGACCGCGACGGCAAGGTTGGCGGGGATGGTCCACGGCGTCGTTGTCCAGATCAGGACCGAGAGTGGTGCTTCCGCGGGGAGGTTGAGCCGGGCCGCCTCGGCCGCGGGGACGGGGAAGCGGACCCAGATCGAGGGCGAGACGTGGTCGCGATACTCGATCTCCGCCTCGGCGAGCGCGGTCTCGAACGGGATGCTCCAGTAGACGGGCTTCTTGCTGCGGTAGACGAGGCCCCGCTCGACGAACGCGGCGAAGGTGCGGATAATGTCCGCCTCGAACGCCGGATCCTTCGTTTTGTACTGGTTTTCCCAGTCGGCCAGCACGCCGAGGCGCTTGAACTGGCGGGTTTGGGTCGTGATCCAGCCCTCGGCAAACGCGTCACATTTCGCCCGGAGCTGCGCGGTCGAGAGGACCTGCTGCTGCGCCTGCAGTTCGCGGGAGACCTTCTGCTCGATCGGCAGCCCGTGGCAGTCCCAGCCGGGCACGAAGGGGGTGCGGAAGCCCCGCATCGACTTGTACCGGTTGAGGGTGTCCTTGAGCACCTTGTTGAGCGCGGTGCCGATGTGGACGTCCCCGTTGGTGAAGGGCGGGCCGTCGTGCAGGACGAACGCGCGGGGCGCCTCGCGGCGCCACTCTTGGATGCGGTGGTAAAGCCCTAATTTCTCCCAGTGGGCGACGCGGCCCGGCTCGCGCTGCGCCAGCGCGGCCCGCATCGGGAAGCCGGTACGCGGCAACTGCAGGGTGTCCTTGAGATCTTGGGCCATACCGGGAAAAGGGGCGGAGGGTAGGGTCGCCCCGGGGAGAGTCAAGGGTCGCCCCGGCTCAGCCACGCCAGCCGGTGACGGTCGCGACGAGCGCCTCCATACACTCGATCCTCGCCCGCGGCGTGATGCCGTGACCGAGGTTGAAGATGTGCCCCGCGCGGCCGCGCATTGACTCGAGCAGGCGGGTCGCCTCGCGACCCACGATTTCGGGCGTGGTGTTGAGCAGGACGGGATCGAGGTTGCCCTGCACGGCGACATTGCCCGGTAGGGCGCGGCGCACGGCGGCGAGGTCACAGGTCCAATCCACGCTCAACACCCGCGCGCCGGTGAACGCCTGATCCGTCAGATGGGGCGCGGTGCCCTTGGCGTAAAGGATCACGGGAAACTCCGGGGGCAGCGCGGCGATGATGCGCCGGATCCAGCGCAGGGAGGCGGCCTCGTAATCGGGGCCCGCGATGATGCCGCCCCAAGAGTCGAAGATCTGGATCGCGTCCGCGCCGGCGGCGATCTGCATTCGGAAGTAGAGAATCAGGGCCTCGGTCAGGCGCTCGAGGAGCGCGTCGAAGCTGCCGCGGTCGGCGTAGAACAGCTCCTTGATCCGCTCGAAGTCATCGGCGCTGCCGCCCTCGACCATATAGGTCGCGAGCGTCCAAGGGGAGCCGCCAAAACCGAGGAGGGCATGGCGGTCCCCCAGTTCCCGGCGCAAAAGCCGCAAGGTCGCGGCAACGTAGTCGAGCCGCTCCGTCACGGCGGTGGCCGGCGCGAGGCCCTCGATGTCGGCCCGGCTTTCGAGGCGACGATCCATCGCGATGCCGCCCGCGTCCCGGAAGCTGTACCCTTGGCCGAGGGCCTCCGGGATGACGAGGATGTCCGAGAACAGGATCGCGGCGTCCAGGGCGAAGCGGCGCAGCGGCTGCAGGGTGACCTCGGTGGCGATCTCCGGGGTGCGCACCATATGCAGGAAGGAGGACTGCGCCTTCAGGGCGCGGTATTCCGGGAGGTAGCGCCCGGCCTGGCGCATCACCCAAAGGGGAGGGCGCTCAAGCGGCTCATTCCGGCAGGCGGCGAGGAAACGTTCGCGGGAGGTCATCAGGCGGGAAGCGGGTTGGCGGCGGCGCCGGCCCAATCCCGGGGGCGCAGGAAGACCTCGTGCAGCCGTGCCTCGGGCGAGCCGGGCTCCGGGTGCCAGTCATAGTCCCAGCGGACGAGCGGGGGCAGGGACATCAGGATCGATTCCGTGCGGCCACCGCTCTGCAGGCCGAAGTGGGTGCCGCGGTCCCAGACCAGATTGAACTCCACGTAGCGGCCGCGCCGGTAGAGCTGGAAGCGCCGCTCGCGCTCGCCGTACGGCTGGTGCTTGCGCCGCGCGACGATGGGGCGGTAGGCCGGCAGGTAGGCGTCGCCCACGGCTCGGAGCAGGGCGAACGAGCGCTCGAAACCGGGCGCGTTGTAGTCGTCGAAAAAGATGCCGCCAATGCCGCGGGGCTCTCCGCGGTGGCGCAGGAAGAAGTAGCGGTCGCAGGTTTCCTTGAAACGGGGATACAGCTCCTCGCCGAACGGGGCCAGCGCGGCGCGCGCGGTGCGGTGCCAGTGGACCGCGTCCTCCTCGTGACCGTAGTACGGGGTGAGGTCGAAGCCGCCGCCGAACCACCAGACGGGCTCGCCGCCGGCAGGGTCGGTCGCGAGGAAGAAGCGCACGTTGGCGTGGCTGGTCGGAACGTGCGGGTTCCGCGGGTGGATCACCAGCGAGACGCCGAGCGCCTCCCACGGCCGGCCGGCCAGTTCCGGCCGGTGGGCCGTGGCGGATGGGGGGAGGCGCTCCCCGCGCACGTGGGAGAACGCGACCCCGGCCTTTTCGAAAACCGCGCCCTCCGCGAGCAGGCGGGTGCACCCGCCGCCGCCCTCGGGCCGCACCCACTCGTCGGTGTGGAAGTCGGCTGGCCCGCCGTCCTCGGCCGCGAGACCCGCGCAGATGTCGTCCTGCAAACGTAGCAGGTAGGCGCGGACGGCGGCGGGATCAGGTGGCATGGCAGGCCGGGAGAGTGGTTCGGGGCCCGCGCGAGGCAACACCTCTTCCGGTGGGGCTTGACGGCTTTGCTAGGTTTCCGGTCGACACGCCCCGTGCGGGCGGACTCCCTCCTCCTTCCCGATGCCTTCCGCTGTCCTCACTACCGTGGCCGCCACCGGCTTCACGGTGGCCTTCTTCCACGCCGCGATCCCGACGCACTGGCTGCCCTTCGTGCTCGTCGCGCGGGAGCGTGGCTGGTCGCGCGGGCGGACGCTCGCGGTGGCCTCGCTGGCGGGACTCGGGCACGTCGCCCTGACTAGCCTGCTCGGGCTGGGGGTCGCGTGGTTCGGGTTTCAATTGGAAGAGCGGGTAGGCTCGTTCTCCTGGATCGCGGGTGGGATGCTGGGCGTGTTCGCGCTGTATTACGGCTGGCGGCAGCTGAGTGGCCGGGGCATCTGCCATCACGCCACGCCCGGGGGCGCGCACCACCCGAGCGAGCGTTGCGGGCACGAGCAGGAGGGCAGCCACTGGCAGGAGGAATTGCGGGCGAGCCCGCTGGTCTCCGCGCGCACCGGGGAGATGGCGGCGGTCGGGGGGCTCTTCGTGATGCTGACCCTTTCGCCCTGCGAGGCCTTCCTCGGCGTCTACCTCTCGGGAGTCCAGTTCGGCTGGCGCGGCTTCGTCGTGCTCAGCGTGATCCTCGCGGTGGCGACGCTCGGCGGGATGACGCTCTTCACTTGGCTGGCGCTGCTGGGCTTCGACCGCGTGCGCGTCCGGAGCCTCGAGCGTTTTGAAGCGGGGCTGCTCGCGCTGGTGTTCGGGCTGCTGGCGGTGGTGGTGATCGCGCTGGACCACGGTCATGAGCATTGAGGGCCGGCCGCACGGTGGCGCCTACGGGTTGCGGGCCGCGAAGGTCCCCCGGCTGCTCTGGTGCTGTCTCGCCGTCGTGTTGCTCGCCTCGTGGGTCGGCTCGCGGGTGCAGTCCTCGGGCGGGGAGGTCCAGGTCCGCGGGCTCGTCTTGCCGGCGCGGAACGGCCAGTGGATCGCGGCGGACCTTTTTCGTCCCCGCACCGCCACGGCCGAAAAGCCAGCACCGTTGGTGGTGGTGGTCCCGGGGTTCCAGCGCTCCAAGGAGACGCAGGCGAACATTTCCCTCGAGCTGGCGCGCCGCGGGGTCGTGGTGATCGCGCTGGATCCGTTCGCCCAAGGAGGCTCCAGCGCCTCGCTCAGCACCCGGGCGGCGACTGAGGAGGGCTACGGGCTCTTTGCGGTCATCGAGTACGCCGCGACGGGGGTGCTCAACTACGTCGACCGCGCCCGCCTTGCCGCGACGGGGCATTCCGCCGGAGGCAACGCGGCCCTGCAGGCGGCGAGCCTCTTCGGCCGCGAGGCCGAGCGGACGGGTGCTCCCGGCAAGCTGCACGCGGTGTTCATCTCCGGGTACGTGCTCACGCTGACGGAGCGCACCCTGCGCCCGGTGCGCTCGCACCTGGGCGTCAGCTACGCGCTGCACGACGAGGGCGCGTACCGGAACGAGCTCGGCCACGGGGATATGCGGCGCGCGCCCGAGGCGCTGCGCGCGGTGCGCTCCGGGCTCGGGGCGGCGGGCCGGGCCCTGACCGAGATCGAGCCGGGGCGTTACTACGGTTCCGACGCGGATCGCACGCTCCGCGTCGTCTACAACGAGCCCCTCCTGCATCCCTTCCAGCCTTATAGCGTGGAGGCCACCGCCAACCAGCTGGAGTTCTTTATCCGCACGCTCGGTCTGCGCGACGTTCCCGGGCCGCGCGACCAGGTCTGGTACTGGAAGGAGCTGTGCGGGCTGCTCGCGCTGGCGGCGGCCCTCACGGCGCTCGTCCCCTTCGCACGCTGGCTGCTGGCCACGGTGCCCGCCTTCGCCTCGCTGGTCCGGCCGGTGCCCCCGGCGCCCCCGCGGCCGACCGGGACCGGCCGCGTGGCACTCTGGGCGCTGCTGGTCGTGGGAGCGGTCATCGCCGGGATGTCCTACATCCCGCTGGCGGAGCTCTCGCAGCGCCTGTTCCCGGAGGCCTCGGGGCGGACGCTGACGTGGTTCTTCCCGCAGCGGATGAACAACGCCCTGATGCTCTGGGCCTTGGTGAACGGGCTCGTGGGGTTTGGGCTGTTCCTCCTCGGGCGGCGTCTGCGGCGGGAGCGGGCGGCCGCCGTGGAGGCCGATCCGGTCTGGCAGGTCACGGGCGCCGAGTTGGGCCGCACGGGCGTCCTGGCGGTGATCCTCTGGGGAACCTTTTTCCTGCTGCTGGCCGGGGTGCACGCGGTCTTTCACGTGGACTACCGCTTCCTCTATTTTGGCGCGCGGCCGATCGGGCCGGCGATGGTCGCGCTGCTGTCGATGTACGCGCCCGCTTTCCTCGTGTTCTTCCTCGCCAATTCCCTGCGCGTGAACGCCGCCCTGCGCTTTGCCGGTGAGCCCGAGTGGCGCAGCCTGCTCCGAGCGGGGCTCGCCAACTCTCTGGGCCTACTGCTCATCCTTGGGGTCCAGTACGCCACCTTCGCCGCGACGGGCACAGTGCGGTGGACGGAGGGCTGGCTCTACGTGAACCTCCTCTTCGCGGTGGTGCCGATCATGTTCGTGCTGCCCTATTTCAACCGCTTCTTCTTCCGCCTCACCGGCCGCATCTACCTTGGTCCGCTGACGATGGTGCTGATTTTTATCACCGTGCTCTTGTCCAACACGGTCTGCTACCTTCCGTTCTGACCCCGTATGATCCCCCGCGCGCATCCCTGCCTCCTCGCGTTTTTGCTCCCGGCCTTCGCCGCCGTCGCCGCCCCGGCGCCCGCCTCCCTCCGTTCCGCCCTCGTGTTCCACGCGCCGTATGACGCTACGGCGGACGCCGCCTTCGCCCGCGGGGATCCGCGCGTGTACACCGCGGCGGACCGGGCGAAACGCGCCGGTGCCCCCGCTGGCCTGCCCGCCGGGGACGACGTGAGGGTCGTACCGGACGCGGGCCGGTTCGGCGGGGCCCTGGAGTTCCGGCGCAAGATCAAGTCCCAGGTGTTTTACCGCAGCGGCGATAACCTCGGCTACCAGCCGAAGGACTGGCAGGGCAGCGTGTCGCTCTGGCTGCGGCTGGACCCGGACCGTGACTTGGAGCCCGGTTACTGCGACCCGTTTCAGTTTGTCGGCCAGGCGTGGAACGAGGGCAACCTGTTCATCGAGTTCAGCAAGGACCACACGCCGCGGCATTTTCGGTTCGCGATTATGGCGGTCACCCGTTTCTGGAATCCCCAGAACCGGAAGTGGGAGGAGATGCCGGAGCCGGAGCGCCCGATGGTCGCGGTGCATCGGCCGCCCTTCACCCGCGAACGCTGGACGCACGTGCTGGTCACGTTCTCGCGGATCAACTCCGGCGCTCCGGACGGCCGCGGCACCCTCTACCTCGACGGCGTGTGGCAGGGGACGTTCACGGGTTGGAACCACACGTTCAATTGGGACGTGAGCCAGTCCGCGTTGACCGTCGGCCTCGCCTACACCGGGCTCATCGACGATCTCGCCGTGTTCAACCGCGAGCTCGACGACGCGGAGGCGCGGGCGGTCTTCCAGTTGCCCGGCGGGATCTGTTCGCTCCCGCGCTGAGGCGGTCTGGGCGCGTGCGGGCTTGAGCTGACCGGTTCCTGCGCCCAGGGTGGGGGATGACCCCACCCCGAAAGTTTTGGAGCGCACCGTGGTTCGTAGTTTTCCTTTCGGCCCTGCCGCCGGCGGCGTGGGCCGCCGTGGAGGGCAGTTTGGAGGGGCGGGTGCTCAACGAGCGGTCCGGCGAGTACCTCGGCAATGCCCGCGTTACCCTTGCGGGGGGCGCATCCGAGGCCTTCACCGACGCGGATGGTCGCTACCGTTTCCCGCGGGTGCCGGCGGGTCGCGTCGACGTCCGGGCCACGTTCACCGGATTACCGCCGGCGACCGGCTCCACCGAGGTGGTCGCCGGCCGCACCGCGGTGCTGGATCTCAGCCTTGGCGGCGCGGGCGGCGGCACGGTCCGGCTGGATCAGTTCGTGGTCGGAGCCTCGCGCGAGATGGATGCCGCGGCGCTCGCGATCAACGAGCAGCGCTACGCCCCCAACGTCCGCCAGGTGGTCGCGACGGATGAGTTCGGCCACGTGGCGGAGGGCAACGTGGGGGAGTTCGTGAAGTTTCTCCCGGGCGTGACCGTCGAGTACGGCGGGGGCTACGCGCGGGGCATCGTGATCGACGTGGTCCCCTCCGTGCACACCCCGATCACGATCGACGGCTTCAGCCTCGCGAGCACCGGGGGTGACAACAACACGGGCCGTTCGGTGCAGGTCGATATGGCCTAGATCAACAGCATGTCGCGCGTCGAGGTGTCCTTCTCGCCGACGCCCGAATCGCAGGGCTCCGCGCTGGCGGGCTCGGTGAACCTCGTGCCGCGCAGCTCGTTCGAGCGCGTGCGGCCGCAGCTGACCGCCTCGCTCGCCCTCGTGATGCGGGACAACGCGCGCGACTTCCACAGGTCGCCCGGGCCGCGGGAGGCCGACACGCGCAAGGTGCACCCGAGCTTTGATTTCGCCTATGTCCACCCGGTCTCGGCCCGTTTCGGGTTCACGCTTTCCGGAGGCACGGCGCGCCAGTACACGGCGGAGGACTTCACCCAGAACACCTGGCGCGGGGTGACCGCCGCGACCAATGGCACCGCCTTCCCCCACACCACGCCGGACCGCCCTTACCTTTCCTCCTACGTGGTGCGCGACGCCCCCAAGGACACGATCCGGCGCTCCTTCTCCGTGACCGCGGACGCCCGCCTCTCGGCCCGGGACCGGTTGGCGTTCTCGTTCCAGTACTTCTCCTTCAACGCCGACACCACGACGCGCCAGCTCACGTTCAACGTGAACCGGGTCGATGCGGGTGCCTTCGGGCCGACCTTCACGCGCGGCGCGGTGGCGGCGGGCGACCTCCTGCTCAACCAGGGTGGCCGCGACCGCCTGAACCGCACCTGGATGCCCTCCCTCACTTGGCGGCACGACGGTCCCGTCTGGAAACTGGAAGCTGGCGCCGGGCACTCCCAAGGCACGAACCGGGTCCGCGACATCGACAAGGGGATATTCAACAACACGCAGGTCCGCCGCACCGGGGTGACGGTGGCCTTCGAGGATCTGCAGTACCTGCGGCCGGGCCGGATCACGGTCACGGACGCGGCGGGAGCGCCGGTCGATCCCTACCGTCTCGCCTCGTACGCTTACGCTCAGTCCAACAGCATCCAGAACAGCACCACGGACCTCCGGCGCAGTGTCCACGGGAACGCGCGGCGTGACTTTGGTGGCGCCGTGCCCCTGACGCTCAAGGCGGGATTCGAGGTGCGCGACTGGCGCCGCGACCTGCGCGGCGGCACCCGGGTGTTCACCTTTGTCGGCGCGGACGGCCGGCCGAGCACGACACCGGCGGGTTGACGCTGCCGGACACCGAGTCACCGCCCTCGCCGGGAAACCGGATCATCGTGAACAACGCGGGGATCAAGGCCTGGTCCGCCCGCAGCGTGAAGGTGCGGCTGGAGCATTACTTTGAGGGCGTCGGCCAGCTTTCGGTCGGGGCGTTCCGGCGGCAGATCCGGAATTTCTTCGGGAGCACCGTGCAGGCGTCGTCCCCGGAGTTTCTCGCGCTCTACAGCCTCGAGCCGTCGGTCTTCGGGGGCTACGACGTCTCCACGCAGTACAACCTGCCCGGCGCCGTGCGGCTCGAGGGCTGGAGTGTCGACTACCGGCACGCGCCGCCCTTCCTGCCCGCGTGGGCGCGCGGCACGCAGGTTTTCGCCAACGTGACCTCGCAGCGGGTGCTGGGGGATGACACGGGCGACTTCGCTGGGTTTGTGCCCCTCGCCGCCAGCTGGGGTGTGAGCGTCAACCGGCCCAGTGGCAGCTTGCGACTCAACTGGAATTACCGGGGGCGCCAGCGCGCGGGGCGCATCGCCACGGGATCAAGCCTCCCGCCCGACGCGTTCTTCTGGGAGAAGCCGCGGCTTTACGTGGACGTGCTGGCCGAGCGGCGGCTCACCCGGGAGACCGCGCTGTTCGTGAACCTGCGGAACGCCACCGTGGTTCCCGATGATCAGGAGGCCTACGGCGCCGTCACTCCGGGCTATGCCCGCCTGCGCCAGCGCTTTGATTTGGGCGCCCTCTGGACGATCGGCATCAAGGGCACCTTCTAGGCCCGCTCAGCGTCCCGCGCCGGTCACGCTCGTGCGCACCGCGTAGAGGGACTTCCGGGCGGTGATGTAGAGTGTCTTCCCGTCGGGTCCGCCGAAGCAGAGGTTGGCCGCGGACTCGGGCAGGAGGATGCGGCCGACCAGCCGCCCGTCCGGTTGGAAAATCTGGACGCCATCGCCGGAGCTCGACCAAACCCGGCCTTCCCGGTCGACGCGGATACCGTCCGGCCCGCCCTTGTCCAGCTGGCAAAAGACGCGGCCGGCATCCAGGCGGCCGTCCGCCCCCACCGCGAACACCCGGATGTGGCGGGGTGCGCCGGAGTCGGCGACGTAGAGCAGCTTCTCGTCGGGGGAAAATGCCAAGCCGTTCGGCTGGACAAAGTCCCGCACCACCGCGGTGGTCGTGCCGGTCGCCGGGTCGTGGCGATAGACAAAGTTGCCCGGCTGCTCCTTGCCCTCCCGCTGTTTGGTGGCGGGGTTGGTCTTCAGTCCGTATTCGGGGTCGGTGAACCAGAGGGTGCCGTCCGCCTTGACCACGATGTCATTGGGCGAATTCAGGCGGCGGCCCTCGAAGCGGTCCACGACGGTGACGAGGGTGCCGTCCGCCTCCCGGCGGGCCACCCGGCGCCCGGAGTGCTCGCAGGTGAGGAGGCGCCCCTGCAGGTCGAGGGTGTTGCCGTTGGCGTTCCGGCTCGGTTCGCGGAACGGGGCGATCCCGCCGGCGGGCGACCAGCGGAGGAGTTGGTCCCGAGGGATGTCGCTGAAGACCAGAATGCCTTCCCGGGGCAGCCAGACCGGCCCCTCGGTGAAACCAAGGCCGGTGGCGAGGCGCTCCACCTTGGCATCGGTGGGCAGGCAGCGGGCGAATTCCGCGGCGTCGACCGGGGCGAAATCGGCGGCGGGCAGGGGCAGGCCAACGAGGGCGGCGCAGACGAGGAACGGCCGGACGAGAGGTGGGGTTTTCATCTAAGGGAAGCGGGGGTGGATTTTTTCTCGCGAATTTTGAACGCGGGGCGGGGCAAGGCGTCTTTCCCCGTGGTAGTTCAATGGTTTGCTTGGTGTTAGGTGCGAGGGCCGCCTAGGGGTAGGCGGCCCTCATCTTTTCCCGGGTCAGCCGACCCACTGGCGTCCGTTGCGGAAGAGCCGCATCCACGGGCTGTCCTCCCCCCATCCGCGGGGCGCCCAGCTCAGGCAGGCCGAGCGGAACACGCGCTCCGGGTGCGGCATCAGGATCGTCACCCGGCCGTCGCGGCTGGTCAGCGCGGTCATCCCGGCGGGGGATCCGTTCGGGTTCAGCGGGTAGCGCTGCGTCACGCGGTGGTGGTTGTCCACGAAGCGCGCCGCGACGAGGCCCGAGGCGCTGAAGGCCTCCGCGGCGGCGGCATCCGCGAATTCCGCGCGGCCTTCCCCGTGGGCCACGGCCACGGGCAGGACCGCGCCCTCCATCCCCGCGAACAGCAGGCTCGGACTACGCTCGATCCGCACCGAGACGTACCGCGACTCGTAGCGTTCGCTCTCGTTCTGGACGAACCGCGGCCAGTCGGCGGCTCCCGGGATGATCTCACGCAGGTTGCTCATCATCTGGCACCCGTTGCACACCCCGAGGGCGAAGGTGTCGGGCCGCGTGAAGAAGGCGGCGAACTCCGCCCGGGCGCGCTCGTTGAAGAGGATGCTCTTCGCCCAGCCCTCGCCGGCGCCGAGGACATCCCCGTAACTGAAGCCCCCGCAGGCCGCGAGGCCGCGGAAGTCCCGCAGGCTCACCCGGCCGGCGAGGATGTCCGACATATGGACGTCCACCGGGGCGAAACCCGCCCGGTGGAACGCGGCCGCCATCTCTACCTCCCCGTTGACCCCCTGCTCGCGCAGGATCGCGAGGGGCGGACGGCCAGTCAGGTCGCGCCCGATCGACACGGTGAACGGCACCACTGGGCGCAGGCCCGGATCCTCCCGGTCGAGGCGCAGGCCGTGCTCGGACTCGGCGCACTCCGGATTGTCGCGTAATGCGGCGAGCCGCCGAGTGGCGTCCGACCAGAGGTCCCGCAGCGCAAACAGGTCCTCGGACCAGAGCTCGGCCCCGTCCCGGAGGACCGTGATGCGAGGATTGGCGGTCGTCCGGCCGAGGGGCCGGGTGCAGTCCGCGAGGCCGTGTTCCGCGAGCACCGCGAGGACCCGCGGCCGCTGGGCGGCCGCAATCTGGACCACGGCGCCCAACTCCTCGGCAAACAGGGCGGCGAGAGGGTCCTGCGCGCCTGCGAGCAGCTCAAGCACCACCCCGCGGCGCCCGGCAAAGGCCATCTCGACCACCGTGACCAGGAGCCCGCCATCGGAGCGGTCGTGGTAGGCCAGCAGCAGGCCCTCGCGGCCGAGTTGCTGGATTGCCCCCCAGAAGCCCCGGAGATCGGCGGGGCGGTCGACGTCGGGCGGGGCCTCGCCGGTCTGGAGGAACACCTGGGCGAGGATCGATCCGCCCAGCCGGTCGCGGCCGCGGCCAAGGTCGATTAGCAGCAACTCCGTGTCCTCTTGCGCCTGCAACTGGGGCGTGAGGGTGAGGCGGATGTCCGTCACCGGGGCGAAGGCCGAGACGATGAGAGAGACTGGCGAGGTGACCCGGCGGTCGGCGCCGCCCTCGGGCCAGACCGTCGACATACTCATCGAGTCCTTGCCGACCGGAATGGTGATACCGAGGGCGGGGCAGAGCTCCATTCCGACCGCGTGGACAGCCGCGTAGAGGTTGGCGGCCTCGCCGGGTACGGCGGGTGCCGCCATCCAGTTGGCGCTGAGGTTGACGCGCCCGAGTTCCCCCACCTGCGCGGCGGCGAGGTTGGTCAATGCCTCTCCGACTGCGAGGCGGGCCGAGGCGGCCGCGTTGTTGACCGCCGCGGGCGTCCGCTCGCCCATCGCCATCGCCTCGCCAGTGTACCCGTCGTAGCCGGCCGCGGTGACCGCGCAGTCGGCAACTGGAACCTGCCAAGGCCCGACCATCTGGTCGCGCGCGACCAGGCCGCCGAGGGTGCGGTCGCCGATCGAGATCAGGAAGGTCTTGTCGGCCACGGCCGGGTGCAGCAGCACGCGGCGCACGGCCTCGGCCAGCGGCGCGTCGATTCGGAGGGGGGCGAGCGGCCGCTGCCGCGAGGTCTCTCGGCGGTGCATCCGAGGCGGCTTCCCGAGCAGGACTTCGAGGGGCAGGTCGATCGGCCGGTTGCCGAAGTGCTCGTCGGTGACGACGAGCTGCCGCTCGGCGGTGGCCTCGCCGACGATGGCGTACGGGGCCCGCTCCCGTTCGCAGATCCGGGCGAACTCGGGCATTCGGACCGCCGGGATCGCGAGCACGTAGCGTTCCTGCGATTCGTTGCACCAGAGCTCGAGGGGGGACATCCCGGGCTCGTCGTTGGGTAGGCGGCGGAGTTCGAAGCGGCCGCCCCGGCCGCCGTCGTTGACGAGCTCGGGCAGGGCATTGGAGACCCCTCCGGCGCCGACGTCGTGGATGAAGGCGATGGGGTTCTCGTCGCCGAGGGCCCAGCAGCGGTCGATGACCTCCTGACAGCGGCGCTGCATCTCGGCGTTGTCCCGCTGGACGCTGGCGAAATCCAGATCCTCGCTGCCGTGCCCGCTGGCGACCGAGCTGGCGGCGCCGCCTCCGAGCCCGATGAGCATCGCGGGGCCGCCGAGCACGACCAGGTGGTCGCCGGGCTCGATCGCTCCCTTGCGGACGTGCCCGGGGCGGATGTTGCCCACGCCGCCCGCGAGCATAATCGGCTTGTGGTAGCCGCGGAGTTCGGGCCCGTCGGCGCCGGGCACTTCGGCCTCGTAGGCGCGGAAGTAGCCGCAGAGAGCGGGACGGCCGAACTCGTTGTTGAAGGCGGCGCCGCCCAAGGGGCCGTCGAGCATAATCTCAAGCGGCGGTGCCAGCCGGGCGGGCCGGCCGTGATCGGTCTCCCACGGACGCACCGCGCCGGGCAGGCGCAGATGGGATACGGTGAAGCCCACGAGCCCCGCCTTTGGCTTGGCGCCCCGGCCGGTCGCGCCCTCGTCCCGGATCTCGCCGCCGGAGCCGGTGGCGGCGCCGGGGAAGGGGGAGATGGCGGTCGGGTGGTTGTGCGTCTCGACTTTGCAGAGCAGGTGAATCTCCTCGTCGCGCTCGACGTAGCGGCCGGTGCGGGGATCGGCGAAGAAACGGCGTCCGGGGTGGCCAGCGAGCACGGCGGCGTTATCCTTGTAGGCCGAGAGGATCCCCTCGCTGTGCCGCTCGTGGGTGTGGCGGATCATCTGGAACAGCGAGCGGGCGCGAGCCTCGCCGTCGATCTCCCACGTGGCGTTGAAGATCTTATGCCGGCAATGCTCGGAGTTGGCCTGCGCGAACATCATCAGTTCCACGTCGTGCGGGTCACGCCCAAGGTCCGCGAAGGCCCGAGCGAGGTAGTCGATCTCGTCCTCCGCCAGCGCGAGGCCGAGCGTGCGGTTGGCCTCCACGAGCGCGGCGCGTCCTTGCGCGCGCAGCGGGATCGCGGCGAGGGCGCGCGGCTCCTCGCGCCGGAAGAGAGCGGCGCAGGCTTCGACTTCGGGGAACACTGCCTGCGTCATTCGGTCGTGCAGGCGCGCGCGGACTCGGTCGGCCACCCCGGGCGCCGGTGCGCCGTCGAACTCTAAGGTGTATTCGACGACCCGCTCCAACCGGCGCACCGCGGTGAGGCCGCAGTTGCGGGCGATGTCGGTCGCCTTAGAGGACCAGGGGGAGAGGGTGCCCGGCCGCGGGCCCACCACGAGGGTCCAGCCCGCCCGCCGGTCAGCTGCCCGGCGGGGTCCGTAAGTCAGGAGCCGCCCGGCGAGCTCAAGTCCCTTGTCATCGAGCGGCGCGCTGAGGTCCGCGAGGTGGACGAACTCCGCGGCGATCCCGCGGACCGGGGCACCCGCCGCCACCAGGTCCTGGCGTAGCTTCTGCAGGCGGAACGGAGAGAGGACGGGGGAGCCGCGAAGGATCAGCATGGACGTCGGGCGCGACGCTTTCGCATCGCTCGGGCACGGTCAAGGCGCCCCCGGCGCGAATTTTTTTCGGCGGCCGAGAAAGCCGTTGACCAATCCCCCATCGTGCCCGAGATCACGCGCCTCTGATGATGCCCGCCGAGCGAATCCCGTCCCCCGGCCGCGACCCCCGCGGCTCCCGCCGAGGTCGGTTCTGGCCCGCCTATGTCTGACCGGATCAGCCACGAGTGCGGCATCGCCTTGGTCCGGCTGCTCAAGCCGCTCTCCTATTACCAGGAGAAGTACGGCACGCCGCTTTGGGGCTTCACCAAGTTATTCCTCCTGATGGAGAAGCAGCACAACCGCGGCCAGGATGGCGCCGGTGTGGCCTGCGTGAAGCTGGAGATGCCCGCGGGCGTACCCTTCATGTTCCGCGAGCGGAATATCAAGGCGAACCCGCTGGACCGCATTTTCCGGACGCTGCTCGCCCAGTATCAGGAAAAGGTCTCCGCGGGGGATATCCACCCGGAGTTCGCGGATACGGTGAAGCGGAACTTCGACTTCGGCGGCGAGCTGCTGCTCGGCCACCTGCGCTACGGCACCTCGGGCGGCTACAGCCTGTCCTCCTGCCACCCGTATTTTCGGCGCAGCCCGTGGCCGACGCGCAACCTCGCGCTCTGCGGCAACTTCAACCTCACCAACACCGAGGAGCTGAACCAGTCGCTGATCGCGATGGGACAACACCCGATCTTTGCGACCGACACGCAGGCCATTCTGGAGAAGATCGGCTTCTTCCTCGATGAGGAGCACGAGGACAACTACCGCTACCTGCGCACGCGGGACCTCGGCGGCGAGCAGCTCTCGCGCCGCATCGGCGAGGAGCTGGACCTGACGCGCGTGCTCACCCGGGCGTCCCAGAAATGGGACGGCGGCTACGTCCTCTGCGGGCTGGTCGGCAACGGCGACGCCTTCGTGGCCCGCGACCCGGCGGGCATCCGGCCCTGTTTCTGCTTCCAGAACGACGAGGTGGTCGCCTTCGCCTCCGAGCGCGCGCCGCTGATGACGGTGTTCGACCTCGCGGCCGAGGAAGTGCGTGAGGTCGCGCCCGGCCACGTCTGTGTGATCAAACGTTCCGGCCGCGTGACCGAGGCCCCGTTCACCGCCCCGCTCCCGCGCGCTTCCTGCTCCTTCGAGCGGATCTACTTCTCCCGCGGCAACGACGTCGACATCTACCGCGAGCGCCAGGAACTCGGGGCCCAGCTGGCGCCGCGCATCGTGGAGCGCATCGGGCGGGACTGGGAGAATACCGTCTTCAGCTTCGTCCCGAACACCGCGGAGACCGCCTTCTACGGCTTGATGACCGCCCTGCGTGCCCAGCGGCGTGACGAGGTGAAGGCGGCCATCCTTGGCGCGGCCCGGGAGGGGCGCCTCGACGAGGCGATGCTCGACGACCTGATCCTGCGCAACTGGCCGCGGGGCGAGAAAGTGGTCAGCAAGGACATCAAGCTGCGGACGTTCATCGGCCAGGAGACGATGCGCAACCACCTCGCCAGCCACGTCTACGACATCACTTACGGCTCGATCCGCGCCGGCCGCGACACGCTCGTCGTGGTGGACGACTCCATCGTCCGCGGCACCACGTTGCGGCGCTCGATCTTGCGCATCCTCGCCCGCCTCGGGCCGCGGCGCATCGTCATCGCCTCGACCGCGCCCCAGATCCGCTACCCCGACTGCTACGGCATCGATATGTCGGAGCTGGGTAAATTCATCGCCTTCGAGGCGGCCGTCGCGCTGCTCCGCGAGCGGGGCCAGGCCTCCGTCCTCGAGGAGGTCTACGAGTTGTGCCGCCGTGAGGTCCGCGAGGGTGGCTGCCGCAATCACGTGCGCCTCGTCTACGAGCCGTTCACCGCCGAGGACATCTCGCGCAAGATCGTCGAGCTGGTCCGGCCCAAACAGCTCGATTGGACAGGCGAGGTGGAACTCATCTTCCAGTCGGTCGAGAGCCTGCACGCCGCCGTGCCCCACCACACCGGCGACTGGTATTTCACCGGCCGTTATCCGACGCCGGGCGGCTACCGCGTGGTCAATCAGGCCTTCGTAAACTATTTCGAGAAGAGCGGGGGCCGGAGTTACTGAGATGGCGCTTTCCTACGAATCCTCCGGCGTCCGTTACGACCAGCTCGACGCCTTCAAGCGCGCCTGCCAGCAGGCGGCCCGCACCACCGCCGGCGCCCTCGCCGGCCACGGTTACGCCGAGCCCGCGTCCACGCGCGGCGAGAGCGCCTACCTCATCGAGGGGGCGGATCACTTCCTCGCCCACGTGGAGGAGGGGCTGGGGACCAAGAATCTGGTTGCGGACGCCGTCGCCGCCCTCACCGGGCGCACGTATTACCGCGAGGTCGCGATCGACACGGTCGCGACGATGGTCAACGACCTCATCACCTGCGGGGCGCTGCCGGTCTCCGTCGCGATGCATGCGGCGGTCGGGGATTCCGCTTGGTTCTCGGATCAGGCGCGCACCGAGGCCCTCGTCGCCGGTTTCGCCGAGGGTTGCCGGCAGGCGGGTGCGGTCTGGGGCGGCGGCGAGACGCCCACGCTGGGCGGGGTGGTGGAGCGTCCAGCGATCGTGCTCGCGGGCTCCGCCCTCGGCCGCATCGCCCCTAAGGACCACCGCATCACCGGGGAGGTGCGCGAGGGCGACGCCATCGTGTTCCTCGCCAGCTCCGGGGTGCAGACCAACGGACTGACGCTGTGCCGGCGCATCGCCGCGGAGTTACCTCAGGGGTACCTGACGCCGGTCGGCCACGGCGACCCACGAACTTATGGGGAGGCCCTGCTGGCCCCCTCGGTCATCTACGTGGCCTTTGTTCGCGAGTGCCAGCGCCGCGGGCTGCGCCTCAACTACCTCGCCCACGTCACCGGCCACGGCTGGCGCAAGCTAATGCGCCTCGAGGAGCCCTTCGTCTACGAGATCACGGCGCCACGTCCCGCGCCGGCCCTGTTCCGCTTCATTATGGAGGCGGGCCCGGTTGAGCTGCGCGAGGCGTACGCGACCTTCAATATGGGCGTCGGCTTCGCGGCCTATGTGGCCCCCGAGCTCGCGCCTAGCGTGATCGCGGCCGCCCAAGCTACCGGTTACGATGCCTGGCTGGCCGGCCGCGTCCGCCGCGAAGGCGCGCGCAAGGCGGTCGTCGTGCCGGACCTGGGCCTCGCTTTCGAGGGCGACACGCTCCAAGTCCGTTGAGCGTCGGCGTTCAGGGTTTGCCCGGCGCCACCTGCCGCTCGCTGCGCAGGTAGGCGAGGAGATCGCGGACCTCGTCGGTCGCGAGTGAGCGCAGGAGCCCCTCCGGCATCAGGGAGATCGCCGCGGTGTCGCGGGAGACGATGTCCGCGCGCGCGACCACGGTGTCCTGGCCGACGGAGCGTAGGGTCACCTGACGCTCATCTTCGGCCCGGACGTTGCCCGCGAGGGTGCGCCCGTCCCGGGTGGCGATCGTCACCAGCCGATAACTCTCCTGCATCACCTCGCTGGGGTTGATGATCTCGGTGAGGATGTAGTCGAGATTCGCGCGGTTGGAGCCCGTCAGGTCCGGGCCAATCTCGCCGCCCTGGTCGAAGAGGCGGTGGCAGGCGGCGCAGGTGCGCTCGAACAGGCCCCGGCCCCGCGCGGGATCGGCCTTCGCGAACTCCTCCTCGGTGAGGACGCGCTTGAGGCGGGCCATCTCGGCGAGCTTCTCCTCGTCCGGCTGCGCTACCGCGCCCCAGAAATCGCCGAAGGCGGGCCCGATCACCCGCTGGAGCTGGCGGGCGGCGAACGCCGTGACGTCTCGGCGCGGCACCGCCTCGCGGCGCAGCGCGCCGAACAGGGCCTGCGCCGAGGCGCGGCGCGCCGAGAGGGTCAGGATCGCCTCCGCGCGGTCGCCTGCGTCGAGGGCGGCGTAGCGCGCGAGGAGCTCCCGGGCGATACCCGGATCCTCGAATGCGGCGAGGGCGCGGATCGCGTCGCGCCGCAGCGCCGGTTCCTCGAGCAGGCGCAGGACCGGCGGCAACGCCTCCGGCACGGCGTCGCGCGCGAAGGCCTGCAGGATCTCGCGGCGCTGGTTGAGACTGGTCGCCGGATCGCGCAAGGCCGCGAGCCGGGCCGCCCGTGCCTTGGCGTCACCAAAGAGCTGGCCGACCTGCGCGAGCAAGTCCCGCACGGCCGCGTCACCCGCCGCTTCGAGCGCGGCGGCGGTGGCGGGCCACGCGGGCGGCGCCTCTGCGTCCCGGCGTCCCTGGGCGGCGAGCCCGTCCCGCAATCCCTCCAGCAGCGCCTGTCGCGGGCCATTCGCGGGGGCGGCCCGGAGGGCGGCGACGATGGCAGCCAACTGATCCGCCGCGACCGCCCGCCGCGCCGTCCAGCGCGCGAGCACCGGGATTTGGCCGCCCGCGGCTAGGGCGAGGGCGCGGGTGGGGTCGGCGGGAACCAGCGGTTCGAGGGCGAACCAGAGCATCTTCGGCAGATTGTGATCCGTCGCGTCGGCGGCGTGGCTAATCAGGCTGGCGAGGATGTCCCATCGTTGCGCCGGGGGCATCCGCTGCAGGGCGGCGGTCACGGCGAGTCTCACCACCGGCGAGGGGTCGTTCCGGGCCAACTGGCCAAACTTGGCCACGGCCTCCGCGCCGACCGCCTGGTCCTCGGCCAGCAGCTGCACGGCCCACGCACGGATGTGGGCCTCGGCGTGATCCAGGGCGCTCCGCAGGAGCGCGGGCGTCGCGGTCCCGGTAACGTGCAGCGTCCAGAGCGCGCGCAGCTTGCCGGCGGCGTCGGGTGCGTCGCGGAAGAGCGCCTCCAGCTGGGGCGCGACAGCCGGAGAGAGGCGGCCTTCCGCCGCGCGCTGCTGCAGCAGCACACGGGCGCGGCGGCTGTACCAGTCGTTACGGTGATTCAGCAGCCCGAGCAGTTCGGGGTCCGACTGCGCGGCGAGGTTCAGGCCCGCGCGGCCGGCCAGACCCTTGGGGGCCACCCGGTAGATGCGGCCGGTGTCCTTGGCATCGACCGAGTTGCCGCAGATGTCGCCGTCGTGCCAATCGAGCACGTAGACCGCGCCGTCGGGTCCCGTCTCCACGCTGAAGCCGACCCACGCGGGATCGTTGGCCAGTAGGGTGTCGTCCCCGTGGCGGCCGACGAAACCGGAGCCGCGGGGCTCCAGAATGTCGGAGAGCAGCGCGTGCTCGTGGATGTTCGCCATAAAGATGCGACCGCGGTACTCGCGCGGGAAGGCGTCTGCGAGGTAGACGCGCGCGCCGCCGTGCGCCGAGCGGTGGCTGTGGTCTGCGATGGTGCGGATGTCCTCGTAGATGTGGGGATTAAGGTGCTTGCCGCCCTGCCGGTGGTAAACGCCGCCCGGGATCACGTGCCAGAGGTGAGGGATGACGCAGGCGGTGATGAACATCTGGCCGTGGTCGTCGAAATCGAGGCCCCAAGGGTTGCTGAAGCCGTGCGCGACGACCTCGAAGCGGTCCTTCACCGGATGATAGCGCCAGACGCCGCCGTCGATGTATTGCCCGTCCACGACCGGCAGCTTCTCCGGGAAGGCGTCGCCGCGACGGTACAGGCGGCCACCGTCCGCCGGTTTGCCCACGACGGATCGGGTGGCGAAGCCCTGGCAGCCGTAGAGCCATCCATCCGGGCCCCAATTGAAGCTGTTCAGCGTCTCGTGGCGGTCCTGGATGCCCCAGCCGGTCAGCCGGATCTGGATGTCCGCGTCGGCCCGGTCGTTGCCATCGCGGTCGGGCACGAAGAGCAGGTTGGGCGGCGCGCCGAGCCAAAGCCCGCCGAAGCCGACCGCGATCGCGGCCGGGAAGGGGATGCCCTCGAGGAACACCTTCCGCCGGTCGAAGGCGCCGTCCCCGTCGGTGTCCTCAAGGATCAGGATGCGGCTGTCCCCGTGGTTGGCGAAGCCGGTGCGCCGCGTCTCGTAGTCCCGGTTCTCCGCGATCCACAGGCGGCCGCGGTCGTCCCAGCAGAAGGCCATCGGCTGCGTAATCATCGGTTCCGCCGCCGCGAGGCGTACCTCGAGACCGGGGGCGGTCGTCATCCGGGCGAGCGCCTGTTCGCCGGTGAGGAACGGCGCGGCCTTCGCCTCGGCCCGCGCGAGGTTCCACAGCACGAAGTCCGAACGCTCCCCGGTGTAGGTTTTCCACGCCTCCATCAGCCCCACGTCGTCGAGCGGTCCGGTGTAGACGACGAGCTGGTGGCGGAAGATCTCCGCGCGGCCGCGCGCAATGGTCCAGTCGCCGGCGATGGCGCGGCTCGGCCCGGCGCCGAGCTGCTTGTCGACCCGCCACGGCAGCGGGTAACCGGGGTTCCGCGGGTGGTCGAGAATGGCGATGTGCGCCGGATCCGGGCGGCCTTCCACCTTGAGCCCGATGTCGAGCCAGACCGCGCGCTGGCCGTTGGCGCGTTCATTCCGCTGGCGGTTGCTGTTCGTGACCGCCCCTTCTATCCCGGCGCGCCACGGCATTCGGAGGAAGAGCCCGCCGTAGTCGTACTTCGCCACCGTGAGGTCGACGAGCCCATCGCCCTTCCACTCTAGGTCGATCAGGTAGCGGCCGCCCGCCTCGCGGAAGGTCCACGTCTGCGTCTCCGCCATCACTGGCTGACCCGCCTCGTCTAGCAGGTGGTAAAGGGTCGACCAACGCACCTCGCGGCCCTGGGCGACGAGCGGGGTTAGGGCGACGCGGCGCCAGTGGCTGGCGCCGGGGTTGTGGAAGTAGTCGCGGCCGTTGACGCGGGTGAGCCCCCAGTAGATGCCGGTCTGGTGGCGGTGGTGGCCGGGGCTGAACTCGGTGAGGACGCCGCGGCCGTCCGGCGCGACGAGCGGGTGCAGGTACGGGCGGAAATCGGGGCGCGCGTGCTGGGTGAGCAGCGGCTCCGCGGTGCCGTCGCGGAGGACGGCGATCGTGTGCTGCGCGGCATCGTGCCGGAGCGTGAGGCCGGCGGCCGCCAGCGTGCCCGGCAGCAGTGCGGCGAGGAACAGCCAGGGCCGGCGGGTCGGAGCGCGGCGGAAGCCTTCAGCGGGTTTCACGGTAATCGGGGTTGGGTTCCATCACGGCGGCACCGACGGACCGCTGCCACTGGCGGAGGCGATCGGTGAGCGCCCGGGCGAGGGCGGGCTGGGTGGCCGCGAGATCGTCCTGCTCGCCCGGATCGGCCCGCAGGTTGAAGAGCTGCACCCGCTGCTGCTCAAAGTAGAGGAGCAGCTTGTGCTCCCCGGCGCGGATCGCGGCCCCCGGGCTCTGGCGCCCGTGGTTGCTGTAGTGGGGGAAGTGCCAGAAGAGCGCGTCGCGCGTGGGGGCCTGACCGCCGCGCAACAACGGCGCGAGGCTCACGCCGTCGCGATGCTGCTCCGGCAGGGCGGGCAGGCCGGCGAGCTCGAGGATCGTGGGGTAGAGATCGGTGCTGATAACCGGTACCTCGCTCACCACGCCGCCGCGCACCCCGGCTCCGGGTGCCCGGATCATCAGGGGCACGCGGATGCCGCCCTCGTAGAGCCAGCCCTTGGCGCCACGGAGCGGCAGGTTGGAGGTGGAGTACGCCGCGTCGAGGGCGTTGGCCGCGACCACCCGGTCGGGCCGGCCGAAGTTGGCGGCGGCCATCCCGCCGTTGTCGGAGACGAAGATCACGATCGTTTGCCCGGTGAGGCCGAGGACCTCGAGCTTGTCGGTGAGGCGACCGAAATTCTGGTCAAGGTTCTCGACCATGGCGGCGAACACGGGGTTGTCCTGGTGCTGGCGGATCTTGACCGTGCGGTTGGGGAAGACCCGGTGCACGGCGAACTCCTCGCGGCGGGCAAGCTCGCCGAGTTCCGCGCGCGTCGGCGGGCTGGTGTCGTCTGGGTTGCCCTCAAGCACGAAGGCCGGCTCCGCGGGCGCCGAGCGGCCTTGGAGCTTCGCGCGATACTTGGCCACGAGCGCCTCCGGCGCCTGAATCGGGTCGTGCACCGCAAAGTGAGAGAGGTAGAGGAAGAACGGCCGGTCGCGGTGCTCTTCGACCCAGCGCAGCGCCTCGTCGGTAAGGCGGTCGGTCAGGTACTGGCCGGGTGCGTCATCGAGGCCGTCGAGTTTAAAGGGCGGGTGGAAGCCTGGGTTGGGCCAGCCCTTATTCCAGCGAGGTACCTGGACGTCGAAACCTTGGGCGCGCGGGCCGTTGGGCTCCTCGCCGAGGTGCCATTTGCCGAAGTGGCCGGTGGCGTAGCCGCGGGCGCGCAGCGCCTCCGCGAGCGTGGTCTCCTCGAGGGGCAGGTGCTGGCGCACGGGCGCGTTCCGCAGGCGCTGGAAGGGGAACTCCTTCCGGCCCGGCAGCCAGTCGGTCAGCTGCAGCCGGGCGGGGTATTTGCCGGTGAGGATGCTCGCGCGCGTGGGTGAGCAGACGTGGCAGGCGGAGTAGGCGTCGGTGAAGCGGACGGACTCGCGGGCGAAGCGGTCGAGGTTGGGGGTCTCGTGGAAGGTGCTCCCGTAGCTGCCGAGGTCTCGCCAGCCGAGGTCATCGATCAGCACGAGGACGACGTTGGGTGGCCGCGCGGGGGCCGCGGCCGCGGCGGGGAACGGGAGCAGCGCGAGGGCGAGGAGGGGGAGGAGGCGCATCGGCGGGAAGGGTCAGAAGTCGCGTTTCACGCGGAGGATGTAGTCGCGCAGGCGGATGCTGCCGTAGCGGCTGTAGAAGAAAGGCGCGCGGTTGTTCCCGGCGTCGAAGGCGGGTTCGGTGCCGAGGACATTGTTCAGGGTGAGCTGCACGGAGAGGCGGCGCAGGTAGGGCCAGCGGTGGCGCGGCCCGAAGGCGTGGCTGACATTGAGATTGTGGAAAGTCTGCGCGGCGACCCGAAACCCGCCCTGGGGTCCGGTGCTCGTGGTGATCAGGTTGGGATTGGCCGCGCCGAGGTAGACCGGGTCGCCCGGGGCGCCGGCCTGCCGGTAGCCGCCGTGGTGCACCGCGCTCCACGACGCGCGCCAGCCGCGGCCGCCGGACCAGCTGAGGGTGAGGTTGGCCTTCGCGCGGTTCGTCCCGCCGGAGTTCGGGTAGCCCACGTACTCGAGCGCCGGGTAGCCGATCGCCGGCGGCAGCTGGAGGTTCTCGGTGAGGGTCGCGCGGGCCCGGGCGGCAAAGACGCCGATGGGCGTGGCGCGCCGGTAGTCGACCGAGGCGTCCCAGCCGTCGGTGAGGCCGTCGCCGACGTTATAGAAGGCGAAGGTGAAGAGCTCGATGCGGCGCGTCGCCGGGTCGCGCTGGATGCTGCCCGCGGGGGCGCGGTCGCCCATATTGGCCAGCTGCTGCACGTTGTTGACGTTGCGGATGAGGCCGGTCTTCGCGATCCGCCAGTACTCGAGGTTCACGCGGAGGTCCTTGAGCGCGCCCTGCGGCTCCCAGATGACGCCGCCCGCCCAGTTGCGCGAGGTCTCGGGGCCGAGGGCGGGATTGTTCCCTGCCACGCTCAGCGAGGTGTAGCTGGTCCCGGTGACCGGGTCGAAGAACACGGCGGTGGGCGTGGCGGCGGAGAGCCCGCCGGTGTTGATCCGCTGCGTGAGCTGCGCGAAGGACGGCGGGAGGAACGCCTCGGCGTAGGACGCACGGAGGGTCAGCGTGTGGAAGGGCTGGTACTTGAGGCCGAGCGTGGGCTTCGTGGCGCGCAGCCGCGCGATGTCCTGCCGGCTCTCAGCGGCGCTGCGGGTGATGCGCGGGAAGGGCGGCGAGTCGGGGAAGAGGTTCACGCGCCCGTTCGGGTTGGTGTAGACGTTGAAGCGCTCGGTGCGGACCGCCGCCTGCAGGTCGAGCGCGCGGAGCAGCGGGCGCTCGTTGCGGCCCGAGACCAGCGGGAGGCTCACCTCGGCGTGCGCGGCGTAGGTCGAGATGCGCTGCCCGATGAAGTAGGAGTGCTGGTTGGTCGGGTTGGCGGTCGCGGGCGGCAGCGGGGGGAAGGTGCCGCCGACGTAGGCCTGCGGCAGGCGCTCCGTGTAGATCTCGGTGCCCAGCGTGAGCACCGGACGGCCGCCGGGCAGGTCAAACACTGGGCCTGAGCCGCGCAGGTTGTAGTCCAGCATGGTGTCTCGGTTGTACCCGGTCCAGCGCCCGTAGTAGCGCTCGAGTTCAAGCGGGTGCGCGATGGTGTCGACGAAGGGGTTCAGCCCGCCGGTCCACAGCAGCGGGGCGTTCCCCCCGAAGGTGGTCGCGTTGGTCAGGTTCATCAGCGGGTAGTCGATCTTCTGCGAAGTCACGGAGTAGTTGACGTCGGCCGCGACGCGCCAATCAGCGGGGAGCTTCAGGAGCGCGCCGAACACGCCGCCGCCGACCCAGTTGGTCACATCGTTGGGGACGGACTGGCGCAGCGGGATCGGCAGGCTGATCAAAACGTTCTCGCGGAACGGATTCGCGGGCGAGTTGCCGGGCACCGCGAACTGGTAGGCGCCGTTGCCGAGCGGCACCCAGCGGGCCTCGAGGGTCGCGCTGCGGTTGAAGGCGAAGTCGGCGAAGAGGCTCAGCCGGGCGTTCACCTGATGGTCGACGCGGGCCATCAGGGCCTCCTTGCGGGGGACGTGGACCAGCGTGCTCTCGAGCCCGCGCCACACGCTCGGGGCGAAGTCGAGGTTGTAGCGGCCGGCGTTGGCGAGCAGGCCGGCGTCGAGGGTCGCGCGCGGGGTCGAGGGCGAGATGCCGTAGGGGATGTGGGTGAGGCGCGAGTTGAGGGCCTGGCCGGTGGACTTGAGCGTCAGCGTCGCCGTCTGCGCGTTGGCGAAGCCGTTCACCGCGGCGTTGTTCAGTACGATGTTGGGGGTCGCTCCACTCGTGAAGGTGGCCGTTGGCGAGTAGAACGTGGCCGGGCTGTTGGCCACGGCGCGCCGGAAGTTCTCCATCAGGAACGGACGGTCCTTCAGCCGCAGCGGCTTACCGTCGGAGTAGCTGCCGCTGACCGTGATGTGGGTCCGCCGACCGAGGGAGAAGCCGTAGATCCCGCTCACCGTCCGGATGGGGGCATCGGTGTCGAAGGTGTTCTGGTAGCTGGCGGAGAGCTGGCCGCCGGTGTAGCTGCGCTTGAGGATCACGTTCACGACGCCCCCGACGGCGGTGCCGCCGTAGAGCGCCGAGGCGCTGCCGGGCAGCACCTCGACGCGCTCGACCGCCGCCAGCGGGATGCCGTTCACGTCTGGTTGGAAAGTGACGCCGCGGTTCGCGAGGTTCGAAGTGCGCTGGCCGTTAATCAGGATCAGCGTCTGCGACGCGCCGAGCCCGCGGAGGTTGATGGAACTCGAGGCGCCCAGTTGGTTGGTGAGCGCGCTCGGATCGATCTGCGCGTTGGTTTCCATCACCGAATTCTGCGTCAGGCTGTCGCGCAGCACTTCGTCGAGGTCGTTTCGCCCGGAGGACTCGATCTCCTCCGCGCTCAGGATGTAGTACGCTTGGGCGTCGTTGATCCCGCGGGGGATGTCCATATTGGCGTCGGTGAACGGCACGGGCTTCTTGTCGAACACCTTGAACTCGGACATCACGCGCACCTCCTCGGCCGAGGGGGGCGGCGAGGCGGGGGCGGGTGGACGCACCTGGGCCCCGGCGGGGCCGGCGGCGGCGAGGAGGAGCGCG